>NZ_QGNK01000029.1:0-55591 GCF_003336925.1 Rhodococcus sp. Eu-32 | reverse complement strand
AATCGCCTCGAACTCCGAGAGCTCGGCGTCGGATTCCAACACCGTCTCCACCATGCGCACTGCTCGCTGCCGGAACTCCGGCGGGTACTGACGTGGCATAGCTCCATCCTCCTACAAAGAACGGAACTAAACCTGGGGTACTTCAGTACACGATCGACAGTCGCCCGTCTCGGCGCCCCGCGCCGCATCGAGGCCACACGTTTGATCCCCGCCGATGGGGTTATGCGGGTGTCACTGCAGCTCGGTCGTACAGCAGTGTGCGCCGCTGTGGATATGACAGTTCGGTGTCGCGCACGCGCCCGACTCCACCCGACATCTGTCTCTTTCGAACAACAGTTGGGATCGACATGACTGACTCGACCTCCTTTCCTCCAGAACACACTTCCGACCCGCACTATCCCGAATCTGCCGTGCCGCAAAGCTTTTCGTCACCGCAGCACGCCGTGAACCCGAAAGCAGCAGATGTCGGCGGCCATTCGACCGCCGGCGTCGCCGCGCACCAAGCCGGCGAGGTCGCCGGCGGCGCCGCCGACGCCGGCAAACACGTTGCCGGTGTCGCGCAGGAACAAGCCCAGCAGGTCGCCGGCGAGGCGAAGAACCAAGCCAAAGAGCTGTTGCACCAATCCAAAGGCGAACTCACCGAGCAGGCCTCGGCCCAGCAGAAGCGGCTCGCGTCCGGGCTCAGAGCGCTCGGCGACGAACTCGGCACGATTGCCCAGTCCAGTGACAACCCGGGTGTGGCAAGCGATCTCGTCCATCAGGTAGCCGACCGGGCAGGTTCTGTTGCGTCGTGGCTCGATGACCGCGAACCCGGTCATGTGCTCGACGAGGTCACCCGCTTCGCTCGTCGCCGGCCGGGTGCGTTCCTGGCGATCGCCGCGGGAGCGGGCCTGCTCGCCGGCCGACTCGGGCGCGGTCTGCTCGCCGACGACACCGGTACCTCGCCGCAGGCAGAGCGCCGCGACCAGGTGCCGCACACACCGTCGCCGCCGGCTCCGCAGCGTCCGTCGGATGCGCGGCCGATCGTGCCCGCCGCCGAGCCGGTCGGCCAGTTCCCCCCGGACGCGGGCAGCGAATTCGTCTCGCCCACCGAGCGGCCGATCCAGAACACCGGCTATACCGCGCAACCGGGTTACCGGGCCCCCAACACGGGGCTGCAGCCGTGAGCACTCCAGCCGGTACCCACGGCGACCACGTTCCCGACCCGCCCTCGATCGGTGAACTGCTGTCCGCGGTCGGTGAAGATCTGTCGCTGCTGATGCAGCAAGAACTTGCGCTCGCCAAAGCCGAAGCGAAACAGACCGCCACCCGCGCCAGCAAAGGCGCCGCCATGCTCACCGGGGCGGCGCTGGCTGGATTCTTCGTCACGCTGTTCTTGTCGATCGCCCTGTGGTGGGCATTGGGGAACGCGATCGGCCGCGGCTGGTCCGCGCTCGTCGTGGCGGTGATCTGGGCCGTCATCGCAGCCGTTCTCGCTGTCACCGGGCGAGGTGCGCTGCGCACAGCCACAGGTTTACCCCGCACCACCGAGACGGTCAAAGACATTCCCGACGCCCTGACCCCGCACCCCCAGGAGAGATCATGACCACCCCCAGTTCCGAACCCGACCGGATCCGCGCCGACATCGAGCGCACCCGCCGCACCCTGAGTTCCGATGTCGATTCCCTTGCCTACGAGGCGAATCCGGCCACCATGGCCCGCCGTAAGGTGGGCCGGGTGACCGGATCGGTAGCCGGTCTGCGCGATCGTGTGATGGGGTCTGCCCACGACGCCGCGGACGCATCGCACGGAGCGGTGTCCTCGGCCGCGGACACCGCGTCGTCGGTTCCGTCCGCAGCGCGATCACGAACGCAGGGCAACCCGCTCGCGGCAGGGCTGATCGCGTTCGGAGCAGGCCTGCTCGTCTCGGCGCTCATTCCCGCTTCGGAGAAGGAGCACGAGCTCGCGCAGACGGTGAAAGACAACGCCGAGCCGCTGGTCTCCGAAGCCGCCGACGCCGCCAAAGACGTCGCACACAACCTGGCCGAGCCAGCCCAGGACGCAGCGCAGTCGGTCAAAGACACCGCAGCCGATGCCGCGCACACCGTCAAGGACGAAAGCGCCGACGCCGCCGGCGATGTCCGCACTCGAACACAGCAAGCGCGCGAGAACGTCCAAGACGCCTGACACGAGCACTCACGGCGGGGAGCCAACCACCGTCACCCACAGCCGTCAGTGCGGGCTGCCCGGCACCAGCGGCGCCAGGCAGCCCGCACACCCGGCGAACCCACGTTCAGCGCATCGCCCCCCCGAACCGGGCGGTGTCGCCGGCCGTCGTGGCCGAGTGTCCGCTGCTCCGTCTCGGACGTGCCCGAGGTGTTTCGAACAGCTCGCATATCTCCGCCGGGGCGAGTTCGACGACCGCATCCAGGTCGACCAGCCTCGTGCTGTACACCCGATTCATTCCCTGGTGGCCGGGCCGCGAACGCGTGCACGGTGTGTGCAATAAGCGGAGCCATCCGCTGGTCGTTCGATGCGTCCGTTTAACGCCCGAATCTGTTGTCGTTCACAAGAGCTCGTCGTACCCGGAGGATGCGAGAGCGGTCAGCAGTCGGTGTTCGGGCACGCAGGTCGATAGGCCGCAGATACACAGAGAACTCCGGTGCCGAGTCTCCAGCGGCGCGAATCGAGGGTTCGACGGACCCGATTCACATCAGGCTTCCCCCCATCGCTGGCGCTGCCAGGCGCTCGTCCTGCTGCCTCAAGCTGAAGGTCCGACGGGCACGCGGCGTGTCACGCGCTCGGCGCTCGGCGTTGTGAGTCGGATCCGGTGGACGCTACGAACACAGCCGACGCGTCCGAAGTGCGGTTCAATAGCTGCGAGGTGAATTCGGACAGGTTCGAGTTCGAGTGACAGAAAGGGCTGAACTACATGGCTCACTACATGGCTCTCGCTAGTGCGGAGCGGTCCGACTTCGCCGATTTGCTGGAGGGGTTGACCAGCGAGCAGTGGTCGTCGCCGAGCTTGTGCTCGGGATGGTCGGTCAAGGACGTCGCGGCACACACGATCAGCTTCGATGTGCTCGATCGCCGCGGCCTCATCCAGCGGTATGTCGAGGCACGATTCGCGCCCGCCCGCATCAACCAGCTCGGCGTGGACTCCCTCGCGAGTTCGCAGCCCGACGAGTTGGTCGAGGTGTTTCGTCGACACGAACGTCCCACGGGTCTCACCGCCGGTTTCGGCGGCCGAATCGCATTGGTGGATGGACTGATTCATCAACAAGATGTGCGCCGACCGCTCGGGCTGCACAGAATCATCGACTCGGACCGACTTCTGGTCGCGTTGCGGTTTGCGCTCTACGCACCACCGATCCGGGGAGCCGTCCGACTACGCGGACTGGCCCTTTCTGCAACCGACCTCGATTGGTCCCACGGTCGAGGTCCGACAGTACGTGGGCCTGCAGAAGCGTTGCTGATGGCGATGACCGGACGCCGACACGCGACCGCAGACTTGCACGGTCCAGGCTTGGCCACGCTCGCTTCTCGGTGCCACTAGATGCACCGACAACAACAGTTGCGCGCGCAGTCGATCCGCGTCGTGCTGCACAGCTGACACACGACAACCTCGACCAGCAAGCGTCGCTGCCGGTTCGGATCGCTGCCGCGGCGCGGCGGCACACCCGACTGTCGAGTGTCCCGACGACCCCGCCTGCCGCCCTCACCGTGCTGGGCGATCACCCGTTTGCTCGGCCTGCGCCGAGACGACGGCGCTATCGGCGGTTCGATGTCCAGCGTTGCAGTCTGTCCTGGCGCGCAGCAGCAGCAACGCCATCGCGCGCCCACACGGAACATCGCTGTCCTACGGCGAACCTCCGACTTGTCCACTATTCGGCTGTCGTCGGCTCAGCCACGTTTCTTCAGCTGATGTGATTGTCGATCGGCGCCGTCCGCTGACGGACGAATCAGCGGAGCGTGCGAGCCGTTTGTCCGGGCATGGACGCACCAGCAGACAGAGCCGCGGCTGCTGGGTTGTCGGTTGCCCGGTGAGGCATCGCGGCTGGACCGGAGCGTAGGGTCGGATGATGAACAGCGAGGAAAGCCCGCGTGTCGATCTCAGCCGTGTAATCGCGCAGATGACGAGGACGTTCTTCGCTCCTTCTTCTGTGGAGGACACGTTGCGCGGGGTGACCGCCAGTGCAACTGCGTTGATCGATGCGGTCGATTGCGCCGACGTTCTGATCGTCGAAGGCGCGAAAAAGTATCGGTCGCATGCAGCGACGAGTGATCTACCGGTGCGGTTGGACGAACTTCAAGAACGTGTCGGTGAAGGCCCCTGCGTCGATGCCGCGCGTACCGCGGCGTTCGTGCGCTGCGACGATTTTCGTACCGATCCGCGGTGGCCGGCGTTCGGTCCGTCTGCCGTCGAAGCCGGAATCTCGAGCAGCTTGTCGTTCCAGCTGTACGCCAGCGATGACACGATCGGCGCCCTGAACTTGTTCGCACGCGAGGCGAATGCGTTCAGCTATGAGGACGAGCAACTCGGTGCGGTACTGGCCACCCACGCCGCGGTGGCGCTCTACGCCGCGAACAAGGCCGAACAGTTCAGCTCCGGGCTTGCCTCCCGTGATCTGATCGGCCAAGCGAAAGGGATGTTGATGGAGCGTTACCGCATCGACGCCGTGCACGCGTTCGAGTTGATCAGAGAACTGTCTCAAACCCAGAACGTGCCGGTCACCGAATTGGCTGCAGAGCTGGTTCGTCTCGGATCCGAATCGTCGCCTCCGCAGACCGACTAGCCAGACGCCCTCGACAGTCGTGTGTGCTGGGCGCTTCCTACGTATGTCGAACGGGGTGTATAGGTCGTCGACCGCGGGCGGTGTGTGTCGAATGCGGCGCCGAACACCTCGGCAAGACTTCTCGCGCACAACAGCGGCCAGTCGATATCGCCGTGCGTTCGACGGCCGGCCTGGGTCAGTTGCACCGGGCCGGCGTCCGCCGCGGGTGTTTCAATACCGTGGTGTCCACAGTCGATGATGCACCGCCGAGGTCGACGACGGGGATGAACGAAGAAGTGATACCGCGTATCGACGACGACACGGGCGACTCGACGTGGCAACGGCCGGATACGGCGCGCTCGTTCACCGCAGTGCCCGACGCGTGCGCCCGGATCGTGTTGTCGCGAGGAATATCTGCGGTCACTGTCGGCGACATTGAAGAGGTCACCGGCATCACCCGGGCCCGGCTCTACCGTAGATATCGTGATCGCGCCGATCTGCTGGCGCAGCTCTACCGCGAAGGACACCGCCGCGCTGCCCGGTGGTGCGCCGATCCCGCGCACCACCAGCGCGAATCGGGGCCGGCCAGAGTGCGCGAGTTCGCTCATGCGGTACTCGAGGACGCAGCAACCGATCCCGTGGCGCGGGCACTGCACAGCCTCGAGATGTCGCCCATCGCGCACCGCACCGGACTCGACAGCATCTACGCTCTCTGGGGCGCATTCGTGACCTCCGCCCTCTCCACGCCTGCGGCCGCCCTCGAGGACCGCGCTCACGCCGCCGACATCGCTGCCCTCGTCGTCGGCGCCGTGGCCGGGTTGTGTGTTGCAGCCGATCCGCTCACCCACCCAGGCCAGGCCGGTCACGACCACGCCGCACGAGTACTTCACGCGGTCCTGCCGCAACCGCCGCAGTGAAGCCAGTGGGATGGGAGTGAGGATGTGGGCCCGGTGCACCGCCTGGTCGTCGCATGTGATCACCCCATTCCCGGCACAGGCGAACACACATGCTGTTCGTATGTGAGCTTCACCGCACCGGTGTCGGCGCGCACTCGTGCTGCGTGGCACCGACCTGCGTCATGTCCGATCCGGTACTGAACGACAGGCAAGTAACTGCGTCCGGCCCCCTTGAAACGAGTCACCAATTACGACATTGTTCAGACATGAGCACAATAGCCGTCTCGGCCGAGGAACAGCGCGCACTCGGCGACCTTCGCGGTCGCCTCACCGTCGAATTCGCCTCCATCTCGGCTGCGGCGGTCGAGGAGGCGATCACGGCTGCGCATCGCCGGTTCGACGGCGGCGCGATCCGCGACTTCGTGCCCCTGTTCGTCGAACGTGACGCCCGCCGCCGACTCGCCCGAATTCTCTGACCTGAAGTTCGCAGAATTCCCCACTGAACACTTTGTCGATCAGGCGATCCGGACAGGGGCCCGACCGCCTGGCGGGCAGCCTGCCCCCACACGTGCATTATCGGCGGGTCACCGGGCGCCGTGGCCCGCGCCGGGTGATACTGGGACCATGACGCAGGCCGGGCGCAGCGAGGACGACCGCATCATCGACTTCGCACTTCGGTGGCTGCCCTATGGCGGCGGACCGGCCGAGGACATCGTCGTCGGATTCGGAATCAGCCCGCGTGAATTCTTCGCCCGCCTCGATACTCTGCTCCGTGGTCCCGCGCGTCCGCCGCATCTCGACCGCGCCGCAGTCGCAGCCCTGCTGCGTATGTGCAGCCGCCGACTGCGCATGAACGAAGACATCGCCTGACATCCTCCAGCTGCGTACGCCATTCCTCGGCTCGGGCCGGGACGAGGGTGCGGCGGTGCCGGGCTACGAGCGCCCGGTGGTCGTGGCGGCGATGACGCCAACCCAGCGGGCGTTCTCCCCTGGGATGGGGTGTTCTGTCCGTAGAAATTGGTGACCGCGGCCCCGGAACGATGTTGGTTGCCACTGAAGCTGGAAGGCCCGCAGAAGAGGAAGAACGGCCATTCGCGCTGCGCCGGCCGGTGCTGGGTCGCGGAATCACCTGCAGCAGTGCAGGTTCGAGTTCTTGCACCTCGTTGATGAACAACCCCGGAGCGGTACCGTCTGTATCGAAGAGTATTGACTATTTTCGATACACGGAGAGACACCTCGATAGGCAGGCGCGCAAGCGTGGCAGCGATCTGACGCGGCGTGAGCTAGTGCGATTGTCGTCGTGGCGCCTCGGCCGGACGAGTCCACACGGGGCTTCGCCGCGGCGGTTCGGGAAGGCGTCTACGGCTGCGGCGGCAGGCATCGCGCCGCTCCCGGTCATTCGGGCGTTATCTCGCGTTCGTGGCGCCGACCTGTGCCGGTACATCGGTGTTCCAGCGCATGGTGACGGTGGTTCCTTCGCCGGACGGGGTCACTTCCGAACCGGTGGTCACGGCGGTGATCAGCGGCAATCCGTTGCCGCGGACCGGGTCCGGTGTCGGTGTTCGCCACCGGCCGTGGTCGCTGACTGCTACTTCCAGCACGTGTCCGGCACCGGGGTAGCAGGCGTGGACGGTGAATGTTCCCGGCGCTGGGGCGGGGGCGTCGTGGTAGGCGTGTTCGACGGTGTTGGCGAGGGCTTCGTAGACGGCCAGTTCGACATCGGGGCGCCGGTCGGGGTCGATTCCGGCGGCGGTGAGCCAGGAGGAGAGGGTGTGCCGGACCGCTGCGGCGTTGTCCGGGGTGGCCGGGACGTCCGCGATCATCAGTTCGATCGGGGGCGACGGCGACCCGGTGGCACCGGTGGGCATCGCTGTGTCAGCCATGCCGATCCGATACCCCGTACGTGGGGTGTTCACTCCACGGACCCCGCCCGTTCATCGTCGGCTACTCGGTCACCGCTCGGTCGGGGACAGCGCCGCCACGGCCGTAGCCACATCGGTGTAGAGAGTCATTTCCTGGTCGAGGCCGAGCAGTGTCAACGGCCGCGCTGTGGTGGGCCCGTCGGCGACGACGGCGAACTCGGTGGCGTCGGTGACGCGCCGGCTGGCGTCGAGGAGGACGGTCATACCGACCGAGGCGAGGAACGGTACATCGGTCAGGTCGATGATCAACGCCGGCGGGGCGTGCTCGGCGAGGACGGCGTCGATGGATTCGGTCAGCTGCGGGGCGGTCACCAGATCCACCTCACCGCGCACCGAGAGCACGATCGTCTCCTCGTGCTGGGTCACCGACACCTCGAGGGATCCGGCGCCGGCGTCGTCGATCGTCATGAGGGGCACACACCACCTTTTCTGCAACACCCGCCGTTCGGGTATCGGTTGTGCAGCAACCCTAACGTCCCCAGGACTCGGCGCTGAGCTTTCACCACGCCAGGCCGCGTCAAAGGACTGCGCTCGGTGCTGTCCGCCACCGAGAAAAACCCGCCCCCCTTTTTTCGCGACTCGCAGCGTCCCGGGTCGCATGGCGACGCCGGGGCGTTCATCGGCCCCTGCCCCGGTCGACGCGCGACCGGAAAATTCAGGGCGGGGATTGTCACGGCTTCCGCGGTGTTCGGCGGGTCTCGACCAGTTCGGCGGCGAGGGCGGCGACGGGAGTGTTTCTGTTCTGTGACTGGGCGGGAAGCATCTGGAGTGCGTGGAGCGCGTCGACGTCGAACCGTTCCATGATCATTCCTTTGGCTTGTCCGATGATGTCGCGGGAGGCGAGCGCGGACCGGAATTGTTCGTCGCGGCGCGTCATCGAGATCCCGACCGCGATGTGCGCGGCCAATGGCTCGGTTTGCTCGATAGTGTGTTTGTCGAACGCTCGCCGAGGACCGCATCCTGGGTCACCGGGTCAGCAGTAGTCGAATGATGCATGGACCGCGCCAAATCAGCGATCGCACGATAGAGCTGCTTGTCCTCGGTCACCGCACTACCCCCACTGGCCGAGCGCGCGTGTGCCCGGCCCTGTGCTCTCCATGACCCGGTCGGCGTCGGCCCACACCACCCAGTCTGAAAAAGCTTGGTCCAACCCGTGGATACTCGTGACCTGACCGCGAACCGCGGACAGCGGACAGCGGAACACCGAAGGATTGAACACCTGCGCCGGTGGGCACCACTGTGCGATGGGATGGGGCGATCGGGACCGACGCGACCGGCTGTGGCACCGGGTAGCGCATGCCGCGGCGGCGCGGCCCGGAATCGAGTGCATCGACGCCGTCGCCGTGGTGGCCGCCGATTCTTTGCCCATGCCAGGCTGCGAGGTCGTGATCACAGCCCGCGCCGACCCCGGTTCGTCGCCGATGAACGCGCACATCATCGCAGCGACTGCGACGTGGGCGGCTGATCTGGACGCACTGCAAAGCGCGGCCGGGGAAGGCCCGTCACTGTCCGCGTTGCGCAGCGGAGTCCCCGGTGTCGCTGTCGATGCCCGCGCACTTGCCGGGCAGTGGCCGGGGCTGGCGGCGATGACACCACACGACTACGACGGCGCGATCTTCGCATTCCCCGTCGGCTCGCATGCCTCTCCGTTCGCCACCCTCACCGCGTATCTTCGTCGACCCGCCGCTAGTACCCCCGGTATCGCCGACTTGGGCATGGAGGTGGCCGCGATCGCAGCGCTCGTGTTGTCCGAGCACCTCAGCGACTATGTTCACCGCATCGAAACCGACACCGACGGCGACGGTGTCGCTATCGCGGTGGGGATATTGGCCGCTCGTCATCATCTAGCGGCCAGCGACGCCGGAGCTCTGCTCCGCGCGACGGCATTCGGGCGGGGGCAACGTCCCCGAGAGGTAGCCGACGACATCATTGCCGGCTGCTGCGACCCAACCGACACCTGACACCCTCGACATCGCACGCGCCACTGCGGGTCCGACTGCAGATCCCGTACTCCCGAATTGCAGGTCACGTACTGCGACAGACACCTCACGCCGCAATTACGGTTCGGGACGTTTCGGCGACACCGTCCCGGGCGGCCTTCTGTCGCTGATCGACGTCGGCGGCGTCGAGGCCGAGAACGGCGCACCACCATGACATGCGTTCAGCTGTTTCGGTCCAGATCACTGTGTCCATCACACTCGTCCTCACCGATGTCTCGTCTGCTGCGGCTACCCGCCGCGCGGGCAGGGCAAACCCACACCAGTGCGCCCGTCGACGCGTGCACCCGCCGGGTGAACGCACTGCAGGCGACGAAGGCAGGTTTCGCTGGACGTCCAGCTTGGTCGCCGCCGGTACCGCGGCGGAGGTGTGGTGGCGGGTGCTCTAGAAGTCGCCGCTGGTCTCGGCGGGTGCCGTGCGCGCTCGAACTCGCTGCAGGTGCACCCGACGGGAGAGCCGGATGACGGGACGAATCAACAGTTCGATGCTGCCACCGAGAAACAACCACGTGCCTGCGGTGGTGGTCGACTCGCCGAAGAACAGAATGCTTCCGGCGATGACCGCTCTACGGTGCGGGGACGAGGGTCTCGCTGCGGACGAGGAAAGAGTAGCCATCGGAGCTGTGTTCGGTGTTTCGGACCAGCACGAGACCATCGTCTCTGACACCGCGAACCGTGACGTCGATGGTGCGGGCTCCCGCAGTGAGGTGACAACGGTCGCCGACGTTCATACCTGTTGTCTACACCCCCCCCCGACGACGTCACCGTCCCGCCACCCATCCGATGACCCGAAATGTGGACCACATTTACGACAGCACCATCATGACCCCCGGATGCCTCGATGGCCGCGGGCGAACCGCCCGGTCTGCACGTTCACCCGCCGGCCCCGGTCCAATGGTCTCTGCCGCATATTTTCCTTTCTGGGTCTGATCCGAGGCCGCCCGCGACCGGTGATGACGGTGCTCGGTGTGATCCATGCCTCGTCCTTCTCCGGAGATGTCCGGTGCGCGCATCGGCATCCGAGTTCCGACCGGCCGGCCCGGCGGTGTGGGCGGGCGCGGGTGAAGGGGTAGCTTGGTGTGGCTGCGTTGTTGAGACCACAGCTCGCGGTCGGCGTGGATGCGGCATCGATGTCGTATCCACGCGGCCGGCAACATCCGCGGCAGTCGACGGGCCGACCCACGAGTCGAGTGCATCTGTTCGAGACGACAACCACGCTGAGATGGTCTGTCGGTGCAGCGCAAGTCGTCTTGTGCGGCGCCGCGGCAAATTTGTGCATTCATCGTGCACGGTGCCCATAATTGGTGAGTGACTACATCGGATTTCAACGATGCGACGATCGCGGTGTCGGCGCCTGAAACTCCGGCGCCGCGTGTGCGGTGGGGCGGCGTGCATCAAGACCGCGACCTCGCGGCGGCGTTGGGCACTCGCATCGACACCGATACCGACCTCGACAGCGCGCTGCGGGTGTTGGTGTCGCTGGCCCGTACCGCGATCTCCGGCGCAGACAGCGCCGGGGTGTCTCTCACTCTGGGCGAACGTGTGTTCACCGCCGTGCACAGCGATGCCCGCACGTTGATCGTCGATCAACGTCAATACGAGGTGGGTGACGGCCCGTGCCTGCATGCAGCTCGGACCGGGGACATCGTGCGGGTCGACGCGATCGCCGCGGAAACGCGCTGGCCGGTGTTCGTGGACGCAGCACGGGAGGAGAACGTGCACTCGTTCCTCGCCGCCCCGCTCTACGGGGCAAGCACCAGGTTCGGGTCGCTCAATCTTTACGGCGAAGCCCCCGCCGCGTTCGCCGACGCCGACGTCGTAACCCTGACCTCGTTGACCGGGGCGTTGGCGCGGGCACTCGGCGACTATGCCCGCTTCGACCGGCTCCGCACCGAGGTAGCGCAGCTACGGTTCGCACTCGAACACCGGGCCCCGATCGAACAAGCCAAAGGCATTCTGATGGCCACCCACCGCATCGACGCTGACACCGCATTCATCCGGTTGGCGGAAATGTCGCAACACACCAACCGCAAACTACGGGACGTCGCCGCGGAGTTCGTCGCCGCCGCAGCAGCACCCGCCCGCGACATCGACGGCACGCAGAAGTGCGGGTCGTAGACGGGCTTAAAAATGACCGGACCACCGCTCATTCGGGCGAGACCTGTCCCTGCACAGCAAGTTCGGCGATAGCCTTGGTTCGCCGAACTAGCGCTGCGAGCCGCCCGGGACCGTTCGTGCACACCTCCTGGCTGATCGCCGGCGTCTCAACGCCTGTCCGACCCGCCGGTTCGATCGCCGAGTCGCCCCCCGCGCCGTGTTCGGTCGGTGTGGCAATCGACAGTGCACCGCCCCAGCGCGGTCACCGTCGCCCGGCATCGTCGCGTCGTACCGGCACTGCTGCCCGGGTATCGAGAGGCTGCTGCTCATCGCGTGATCGTGGTGGCCGTGTCGAGGCCGACGGGGTAACGATGCCGAGCCCGCAGCGATGGATGCTGTGTGGCTTTCGGGCGGAGTAGAGGTACGGGCCCGGTCGCGGTCTCGGTAGTGATCGATCGACGCCGCCGCGTTCTGGCTTCGCTGCTCGCGGTGCTGCTGGTGGTGTATGCGGTGTCGGTCGGTGTCTCCTGGTGGGATGGCGCCGGTGAGGGCGCAGGCGCGGCCGGCGAGATGTGGGCGACTGTGATCGCTGCAGCCGGGCTGACAATGTTTGGCGCCGCGCAGCGCCGGTCCAGACGGTTTTCAGACTCGCCACCACCTTATACGTCACGTTACCGGTATCGTTGCGTTGCGTAGCGGCGCAACGGATTTGACGTTCATCTGCCATAACCTCAGTACGCTGGCCGTGGACGGCCGTCACCGTACGGGCATCGCGGCGCGGCGTGATGCAATCCATGTCCGGCGAAACCAGCACCGAGTCCTCCGATGCCACCTACGACCGGTGAGCCCATACGTAAGGCCGTACCTGTGGACGCAGCAACCGCCTTGCCGACCGCGAGCCCAGGTCACCGAAGCAGGCGAAGCTCGGCTGCTGCCCCGCGATCTATGAATTGTCATAGTGACAATTCATAGCCCGGGCATGGAGGATGTCGGTCTGCGTTGCGTTGCAGCGTTCTCCGCGTCGGTCGGGTGGCCGAACCGATGTGCAGCGCGTCGGCGTCACCGACCATCGGCCGGCAGAGACCATTGGCCGGCGCCGGTGACGGCGCCAAGCGTCAGGTGTCTGCTGACTTATCTTCTGGACATGCTGGTGACGTCGCGAGCAGCGCGCGTATCTCCGTCGGGGTGAGCCGGGCGGCGGTGTCGAGGTCGACCAGCCCTGCGCGGTATGCGCGGTTCGGCGCCTCCCGGTCCGCCGCGTAGGCGGCCACGGTATGCGCGATCAGCGGAGCCACTTGCAGTCTGTCGATCCGTTCGTTCAACCGCCTAAACATGGTGTCGTTCACTGATACTCCTTATCTGTCGGCTTTCATGGTTCAGCCCGTCGGCGGCCCTTGTGTGGTGGTGGTCGGGTAAACCACGACACCAGCCTCTTTCACCCAGGTCTCGTCGTCAGCGCCGAGGTGTTCGATCAATAGCTCGACTGTCGGAATGTGTTCGGCGAGTGGGTGATCGAACGCGGCGCGGGCGTTACGCACGCAGATGGTCCGATCGAAGCCTGGCGTGTACAGGGCGTCGATGACGAAACCGGGAGTGAAGCGCCCACCCATGGGGTCGCCGCCGCCCACTGCGGCGACGCGGCCGCGCCACCACCGGGTCAACGCCCGGGCTCGGGTGATGTCGGCGGGCGCTTCGACGTCGAGGATGGTGAACTTGTCGTACCCGGAAGATGCGAGGTCGGTCAACAGCCGCGGACCGAGCCAGGCCAGCTGAATGTTCCCTCCAACACGACGTTTTCGCCTCTGCTGATGCAGATGTCGGTGATCGCATCGAGGAGCTTCGTCGACTCGCTGTGCACCAGGGTCGCGAGCTCGCGCGGCAGTACCCGATATCCGTCGGGCAGTATGCGGGCCAGCAGGTCGTCGTAGACGCCGGCGTCGAGTGCGCCGCGCAGTAGGTAGTCGTTGACGCGGTCGGCGTCCAACACCCGCCACCCTCTGCCCGCGAGGTGTCGTCGTTCGACACTCGACGACTTACCGACACCGGGTGGCCCGGCGGTCGCGAGCGCCAGGCACTGGCGACCGACACTGACCTCGGTCTGCTCGGACAGGTACGCCTCGACGATTCCGTCGCGGGTCCGTCGACGCGGGACCGGATCGAAGATGTTGATCGAGGCGCGTGGTCCGTCCTTGTCCAGCACCCCGCCCGGCCGGCACCACGCCTCGAGTTCTACGGAGACCGATGTTGCCGAATCAGCGGGCATTCGCCTGCGCACGTCGATCGGCGGTGGCGTCGAGGAGGGCGCGGTAGTCCTCGTCGCTCAGCAGGTCACCGGCGCGTTCGATCTGGTCCCAGCTGCCGCGGATGTAGCTGTCCCCGATCGGATCATCATCGGCGTCGTGTCCGTAGGTGTAGTCCCACGCGGTCAGCTCGGTCATCATCGCGTCGTGATCGATGAGCTGCGCGGCGTGTTCGAGCAACACCTCGCGTGGGCTTCGCCGACGCGCCCAGGGCTGCAGCCGCAGCTTCTTGACGATCCGGCTCACCTCCGGCTGAGCGACACCGAGATTGGCGGCGATCACTCGCTGCGGGATCCCGGCATCGACGGCGTGCGCGACCGTCCTCAACAGCCGCAGCTGCAGCAACTCCCGCTGCGCGGGAATCGACCGGAGATCCCGCTCCAGATCGGGCATCAGCGCCATCGCAACCACCTCCACAAGGACTTATACGAAACAGTATCATCGTCGAGGGCGGACGCTCCGCGCTCGGACCGCACCTGCGCGACGGTAGAACACGCAGACGGCAGGCGGGTTCGCGTGCCCGACGCGTTCCCGGGTGAACCAGAACGACGGTGAACCAGAACGCCGACCGTGGGATTGCTCAACGTGGGATTGCTCAAATCGTCAGGGTTTCCCGACAGTGTCCCGGCCCGCGCGTGCGCGCCGACGGGTCGGCTTGTCGTGGTTTTTCTGACGTGCATCCGTCGAAAGCTGCCCACTCGTGCTGTGCGCCCTGATCGCCGTATCGTGTCGCGTTCGCCCACTTGCCTATCCCGCGGCCGACAACTGCGGCAGCATTCCGCCATGCTCTTTGCGTGTCGACCCCCCACGACCATTGATGGCAGCGTGACCGCCGGCTTCCTTCGGGTCTGGTGGCGTCGCCTCTCGACTCCTTCTATCGGTCGAAAGGGTCGGAGCGGCCGGCAATGATGTCCGCGGCGATATCACAGGGCCGCATCCCCTGCCCGAACGCGGTCGCGCGTAGTAACGCAGCGGCATCGTCTGCCGCCAGCTCGAGTCGGGCAGATAGAATCCCGACGGCGATGCTGATGTCATCGCCGTCGACGGCCGATTCGATGCGTTGTACATGATCGGCGAAATGTTCTGTCAACGCGATTGCTGCGATCGCCGCCAGATCCATTCCGGCCGCTGCCATAGCCGGTGTCGAGGCAGCAGGACAGTACCGATAGGCGGTCAGGGTGGCGAACGCATCCGAATCGGCTGCAATAGGGAAAGCGAACATCGCCCCATCGAAACCGTCCGGCGTCATCGCTGCCAGTCCCGGTCACCGCCCAGCAAGGGAGCGGGCATCGACGGCCACCCCGGGGACACCGGTGCGCATCACCGACAACGAAGGACCCTCCCCTGCGGCGCTCTGTAATGCGTCCAGATCAGCCGCCCACGATGCGGTCGAGGCGACGATGTGCGCGAACATCGGCGACGATCCGGAAGCAGCGGTCCGGACAGTGATCACGACCTCGCAGCCAGGCATGCCCAACGCCTCGGTAGCAACGACGGCCACCGCGTCGATACAGCCGCGGTCCGGCCGGTTCTGTGCGACGTGCAGTACCCGATGCCAGAGCCGGTCCCGTCGGCCCCGTTCGTCCCATCCCACCGCCCAGTGGTGCCCGCCTCCGGACCGGTTCAACCATCCCCCGATCTGCCGCCGCAGCCGTCCAGCAACACCCCGCGTCGACTGCACCCCCTGATCCATGGGCCGGCACACGGGGCTTCCTGCCCGAACGTTTCCGATCGCGACACCCAGGGCGCTGTGTCGCTCCGTACGACAGGAGCGGCGACCGTCGGCGTCGACCTCGGGGTAGCCTGAAAAGGGCTGTTCTTGTGCTGGTTTGGAACTATTCGACTGCAGCCCTACCGGGAAGGCAGGAGTGCGCGTTCCGTCGGCACCCGCGAGGGGTGGGGTGTGTCGGGGCACCCACCCTGGACACGAGCGGCTCGGCGCACCGGCCACGGTGCGGCGCCGCGTGTCGACAGCAGAACGGCCCCATTGATGATCATGTCCCTCGCCCACGCCGCACTTGCCGCGCCTGTCGTGCGGCCCGGTCGATCCGGCGCTCCGATGGGTGACACCGACAACCGCGTCGCCCGATGAGCCCCCTCACCCCGCAGGCGCCGCCACCACGAGATAGCAATTCAGGAGCCTTACTTGTGGCCCGAGCGGAGTTCCTCGCCCTCGCTGCACTCGGATCAGCGGAAGCAGCCACTGCGTTCGCTGACGTCCGTGATCGCCTACGCCCTGGGACGTCGGCATCGTTACGCGCAATGTCAGTAGCGCTTGCACAGCCCGACGCCGACGCCGCCGCGATCCATGCCCTCGCCGCGGCAGCGCGATCGCCCGCCGATCAAGCGCTCGCCGACGAACTGCTCCCACTGTGCACCAGCGCCGCCGCGACGTTCGCGCTGGCCCGATTGATCGACAGTACCGCCGGCTCGGGGCGTTCCAACGCGGCCCCGGACCACCCCTGACAGCGGCGGCGCGGGTCGAGCCTTCGAGCTGACGTGCGAGACCAGGCAGTCCTGAAACACCCACAGCACGCATCCAGTGCGCGAGCGACCACACACGCAGGTCGATGGCGCCCAGGCTGCAGGGAACTGTTTTCGCACGACCACGAGTACACGGAAACGGCCACGAGTCCGACACGGAGAGGGCTGTTCGGTGCGATGCTTTCGACCCCTTCACGTTCGGGCCGGCCAGACAATGCCGGCATCGGCCGCGCTGGCCACTGACCTGCCGGGTGACCGGCCTTACGCGTCGGGATGCTGGGCGTCGATCAGTTGCCGGGCGAGGTGTGTGACGGGTGTGTTGGAATCTTGGGACAGCTTGCTCAGGAGCGTGAACGCTTGGGTGGATCCGATGTTGTAGCGCTCCATGATCATGCCCTTGGCTTGCCCGATCAGATCTCGCGAGGCCAGAGCGGAATGGAATTGCTCGCTGCGCCGGGCGCTGGACAATGCGACTGCAGTGTGGGCTGCGAGCGCGAACAACTGGTCGGCGGCGTCGTCGCCGAAGCCATCGACGCGCTCCGAATACACGTTCAAGGCGCCGAGTTCGTCGTGATCGGTGTAGAGCCGGATCGACAGGCTCGACCGCACGGGGGTGCGGTCCACGACCGCACGAGCGAACGAGGGCCAGCGTTTCTCGTGTCCGAAGTCGGTGACACGCACGGTGTCGTGTTCACGGGCCGACCGCAGACACGGACCATCGTCGAGTTCTTCTTGCAAAGCGTCGAGCAGCTTGGGGATATCACCTGTGGCCGCGGCCGATCGAACGGTCCGGTGCCCGCCGCGGCGACGAATCAACGTCACTCCGGCATGATCGACAGCGGGAACGAACTGCACAGCACCGAAAGTCGCGTCCTGCAGCACCTGGTCGGGGCTCAACACGGGACTGTCGCCAGTGGCGTTGTGCATCGTGCGCGCCAACTCGGCAATCGACCGGTGCACAGCACGCGAATCTGCCTCTATTCGATCGGTCATCGACGTGTCCCCTCGGCCCCCGACGGTCGCGGCGCAGTCACTGCAACACCCACCTTAATTCACCGGCCCCACCGCAGCAGTGGTTGCAGCGAGAAAACCGGTCGAATCGACCGCAGCACCACACTGTCGATTCGCCGCAGAACGTGTACGTCGACAATCGACGACGTCGTGTTCGACAGTCAGTCGCCGAGCCACCGGGCACTGCGCTCACAGCCCGGACGTCTAGAGCGGAGTGATCCTGTCGACGGGGTCCATGCCGACGAAAGGTTGTCGTACATCCGGTTTGTCGTCCGCCGCGGCTGCGCCTGTGGATATCGGGCGCGCAGTCACCGGTATCGGCGCGCGGTCGTTCACAGGTGGATTCATTCGCGTCGGATCCGGATTGAGGGGCTCGAAGCACTGGGGGCTCGGAGCACCAGAATTCGTTCGGTCGGCAGCGCTTACTCGCGTACCGCATTGCCACGGGAAGACACTGTGCACTGGCGAACATTCGATGTTCGCACTGAGGAAATCTGCGGTCATGCCGACGTTGAGCCGACGAGGTTTTTGAACGCTGCGACTCGGCCATTCTGCTTGTCGGGTTTGCTGGCGCGCCTACCGGCGCAGCGAGCTATGAGAGGGTGAGCGAGGACGTCAGCTCGCATCGGCACGACGGACTCCACATCCGGCTGCGGAAGTCTGAGACCGACCCGGAAGTCAGAGAGCGATGAAAGCCGAGTCCCACGGGACCTGCCTACCATGCACGTGCATTCGCTGGGTGCACGTGGTCACCGCTTTTGATGTAGGCGGCAGGCCTCAAGTGATCCGACTGCGTCGCAAACGGGAGTCGTTCCACGCACATGTGTGCGGTGGGGGAGTGCCCCGTACCGCGGCTCGGGCACCACCTTTCCGGGCCATCGCTTAGAAGGACGACCTCGGCGCTGTCCGTCGTGCACTTCACCAAACAATCCGCCTCGGCGCTGCGCCGGCCGGTTACGACCCCTCAGTGCTATCCAAACTCGGTCCGTCACTCGCTCCGCGCCGGCTTCGTCACCCAGGGCACACGGAACGGAGCTGACGGAGCCGCCATTGCCCGCCAGACCGGACACGCCAGTCTCGACTCCGTCGATTTCTACCGCCGCAAAACTCCTCGTCGAAAACCTGGTGCAGACATCGGCTTCGAGCTCGCGCAGACACATTCCACCAACGCGTGTTGCTCGATGAGGATGAGTCCGTCTCGCCAAGCGGGTCGAGGTACGACGGTCACGAACAGAGATCAAGAGGGATTGGTCAATTACGACCGGTTAGACAAAAAGTTCGAAAACGCTGAGCGTCCGCTCGAAATTGATTTCCCTACACGGCCGGAGCATGGACCGCCCTCGATTCCGGAGGCACGGTAGGCCCTGCGCACTGAACCGGTTGACCTCGCCTCCTGGGAACTTCAACCCGCACCGATAGAATGGCAAAGAATGCGTCGGCATTCCGGCGTAGGTAATGGGACTGGATACACAAGCACGCCATCGGAGCCAATACCGCGGCGGCAAACTGGACTGACGGAGTAGTTATGGCAACTGGAACCGACGGTGGGTTGTTGGATAACCCCAAGCCGCAATCGGTGTACAAGCACGGAATCCTCGACCAGTACGTCCTCCAGTTCGCCACGATGACTGCCAGCAAGCTGTCTCCGAACCGCTGCTTGCTCGTCGATGGGTTCGCCGGTAGAGGCCGATTCGATACGAAAGAACCAGGGTCTGCCGAGTACATGATGCTCGCCGCGCAGAAGGCGAAGTCAACAACCACGCTCGACCTCTTCCTGGTGGAGAAGGCTCCGGCCGACTACGCGTCCCTGGACGCGTTTGCCGACGAATACCGCAAGCGCGCGGGGATACCGCGGGTGCGGAACGGTTGCGGGTTAAGCTCGCTGACGCGCAGTGCGCGCTCGATGATGTCGAGTATCGGGCTGCGAATATTCGAGCGGGGCATGTGTACGTAATCTCGAACATGGGGGCGTTCGGGATCAACATGGTCAAGTTCGGAATGACACGCAGGTTGGAGCCGATGGACCGGGTACGTGAGCTCGGGGATGCATCGGTGCCGTTCCGATTCGATTTGCACGCACTGTTCTTCGCGGACGACGCGGTGTCGGTGGAAGCGGAACTCCATCGGGTGTTTGCGGATCGGCGGGTGAATCAGGTCAATCAACGGCGTGAGTTCTTCTACGCGAATCCGGCCGAGGTACTCGAGGCATTGCGTCGGAATGTCGGTGAAGTCATTTCGTTCACCGAGGAGCCGGAGGCCGAAGAGTATTGGGTGAGCATCGGGAAGAGATCAGCGTCGTTCTGAGCCGACAGGAAAGCTACGGCTCATTCGTCGGTTGAGTTCGGAGAAGAGGGCGGAAGGTTACCGATGATGGCTTCCGGAACGACGGGACGAACAGTTTTTCGCAGGGGGGGCAGTGGTAGAGACTTGCACTGCATGGGGAGATCTGGCAGAACAAGAAAGGCGATGAGGGCGTGTGTCGGTGTCACAGGATCCGCTGCCGCTCCCCTGGGCAGTGCGATCACTTGTCCGTCGAATTCCGCCGCAGTCTGTTGTAGTTCAGGGCGGTTCGACTCAGCCGACGTGTGGCGAGTTCGGTGTCACGAGGGTGTCACAAGTCGGTACGTTCGGAGATGTATGGGTTCGGACGTTGATGTACGAAAGCTGTTGTAAATAAACAAATATCGAGTCCTTTGAAGTTCAGGTGGATCCATTTCCAGGGACTTAAAATCCGCACAGTGTCGGTTCGGTTCCGACTGGGGGCACTGAAGTCCATATGGACTCGAAAAATCAGTCCACGCACTGGTTTTCGACGGGTGGCGCTGACAGTGTTGAACCGTGGCGGTTTGAAAGACCTGTGGCGCAGCGGATCCGAAGACCGTTGATTGGTTGACACATCGTTTCGGTCATCCTGGGTGTTATTGGAGGTCAGTGCGTGTTTGCAGACTGCAAGACTGCCGTTTGCGGCAACTCCATGACACGAGGCTGACACAACTCGGTGCAACTGGATGAAATCATGCGCTTTGTTGACCGTTGCCCCCCTGCGAAGCAGCGGATCGCGAGGTCACCAAAACGGCTGCAACGAGGTATTCAGGGGTCGACGGGCGCCGAGAGTTTAGGGCAGTTCCGGACCGTCTACTGGAAGCGCGAGTTCGCCTGGGTTTCGCTCCGAAGCTCCAATCCGTGGCCTCAGCGGTCGCCGCTCGGATCGCAACCGCGTCGCGGAATTTTTGTTCGAAGGGCACTCGCCGGATGAAAGCGACGGCAGGACGACGGCTTCATTGCTACTCATCGTCGGTCCATCCAAACAAAGTACGTGATTGCCCCGGCCGCATCGTAGTGCCGGGTACGAATCCCGCCGTAGGACGAAGTTCGATCGCACGTACCGGGACGGCAGCTGTGTGCCGAGACTGGACCGATGGATGCACAAGATGGGCATGATGTGCCCGGATATATGCACCTTCTGGGTCTCTGATCGAGCTACTGAGACTTGGCACACTGGGTTACGAAGTCATCACTGCACCATGTGGCTACGTGGTCTTTCCTAGTGCAACCCGAAAGGGGTTTGAAGATGCCTACGCTCAACGGCGGGCAGGTCATTGCTCGCATCCTGAAGCAGTACGGCGTTCCGTACGTTGCCGGCATTCCCGGACATGGAATCTGGGGCCTGATGGACGCGTTCCTCGACGAGGAGTCGAAGATCCCGTTCATTCAGACCTACCACGAGCAGAGTGCTGTGCACCTGGCCGACGGTTATTACCGAGTGTCAGGCAAGCCCATGGCTGCAGTCACCTCGATCGGTGCGGGCGCCTCGAACACCGTGCTAGGCCTCGCCACCGCATACAGCGACTCGACCAGCGTTCTCGTGATCACCGGTGGTCCGCCGCGCCACATGCGCGGACGCGGTGTGCTGCAGGAGCTCGAACGTCAGAAGGACAACGGCTTCCCGCAGGTCGCCGAGGCCGTCTCGAAGCGCAGCTGGGTCGCCAACAGCATCGAGGACCTGCCCTTCATCCTGCACCGCGCGTTCAGTGCGATGTTGACGGGTCGTCGCGGTCCGGCTCATGTCGAGATCCCCTGGGACCTGCACCACGAGACCGCCGATGTCAACTTCCACGACCTCGAGACTCGCCTCCCCGTCGGCGTCCCGTACCCGGACCCCGAGGCCGTCTCTCGCGCAGCGAAGCTGCTCGCCGGTGCGTCGCGCCCGGTCATCGTCGTCGGTGGTGGCGCGATCAGCGCCAACGCGACCGACGAGGTCCTTGCCCTCGCCGAGGCGCAGGGAATCCCCGTCGTCACGACGTGGAACGGCAAGAGCGCGTTCCCCGAGGATCACGAACTGTTCGCAGGTAGCGTCGGCCAGACCGGCACGATCCACGGCAACTACCTCGCGGCGAACGCCGACGTGGTCGTCTCTGTCGGTTGTCGCTTCACCGACTGGTCCGCCTCCAGCTACACGCGCGGCAAGTCGTTCTCGTTCCCGCCGGCCAAGCTGATCCACATCGACATAGACCCGCACGAGATCGGCAAGATCTACCCGGCCGAGGTCGGCATCGTCGCCGATGCCAAGCCGACCGTCGCCGCTATCGTGTCGATGCTCCCGTCCTCGGCGCCGGATCGCTCCGAGTACGCCGCGGAAATCGCCGAGCGCAAGCGCGATTGGGAAGAGCAGCTTTCCTCTCGCCGCGACACCGACCGCTTTCCGTTCACGCTGCAGACGCCTCTCGGCGCGCTGCGTCGCGTGATGGATCGTGAAGGCATCGTCCTCGCAGGTTCCGGAAACACGCAGGGTGCAGTCAAGCAGACCTTCCCGGTCTACGAGCCGCGCACCCACCTCACCACCGGCGGCTTCTCGGCGATGGGTTGGCCCGTACCGGCCGCCATCGGCGCCAAACTAGCGGCTCCCGAGCGTCAGGTCGCCTGCATCACCGGTGACGGTGACTTCCTGATGACGAACCAGGAGATCGGTGTTGCTGTGCAGCACGACATTCCGGTCGTGTTCGTGGTGCAGGACAACTCCGGATACATCTCGATCCGTGGTGGTCAGAAGAACGCATCGGACCGCATCATCGGTACCGAGTTCAACCGTCCCGACGGCACTCCGTACAGCCCGAGCTTCAAGGACCTCGGAAAGTCGTTCGGCTTGGAGTCGTTCCGCGTCGACTCCCCGGCGGATCTCGAGTCCACGTTCCAGAAAGCGTTCGACGCGAAGGCGCCTGTGCTCGTGGAGATTCCGACGGACCGCGATCTCGCCAGCCCGTTCGTTCCCGGTTGGCTCGACTTCCCGCCGCTGTCGACGATCACCGACGAGCGCCAGGACGAGTACCGCGAACTGCGGGCGAACCAGCAGCACCAGTAAGACCATCTCTCGCTCGAGTCAGGCCACCGCCCAGCGTCGTGCGGTGGCCTGATTCGTTTCTGCAGGAGTCAGCGAAGCGGTGACACCAAGAAGGAATCGGGCTCGATCGCAGCCACCTGTGTAACTCCGGTGCCTGCGATCATAAATGCCGCTCGCTCCCATGGGCGTTGGTCGTCGAGAAACGGTATTTCCTCGGTCTGCCATTCGTCCCAGAACGACGAGGACTCGGTGGTGTTGCCTTCGCGGGTCAGGGCTGCTTCTCGGGCTGCGTCGAGGTCGGAATGAACCCAGACCACGTCGTCGAGCCACGGTGTCAGCTCTCGGCGGCCGGCGCCGACGCCTTCGACGATCACCATCGTCGTGGTCGGTGCGACGCGAATGGCGCCTTCCCGGCCGTGCTCGTCCCACGGGGCGGGCCGACACGAGATGCCACTCCCGTTCGTGCGCAACGGCTTCAGCACTCCGTCGATCAGCTGGTCGGCCCAGTCGAAGAACGACAGATTCCATGCGACGTCGTCCGTATGCACCACCGTCGCCGACCGGTGGTGCGTCGCCAACAGCGTCGCGGTCGTCGACTTTCCGGATCCGCTTCGGCCGTCGAGACCGACGACGATCGGCCGGCGACGAGTCCCCTCGTGGGCGCGGAGCCGAGCGAGCAGCGATGAGGCTGATTCGGTGCGCCAGTCGCCGGCAGGTTCTTCGAACGGGCCGCTTACGCCATCGGACATCACCCGATTATGCACACATCCACCCAGATCAACTCCGCATCGATTGGAAAACCCATGCGTCACAACGTACTGCCGCATCGACGCCGCTCGTACGCCGCCCATCCGGGTGCCGATTTGTCCGACGACGCCAGGATGCTCGCGTTCGCGAAACGGTGGCACCCATACGGCGGCGGATCCGGCGAGGATATTCGCGTCGAATTCGGATTGAGCGTGGTGGAGTTCTACCGCCGCGTCGCCGCTCTGCTGGGCGACGACGTGTTGCCGACGAAGATCGCTGCCCACGAAGTGGAGTCGATTCGTGGGGTGTGCCGTCGGCGTACATGGCTGGGCGAGTGAACGCGCGATCGAACACTGCCCGGCGACTGCACAGCGTGTAGCGCGATCCAGCACAACACTTCCCAACCTGTATCTATGTCAGGCCGATGCGGCCTTGGCACCCTGATAAGTACTTCCGGACTATCGGCGCCGCAGGGGGCGCTGGTCGATCCCCGCAGGTAGATCGCTGCGTCCGGGTAGACCGTCACGCACAAGGAGACACCTGATGTCGTTCGTACTCAAGGCAGCCACGGGGGAGCCCGCAGGCCGCACCAGCAACCCCGCCGTCGTCGACACCGTCGCAAATGTCATCGCGGACATCCGCGCGAACGGCGACGATGCAGTACGCAAGTACTCCGAGAAGTTCGACAAGTGGTCGCCCGAGTCGTTCAAGCTGTCCGACGACGAGGTCGCCAAGATCGTCTCGTCCGTTCCGGAGACCGTGCTCGACGACATCCGCTTCGCGCAGAAGCAGATCGGCGGCTTCGCACGGCATCAACGTGAATCGATCCATGACTTCGAGGTCGAGACCATTCCCGGCGTGTTCCTCGGACAGCGCAACGTCCCAGTCAACGCTTCCGGCGCGTACGTGCCCGGTGGCCGCTATCCGCTGACGGCATCCGCTCACATGACGGTGCTGACCGCCAAGGTTGCAGGCGTCGAGCGCGTCGCCGCGACGACCCCTCCGAACGAGGGCACCCCGCCGCCCATCAGCGTCGCGGCGATGCACCTCGCCGGCGCCGACGAGATTTATGTGATGGGTGGCGTGCAGGCCATCGCAGCACTCGCTCTCGGTACCGAGACCATCGGCGCGGTCGACATCCTGACCGGCCCCGGCAACGCCTTCGTGGCCGAGGCCAAGCGTCAGCTGTTCGGTGAGGTCGGCATCGACCTGTTCGCAGGCCCGACCGAGACCCTCATCGTGGCCGACGAGTCCGCTGATCCGTTCACCGTTGCCGTCGACCTGCTCAGCCAGGCCGAGCACGGCCCCGACTCTCCCTGTGTCCTGATCACGAACTCCGAGGCCGTCGGCCGTGCGACGCTGCAGCACATCGAGGACCTGCTCCCCGGACTGCAGACCAACGCGATTGCCGGACCTGCGTGGCGTGACCACGGTCAGGTGCACGTCACCGACACGCTCGACGAGGCATACGCCCTCGCGGACAAGTTCGCGTCCGAGCACGTGCAGATCCTGACCGAGGAGCCGCGTCGCGCGCTCGACGCGATGCGCAACTACGGCGCACTGTTCCTCGGTGAAGGAACCTGTGTTCCCTATGGCGACAAGGTAATCGGTACCAACCACGTGCTCCCGACGCTCGGTGCCGCTCGATACACCGGTGGTCTGTGGGTCGGTAAGTTCCTGAAGACGCTGACCTACCAGGAAGTGCGCGACCCGGCAGCAAGTGCTCGGATCGGTGAGGTCGCTGCGCGCCTGTCGCGTCTCGAGAAGTTCGAGGGTCACGCCCGCAGTGGCGACCTGCGTGCTGCGAAGTTCGGTGGAGCCGAGCTGGCCTGGGGCGAAATCCCCGGTGTCACCGCAAGCAAGTGACCACACGCGTCGAACACGATCTGCTCGGTGACCGCGAGGTTCCGGCGGATGTGCTGTACGGAGTGCACACCGGCCGGGCCATCGAGAACTTCCCGATCACGGGTGTACCGATCTCGGTTCATCCCGAACTCGTCCGAGCCCTGGCTGCAGTCAAACAGGCTGCAGCCCGGGCGAACCGGAAGCTCGATCTGCTGCCGCCCGACGTCGCCGACGTCATCGATCGTGCGTGCACCGAGATTCGGGACGGTGCGTTTCACGATCAATTCGTCGTGGACGTTCTGCAGGGCGGTGCAGGCACCTCGACAAACATGAATGCAAACGAGGTAATCGCGAATCGGTCGCTCGAGATGCTGAAACGGCCTCGGGGACAATATGATCGGGTCCACCCGATCGATCACGTCAACCTCGGGCAGAGTACCAACGACGTCTACCCAACGGCGGTCAAGCTCGGACTGCAGGCAGCGATGGCGGGGTTGCGCGCCACGCTCGGCGAACTCGTGTCCACGTTGTTCGACAAGTCGGTCGAGTTCGGCGGCGTTCTCAAGATGGGTCGAACGCAGCTCCAGGACGCCGTCCCGATGACGTTGGGACAGGAGTTCGGGGCGTGGGCGTCGATGTTGCGGGAAGACATGGATCGGCTGACGGAGTCCGCTTCGTTGATCTCCGAGATCAATCTGGGTGGTACGGCCATCGGAACCGGGCTGAACGCACACCCGCTCTACGCCGAACTCGTGACGACGAATCTGCGTGAAATCAGCGGTTTCGACGTCGTCACTGCGTCCGACCTCGTCGAGGCGACGCAGGATGTCGGTGTCTTCGTACAGCTTTCGGGCGTTCTGAAGCGTACCGCCGTCAAGATGTCGAAGATATGCAACGACCTCAGGCTGCTGTCCTCCGGTCCGCGCGCAGGTTTCGGCGAGATCAAGTTGCCCAGCGTGCAGGCTGGTTCGTCCATCATGCCCGGCAAGGTCAACCCGGTCATTCCCGAAATGGTCAACCAAGTTGCCTTTCGTGTGGTCGGCAACGACACGACCGTCACGATGGCGGCCGAGGGCGGACAGTTGCAGCTCAACGCCTTCGAACCCGTCATCGCGCACTGCCTGTTCGAATCGATCGAACTGCTCGAACGCTCATGCGCGATTCTCGCGACGCGGTGCATCAGTGGAATCGAGGCGAACACCGAACGGCTTCGAGACATGGTCGAATCGTCCATCGGAGTGGTGACTGCGCTGAACCCCCACATCGGCTATCGAGCGGCCACCGACGTTGCCGCCGAGGCTCTTTCGACCGGGCGAACGGTTTCTTCCCTTGTTCTCGAAAAAGGCCTGATGACGGCCGAACAGCTCGATTTCGTACTGTCGCCCGCGAACCTGGTGCGTGGGCTGCCCTCGGTGCCCGTTGTCCCGGCCACACGACCTGACGTGCTGGTTCGCGGGGCGCACGTGGTTCATTAGGGTCGGATCATGATCCTGACGGTTGCGTCTGTGCTGGAGTTGGAGCCCTTCGAGGGCTCAGGCGCTAGGGTCGTCACTGGCGAAGACCATCTCAGCCGTGAGGTTCGCTGGGTGCACGCGTCGGAATTGGCCGATATCGCGCAGTACTTGTCCGGCGGTGAGTTGCTGCTCACCGCCGGAACCGGGCTGGGGTGGACCGAAGAATCTCAACGCAGGTACATACGGGAAATTGCCGCGGCGGGCGCCGCGGCGCTGGTCGTCGAGGAATCCGGCCGCATTTTCGACGCGGTGCCGAAAGCCGCGATCGACGAGGCGTCGAAAGTCGACCTTCCGCTGGTCGCCCTTTCACGGGAGATCCCGTTCGCACAGGTGTCGGCCAAGGTGCACGAGGTTCTCACCCAAATTCGCGTCCACATTCTCACCCGTGAACGCGAGATCGAGGCATCGTTCTCGGAATTGCTCATCCAGGGTGCCGACCATCTCGGTATCGCCCGCGAACTCGCCAAAGTGACCGGGTGCTCAGTAGTGCTGGAGAACATCGTTCACCAGGTCATGGCCTATGTAGGGAAGTCGGCTGCGGCGAACCACATTGTCGACAACTGGGCCGTGCACTCGCGCGAGACCCATCACGACGACGATGAATCGTGTATTCGACGGACCGTGACGATGCGGGGGCAGCAGTGGGGATGGATCCACCTGCTGTCCGACGGTGGGGCACCGTTCGGGGAGATCGATCGATTCGCCGTCGAACGCGCGGCTGGAACCGTAGCCGCGTCATTGCTCACTGACCGCACCAAGGAGGCGAGGGACGATCAACGCAGTACCGCTCTGATCACGCGACTCATGCTGGGCGACCTCACGGGCGCCGCGTTCGCGGAACGAGCACGTCAGATTGGTTACAGACTTTCCGGTGACAACGTCGTCGTACTCGTGATCAACAACGACGGACGAGCACCGGGGGAGGGGCGGCCGACGTTGCCGTACATCTCTGCGCACCTCGGCGATTACACGCTCGTCGTCATTCCCGAGCAAGCCCTGAACAGCACCGAAGTGCGATCTGCGCTGGCGGAAGCGTCGGCGGGTGGTGGCATCAGCCGCCCTGTGAAGGTCGATGACATCTCGGTTGCCCTCACGCAGGCGCAGAGCGCTGCGACCGTCGCCCGATCTCTCGCCAACTACCCGGTCCTCAGATTCGACGAGCTGGGCGTCGAACGCATTCTCGTCGCGCTGGGCCAAGGCCCAGAGTTGGCGAACTTCGTCCGGGACGAGCTCGGGCCGATCTTGACGTGGGACGCGTCGACCGCGAATCCACTGATGCCGACATTGCGTGCATTTCTGGACTGCGACGGCAGGAAGAGCGATGCGGCCGCCAAGCTGTTCATCCAACGGCGCACCCTGTACAACCGGCTCGACCGTCTGTCCACGCTTCTCCGACGATCCCTGGACGAACCTGCGACCCGCCAGCGATTGCTCTTGGCCGTCAAGGGGCTTGACCTGCTCGAGAGCGACCCGCGCTCGAGGTTCCGACACTGAGTCACCGGCTCAGGATGGTTACTTCAGGTTCACCACACCTTCCCAGAGTGTGTCGGAATCTGCGGAATCGGGCACACATTGTGACTGTTTACGACGGCCTCGGGATTTGTAGCGTGATCTGCAGCATAAAGCGAGGAATCGGACGGTGCGGAGCACCACTCGAAGAGTCTTCTTCGCTCAGTGCGCATCGTCAACGAGCCCGTCGTGGGCCAGTCAAAGGAACGACATGACAGTTGCATCACCGGACTCCGGGTCCAAATTTCAGCTGACGCGCCTGAGGAAGGCGCGCTTGGCAACGTTCTTCGGCTTTTTCCAGCTCGGCGCCATGATCTTGGTGTGGTCGACGTCGACCTCACCCCTGCGTGAGCACCTGGGTTGGAGTGGAGAGGGCGGCGACAGCAATTTCGGATTGCTTGCGCTGTCGATCGGTATCGGCGCGACAGTGGGATGTTATGCCATCGGCCCATTCATCGACCGGTTCGGACCGAGAAACACGACGACCTTCACTCTCGTCCTCTATCCGTTGGTCTATATCCCGCTGGCCTTCCTCGGTGGCCTCGGTGCAGCAATGGTTTTCGGTGCCATCATCGGGCTTTTACGTGGAGCCGGTGACACCGCAATCAATGCCCACGGCGTCCAGGTCGAGCGTTACTACGGTCGCCCCATCATGTCGGCGTTCCACGCTGCGTACCCAGCTGGCGGTTTCTTTCTCGGCCTGGTCGGCAGTGCGCTGGCCCGACACTTCGTCGACAGCCCTGCAGTTCTGTACATCTCCACGGGCGTGATCATGTCGCTGCTCGGCCTTGCCTTCGGCAAGTGGATGCTCGCTCAAAGCGAGCTGCTGCCGGCGGACGCCGAGGTGAAGGCCGACGAGTCGATCGACAGGGAATCGACTGGACCCTCCAAGGCGACTGCGACCCTACTCATCATGATCGGTTTCGGCGTTCTGCTTCTCGGCTCTCAGCTGTCCGAAGGCGCAATCCTCGACTGGGGTCAGGAATTCGTCGTTCGCCACGTAGGCACCACCGTGGCAACCGCAGCTGCGGCCGTCACTGTTTACTCCGGCGCGCAGTTCGTCGGTCGGCTGTTCGGCGACCGTCTCGCCGAGGTCATCGGCTCACGCACGATGCTCGCGGGCAGTGGCGTCCTCGGCGCGGCGGGAGCACTGACGGCGATGTCGGCGGGCAACGCGACTATCGCCCTGGTCGGCTTCGGCATGATGGGGCTCGGACTCGCGTGCATGGCTCCGCTTATGCTGTCGTCCGCAGGTCGACGGGATCCCGCGAACGCTGGCCGCAACATTGGACTTGTGAATGCCCTGGGCTACGGCGGCATGCTCGCCGGGCCGGCGGCGATCACGGTGATCGTCGAGAAATTCGGAATCGGGTTCGTACCCATGCTCCCGGCCATCCTTCTGGTTCTTATCGCGATTTTCGGGCCAGTGCTGATGAAGACCGCGCCGAAATACCGTCGACGCGAAGCGGCGGCCGTCGAGACGGCCACGTCGAACTGACCTGTCGCTGCATACCTCAATGAAAGGTGTTCCGATGACCAAGGTTCTCTACCTGTACGGTGGCTGGCCCGGCCACTACCCCTACGAAATCGCCGATTGGGCTCGGGGTGTGTTCCAGGAGCTGCACTACGACGTCGAGGAGACGCAGGACATCTTCCGCCTCGACGGTGACCTGACGGGCTACGACCTGATCGTCCTCGGATGGAACAACGCGCTCACGACAGAGGATCTCAGCGACGCACAGGAAGACAGCTTGCTCGAGGCGGTCGAGGCGGGAACCGGAGTCGCGGCATGGCACGGTGCTGCAGCCGCCTTCCGGGCCAGCCTGAAGTACCACTTCCTGCTCGGCGGAAGCTTCATCGAACATCCGGCGGGCGAGGCTTATCCCCAGCCGTACACGGTCACGATCACCGATCGCGAACACTCCGTCACGGCAGGCGTATCCGATTTCCAGGTAGCGTCGGAGCAGTACTACATGCACGTCGACCCCAACAATCATGTTCTCGCCGAAACGGTATTTACCGGCGAGCACCTGCCGTGGCTGAACGGACTGACCAGTCCCGTTGCGTGGGTACGTGATTGGGGTAAAGGTCGCGTGTTCTATCACTCCGTCGGTCACGATCCGAGCAACCTGGACGACCCCGATGTTCGGCGGTTGACGAAGCAGGGTCTGCAGTACGCGGCCCGGCACTGATACACAAAAGGCTGATAGCACCATGACACTTACTTCACGACCCATCGACGCCTACGCCCCACTGCGCAACGGAGCTGTCGTCGATGCATCCAGCAGCCAGACGCTGACAGCAGACGTCGTCGTAATCGGTTCCGGGATGGGTGGATCCACGCTGGCATACGCCCTGCGTGATTCGGGACTGGACGTTCTCGTCGTCGAACGCGGCAAGTTTCTGCCGCGCGAGCCAGAGAACTCGATGCCCGAAGAAATGCACATCCACGGCCGCTACAAGACAGCAGAACCGTGGTTCGACGCTCGAACGGGCGAGCCGTTCAGCCCGGGTACGTACTACTGGGTCGGCGGCAACACCAAGTTCTACGGTGCCAGCCTTCCTCGGTTCCGCCGCGAGGATTTCGGGGAGATCATCCACCGCGACGGCACCTCGCCTGCTTGGCCGTTCAGCTACGACGAGCTCGAGCCGTTCTACACCGAAGCCGAGAAGCTGTTCCAGGTACACGGCAGTACCGACGAGGATCCGACGGAACCGACGCACTCCGAGCCGTACCCGCATGGACCGCTCGCGCACGAACCGACCATCGAACGCTTCTCGGATTCGCTGAAGAAGCAGGGCTTGCATCCGTTCCACACCCCGAACGGAATGAACCTCGACACCGAGGCGCAGCGTCGCGCGTCCACCGCGTCGGACGGCTGCCCGTCGGAATCGGACGTCAAGAGCGAGGCCGAAAACCGGGTTTTGCGACCGGCACTCGGGTCGAGGAACGTACGGCTGCTGATCGAAGCCAAGATCATGAAGCTCCTGACGTCAGCCGACGGCCGCACCGTCGTGGCAGCGGAAGCCGAGCTGCACGGTAAGAAGATTCGAATCGAAGCCAAGCAGTTCGTCGTCTCGGCAGGAGCGGTGAACACCGCTGCGCTGCTGCTTCGTTCGGCCAACGAGCAGCACGCGAACGGTCTCGGAAATTCCTCCGGACTGCTCGGCAGGAACTACATGGTGCACAACAGCACCTTCTTCGTCGCGATCGATCCGCGTCGTCGAAACAAGACGGCGTGGCAGAAAACCCTGGGTTTGAACGACTGGTACACAGCAGGACCCACGAACGAGTACCCGCTCGGGAACTTGCAGATGCTCGGCAAGCTGCAGGCGGCGATGATCAAGAATCAACGGCCATGGGCTCCGATGTGGGGCCTGAAGATGGCGACCGATCGCAGCCTGGACATCTACCTGACCACCGAAGACCTTCCCCGACTGGACAATCAGGTCACGGTCTCCGGCGACAAGATCCTCGTGCGCTGGCGTCCGAACAACGTCGATTCGCACACAGAACTCGTCAGGCGGGTCACCAAGGCGGTGCGCAAGTCGGGCTACCCGATCGTGCTCACGCAGCGCATGGGTATCGAGACCAACTCGCACATGTGCGGAACGGCTGTCGCAGGACATGATTCGGCGACCAGCGTGCTGAACGCGGATTGCCGTAGCCACGACGTGGACAACTTGTGGATGGTCGACGGGTCGTTCTTCCCGTCGTCGGCGGCACTGAATCCGGCGTTGACTATCGCAGCCAACGCGCTGCGGGTGGCGCCGAAGATTGCGGGCGCTGCGCGCTGACCCGCTACGAAAATGACTAGGGGCGGGGTCTTTCGGCCCCGCCCCTGCTCTTTTTCCCTCGACTATCGATCAGGGCAGCGCGCGTGCCACTACCCGCAAAGCGAGGGAGCGGATCGCGAAGTCACCAAATCCTGCGACGAGTTACTTGGAACCGCAATCCTGGATCCATGCGGATCCTTATGACCCGGTATCGGCGAGTCGGTCGATGACAGTGTCGAGTGCGGGGTGGGCGGGTTCGCGCCAGATCAGTTCGACGGGGGCCAGCAAGGGAGGAGTGAGAGGACGGACGACTATCCCGGACACGGGAACGTGCTCGGTCATGGCCGGGGCGACCGGAGCGACTCCGTGCCCCGAGGCGACGGAGCGCAGAACGGCTTCCGGAGCGTTGATGAGGTCAGGCTGGGTGACCACCTGATCGTGGCGGGACAGGCCTGAGGGCAGTAGATGGCCGACCATGTGGTCCCAGATGCCGAGGAACAGGTCGCGGGGAAACATCACGATGGTCTCGGCGGCAAGTTCGGCGACCGGAATCACTTCCCGTGTTGCGAGTCGGTGTCCGGCCGAAACGGCCAGATGGATAGGTACTTGGCGCAGGACGGTGCTCGCGAGGTCCAGGTTGTGCGTGGCGCGGATCCAGACGATGGCGGCGTCGATGCGGTCCTCTCGAACCGCGAGGATCGCGTCGCTGTCGGTGCTGGTTGCAATGGAGACTTGCAGGCCGGAGGCTTGCCCGGACAGGTGACGCAGGGGCTCGTCCAGGACGTGCTCCATGGCCGGCGCGATGCGCAGGGCGAGGTGCCGATGGCGGCCGTCGGCGCAGCGAACCTCGTTGCGGGCACGTTCGGCCCTCGCCAGGAGGACGTGGGCGTGCTCGAGTAGCACCTCCCCGGCAGGGGTGAGGACCACCTTGCGCGGGCTGCGTTCGAGCAGGGTGACGTGCAGGTCTCGTTCCAAGGCCTGAATCTGTTGAGACAGCGACGGTGCAGCGATGCGCAGCCTTCGGGCGGCTCGCCCGAAGTGCCGTTCCTCGGCCACGGCAACGAAGTACCGGAGCTGGCGGAGCTCCATGCCAGCAACGTTAGACCCTGGCTGACGCATAGAAGGAACTGCGTCCTGGTGGTGGCCGATCAGCACTGGAAAAGTGGGTTCTGCGTGGCCTCGCTCGCACTGTGTGTCGCGAAGTGAAACCCGCGCGGACAGGTCGAATTCTGCTATTGCACAACCTATTTGAGGAGGTTTGACGTGAAAGCTCTCGTTTACGAGGGGCCGCGCCGGGTCAGCGTCGAAGATGTGCCGGACGCGGAGATCGAACGGCCCACAGATGTACTGGTGCGGATCACCGCAACGAATATCTGTGGGTCGGACCTGCACATGTACGAGGGCAGGACCGATTTCGAGGTCGGCCGCTGGTTCGGCCACGAAAACCTCGGGGAAGTCGTCGAGGTGGGTAACGGTGTCGACAAGGTCAAGGTCGGTGAGCGGGTCGTTCTCCCGTTCAACGTGTCCTGCGGGTTCTGCAAGAACTGCGAGCGAGGTTTCACGAATTACTGTCTGACCACACAGCCCGAACCGCAGATGGCCGGTGCGGCGTACGGCTTCGCCGACATGGGTCCTTGGCAGGGCGGGCAAGCAGAGTTGCTGCGGGTGCCCTACGGCGATCACAACTGCCTGCGGTTGGGTGAGGACTCCACCGACAAGGAAAACGACTACGTGATGCTGGCGGACATCTTCCCGACCGGGTATCACGCCACCGAAATAGCAGGGGTGGTTCCTGGGGATTCCGTCGTCATCTACGGTGCCGGCCCGGTGGGACTCATGGCGGCCCTGTCAGCGACGATCAAGGGCGCCGGGAAGGTGATGGTGGTGGACCGCCACGCGGACCGGTTGAGGCTCGCCGAGGAAATCGGTGCCCTCCCCGTGGACGACTCGAAGGTCGACCCGGTCGAGTTCGTGCTGGACCAGACCATGGGTCTGGGTGCAGACCGCGGGTGCGAGTGTGTCGGGTACCAGGCGCACGACCCGCAGGGCACCGAACATCCGAACATGACGCTCAACGATCTGGTGAAGTCGGTTCGCTTCACCGGGGGTATCGGCGCAGTCGGCGTGTACGTACCGCAGGACCCCGGCGGTCCGGACGACTTGGCCAAGCGGGGCGAGGTGGCTTTCGACTACGGCCTGCACTGGTTCAAGGGCCAGACCATCGGCAGCGGGCAGTGTCCGGTGAAGAAGTACAACCGGCGACTACGCGACCTGATCGCCGGTGACAAAGCCAAGCCATCGTGGATCGTCTCGCACGATCTACCCCTGGACCAGGGGCCGGAGGCATATCAGCACTTCGACGCCCGGGACGACGGGTGGACCAAGGTCGTGCTGCACCCCGACGGGTCTCATCGTAAGCACCGAGCGGAGGAGACACGCTGAACCTCAGCTACGTCACGCCTACGGGCAGGGATAGGGGCGGCCCACCCGGACAGTCCACGACCACCTCACAGAACGGAACACAACATGGCAGAAGAGTTGCGCGGCAAGCGGATCGCAATATTGGCGGCCGACGGCGTCGAGCGCGTGGAGTTGGAACAACCGAGACAGGCTCTGCAGGATGCCGGCGCCGCGACCGTGCTGCTGTCCCTGCACGACGGCGAAATTCAGGCGCGTGACCACGATCTCGACGCAGCCGGCACATTTACGGTCGACGCTCTGATCGCGTCGGCTTCGGTGGAGGACTATGACGCCCTGCTGCTGCCCGGAGGCACTGTGAACCCGGACCAGTTGCGAGCCGACCCAGACGCAGTGGGCTTCGTGCGCGGGTTCGCGGCCACGGGCAAACCAATTGCCGCGATCTGCCACGGACCGTGGACATTGATCGAAGCCGGTGTCGTGGAAGGCCGCACGTTGACCTCGTTCCCGAGCATCCGAACCGACTTGCGCAATGCCGGCGCACGCGTCGTGGACGAAGAGGTGGTACGCGACGGGAACCTCCTCACCAGTCGCTCGCCCGATGATCTCCCGGCCTTCTGTGACGCAGCCGTTGAACTGTTCGGGCACTCCACACAGCCGGTCAGCTCATGAGCAACGTAGTGAGCAAGGCGGCGCAGGCCGGGTTGGGTGCAGCCAGTCAACTTGTCGGACAACTGCAACGCCGGCTCGGTGGTGAAACCACCGACGTCGGGGACGGCGAGCCGCGTTCGCGGTGGCGCAGCGTGACGATCGACAGGAGCCCGGACGAGGTCATGCCGAACGGCGTACTGCCCCAACCACTCGCAGCGCTCGGCGATCGTATCGAGGTGCAGGTCCGCGAAGCCGCGGGTGGGAAGGGCACCGAACTAGCCGCCCGGCTGCGTCAGCCCGAGCCCAGCGGCCTCGGCTCGGTCGCGGCGCGGGTGTCGGGTGACGACCCACGCCAACAGGTCCGGGCGGCGCTGCGCGAAGCGAAACAACTGATCGAAGTCGGTGAAGTGCTGCGGGTCGATCCGACCCCCCATTGCACCCGCACCGCCACCCCGACCGGCAAGCTCGTGGAACTCGCGACCCGGCGCTCGGGTGGGGAGGGAGTGTTGTGAAAGCGCTGTGCTGGACCGGCGTCGACGAGACCTCGGTGGAGACTGTCGACGACCCCGAAATTCTCAACGATAGAGACGTCATCCTGAAAGTCACGTTGTCGACGACCTGCGGATCCGATCTGCATCTGCTCGGTGGCTACATCCCGGGTATGCGGGCCGGGGACGTACTCGGTCACGAGTTCATGGGCGAGGTCGTCGAGGTAGGCTCGGCGGTCCGCAACCACCAGATCGGTGACCGCGTTGTGGTGTGCTCGTTCATTGCCTGCGGCCGATGCTGGTACTGCCGGCACGAGATGTTCTCGTTGTGCGACAACGGAAACCCTCACCCCGCGCTCACGGAAGGAATGTGGGGATCGGCGATCGGTGGCTGCTTTGCCTACAGTCACATGCTCGGCGGGTACGCAGGCAGCCACGCCGAGTACATTCGGGTGCCCTACGCCGACCAAGGCGCGTTCGCTGTGCCGGACGGCGTCTCGGACCTGGCGGCGCTGTTCGCCTCCGACGCAGCTCCCACCGGTTGGACCGGAGCCGACGGGGCCGGCATCACCCCCGGCGACACCGTCGCGGTGTGGGGTGCAGGCGGTGTCGGGCAAATGGCCGCGCGTGGCGCGATGCTCATGGGCGCCGAACAGGTCATCGTCATCGACCGTCTCCCCGAACGACTCGATCAGGTCGGGCGATACATCGGCGCCGAGACGTTGAACTACACCGACGACAACGTCGTGGTGGAGCTGAAGGAACGCACCGGTGGCCGTGGCCCGGACGTGGTGATCGAGGCAGTCGGAATGGAGGCTCACAGCACTGGGCCGGCGTATCTCTACGACCAGGTCAAGCAGCAACTGAGACTGCAGACAGACCGCCCCACTGCAGTCCGGGAGGCGATCTACGCATGCCGGAAGGGCGGGAGCTTGTTCGTCCTGGGAGTGTTCGGCGGCGTCGTCGACAAGTTTCCACTTGGCGCCGTCATGAACAAGGGAATGACCCTGCGGGGGGCGCAGCAGCATGGTCACCGGTACATCCCGGCAATTCTGCAGCATATCGCCGACGGCGAACTACACACCGAGCACCTTGCCACCCACATCATGCCCCTGGATCAGGGCCCGAAGGGTTACCGAATGTTCAAGGGTAAGACCGATGGTTGCGTCCGCGCTGTGTTTCAGCCGGGGGCCAGGTGAGGTGATCGGCTGTGCGCTACCGACGGTAGTGAATGCCTTATTCGAAGATGCGTTCACGCACGATCCACGAAAGATCCTGCAGGAGTTGGACGTGCCCGGTGGTCCACTGACGGGGCTGGCGGTCCCAGACGCAGAGCGTTCCGACGGCATGTCCGTCATCGTCGGCCAACGGGATGCCGAGGTAGGACACCATCAGCTCGCCGGTGACTGCGGCGTGGTCTTTGTATGCGTCGACGAGCCGAGCGTCTTCCACGACGACTGTGTCGCCGGCGTCGACGACGTATCTGCACATCGATAGTTCGAGTGGAATCTCGCGTGCACCGTTCAATTCCGACGGCAGCCCGAGTGCGCTCTTGAAGAATTGACGTTCGTCGGTCAACAGGGAGATCGCAGCCCCGGGCACCGACAACGCCTCCGACGCCATCGCGGCGAGCCGGTCGTATCGTGCGTCGACGTCGGTGTCGAGCAATCCGGTCGCCTCGACGGCCCGTAGTCGTTCGGGATCGGAGAGCGCGGTGCCAGCCGGCGGCGTGGGAACGGGCTCATCCGCACTGCTGTCGTAGTGGGCTTGGAGGTGGCGCAGCAGCTGCCCGACGTCGGAATTCTCGTCGGCCTTCAGTGCTTCGACCAGTCGTGTCACCACCGAACGGCGGATGAACGTGTCGACGCTTTCACCCGCTCGGTCGGCCTGTTCGGCAAGTAATTGGTTCAGTCGGTCGTCGAAGCCCGCCACTGACTGTGTCATCACGCCGATGGTACGCAAGTCTGGTTACCAGCCGGTGTGATCGCGAGAGACCGCGGTGGGGCGAGTTGCAATTCGACGCGAAATGGTTGCGGGCGAACGACGCGCGTTGTCTTCGGGAGTCATTCCTGCTCGTGCTCGAATGATTGTTCCCGCGTCTTCTCCAGGCGCTGCCGTTGCCGGATCCCGTAAGCCGCATCCGTGACGGCGTCATCGTCTTCGAGGCCTGAGCCGAGCGCCCCTCCGATGGTGGCGATCGATGCCAGTAGCCAGGCGAGGGTGAGATAGTCGGAGAAGTTCACCGCGTGCCCCACAGTGTTGGACAGCAAGTGTGGGGGAAGGGTGACACTGGCGGTGAAGAGCAGTAGGCAGAACAAGGCCACATGCAAGATTGCGACGCCGATGAGCAGGGTCACCACGGTCGCGGCGTTGTACAGCACGGATCGTTGTCGCTCTTGGGGCGCTTTGGGTCGCTCCCACAATTCGTGGTCGAGGACAAGCCACAGAACCATCGCTGCGATCGACAGCACGGTTGCCGCGCTCATCCGCCAAGGACCCATGGTGTCGGCGAACAACCAGATCGTGCTGGTGGCCAGTGCGAACGCGCCGGTGGCGAACGCGCCGACGAGTACCTTCGACAACCCGGTGACCAACCGCCACGGGCGATTCGCCCGGACCATTCCCGACAGCAGACGCAGCCGTCGTAGCCCCGAGGGCGCGAAGTAGCGTGTGCCGCCGTCGATCTGCTCCGATGGAAGTCGTCTGCTCGCATTCGGCGGCGCGAGGTTCGGTTCGTTCAGAGCGCGGGCGATCACCAGTTCGACGGCGTTCTCCACCCGGCTCTCGATGCGTACTCCGCCCACGGCTGCGACGGAGACGAGCGCGAACAGGTGGTCGGCGCTGACATCGGCGACCACCGGCACAGTGTCCTCGCGTCGAGGCAGGTCGGTGAGGTAGATGACGAGGTCTTCGCGCTCGGACGATGGTTCGACCGCGCCGACCACTTCGAACAAGGCGGCCTGCTCGTCCGAGAGATAGGGTTCGCTGCGCACATGCGTCGTCCATCGGCGCCTGCGACCATCGCGGCTTCTCAGTTGTTCCGGCAGGCGCTGTGCCACCCGGTGCGCCAGAGCCGTGGCTTTGCCCGGATCAGCGATCAGCAGCACCGAGACTTGCTCGTCCGCTGCACCGGTCTGTGATTGTTGGTTGTGTTCGTTCCCCGACACCCTGTCAGGCTAGCGGGTCGACCCCGCGACAGCAGCCGATTGCCCTGATGGATCGCCATTTTCGGCAATTACGCGGTGCGACAACGAACCAAAGCCCGGCAACGAACACCGCTTCGCGCGGTCAGCCCGTATGTCGAGCCGAAACCGCCACGGACAAGGAAACTTTCGTTCTTTCCTGACCCGGTGCCGTGAAGGCGCGGCGCGGGGTCGGTCCGTACCGTGCGGTCGTCTTCGTACGCGATCGTGCAGAGATTACGTGGCGATCGATCACCGCACGGTAGGCACCGAGGGGGCTGCCGCGCTCGTGAAGGAAATTCCGACGGCATCACCGGTACCGCGGCATCCCACCTCGCATTACCTCGGCCGCTTCCGCGGGACTCTGTGGTGTGTCACGCGTCGCAGTGATGCCCGACCCAGGCCGCGATGTCGATCGTGTGGGCGAGCTTCCTGCGTTCCAACGCGGTCTTGCCGCCCCAAATGCCATGTGTCTGATTGCTGACGAGTGCGTAGCGAAGACATTCCGTACGCACCGGGCATTGCCGACAGACCAGCTTCGTCTGCCGTTCGATCGATGCAACCGACGACCCGAGGGCGTCGGCGGCGGGGAAGAACATACTCACGGGCATGGATCTGCACGACGCATGCATCTGCCATTCCCAGCAGCACGCGCAGGGCGGGGGCAGCCGAACAGCCGAATCGTGTCGCACCGTCGACCCACTTTCTAGTTTCTAACTCAGTTGAATCCGACGAAAAATGCTGTTCGTCGGCGACAGCTACCCCGGTCGTCCAGCCCCATGAGACTCGACGACCGGGAAGCGCCGCGCTTCGCGTCAGACCGGTGCGCCTGCGACAGCGCGAGACTCCTCGATCTCGTCGGGAACTGCGGCTGCGTCGCTCTCGGCGTCGGGAGACGGTGGGCCGAAGTGTGCGTACTTCTCGATGTGCTGGTCGAGGCTCAACGGACTAGGCGTGCCGTAGGTGAAGTATGTCTCCCAGGGCAGAGCAGCGCCGCCGACGGCCAAGCCGGTATCGATGTCCGACATCTGCCAGGTCTTCGTTTCGGCATCGGGTTCGAGGTGCAGGTAGCCGGCCTCGCCGAACAGTTCGATGCGGTTTCCACCCGGCTCGAACACGTACAGGAACTGGCCCTGCGTGATGCCGTGCTTGTCCGGCCCGGCCTCGATGCGGATGTCGTAATCTCGGAACATTTCGACTGCGTCCGAATTGTGTTGGCCGGTGCCGTAATAGAACGCGACGTGGTGCATCTTTCCGCGGCCTCCGGTCATGTCACGCATGCAGGCGACTTCGTGGCCGAGGATATTGGAACTCATCCAGGCACCGATCTCGACGTCCCCGTCCACGACGCGTTCGGTAGTTCGGAAACCGAGATGACTCTCGAAAGAGTTCTTGACGGCGGTGACGTCGGATGCCATCAGATTGAGGTGGTCTATCCGCTTGACCGGAACGCCCTGCAGAGGCTTCTTCGACTTGCGCGTGAGGATCTTGCTTTTCAGTTCGGGCGGGGCGACATACGTCTCGGCTTCCCAGAGCAGCTGCAGGTTGTGGCCGTCGGGCGACTTGTACTCGAATGTCTTGCCGTAGCCGAACTCGTCCTCGCTCCACACCCCTTCGACGTTGCCCTGTTTCAGCGATTCCGCGCGCCGATTCAGTGATTCGGGCGAGCTGGTGCGCAGAGCGGCGTGGCCCATACCTGCTTCGGGCGACTCGGTGATCTTGAGGCTCCACTGGTACGGGTCTTCGTAGCCGCGGAGATAGGCGGACTGGCCTTCCTTGCGGGTGACGTACATCCCGAGGAACTTCGTGAAGAAGTCCAGAGTCTCCTGCGGTTTCGGGCTGAAGAGTTCTACCCGGGCGAGGTGGGCGATCTCATGGCGTGAATCGTTGTCGCTCATCGGTTCTCCTGCATGTCCGTGATTGGTGATGCCTCGAGCATGGACAGCCGAAATGTCCCGAGTCACGTCCGTTCGGAATGCCCGAACAGTGACACCCTCGAACGCCGACGGCGTCCGCGCCTGCCGGATCGCAGCCCACCGCCTCCGCACTGTTCCTAGCGTCGGGGCATGACTTTCACGCCGCACAGGAAAGGCCGCTCATGAGTCGATTGACAGCTGCGATAGTCGGGTCCGGCAACATCGGGACCGATCTGATGTACAAACTGCTGCGTTCACAGCACATCGAACCGCGCTACATGGTGGGCATCGATCCCGCGAGTGACGGCCTGTCACGAGCACGCGACGAGGGACTCGAAGCGTCGGCTGGCGGAGTCGACTGGCTCCTGGCCCGCCCTGAGCTGCCCGATATCGTCTTCGAAGCCACGTCCGCGGCGGTGCACAGCGCTGCGGCGCCGAGGTACGCCGAGGCGGGAATCCGTGCAATCGATCTGACGCCCGCGTCCGTCGGCCCGTACGTCGTGCCTGCAGTCAATCTGCACCAGCACCTGGATGCACCCAATCTCAACATGGTCAGCTGCGCCGGCCAGGCGACGATACCGATCCTCTACGCCATCAACGAAGTCGCCGACGCGCCGTACGGCGAGATCGTCGCCGCCATCGCGTCCAAATCTGCTGGACCCGGTACCCGACAGAACCTCAGCGAGTTCAGCGAGAAGACCGGTCGCGCACTGGCTTCGGTCGCGGGGGTCCCCAGCGCCAAGGCAATCTCGGTGGTGAATCCGGCTGAGCCACCGATGAACATGCGCGACACGGTCTACGCCAAGGTGCGCAATCCCGACAGCGACGCGATCGAGCGCGCGGTCGTCGACATGGTTGCCCGCGTCCAGGAATACGTGCCGGGGTACTCGCTCCGCCTCGTGGATGTCGACGGCGAACTCGTCACCGTGATGCTCGAAGTAGTCGGAGCGGGCGACTACTTGCCCACGTACGCAGGCAACTTGGATATCATCACGGCCGCAGCAGTACAGGTCGCCGACGTGATCGGCCAACGGTCGGCCCTGGTCGAAGGAGTAGCGCGATGAACAACAGGATCACACTCGTGGACACCACGCTTCGCGACGGAATGTCAAGCGTGTCACACCGATTCACTACACAGAACGTTGCCGACATCGCACGGGGACTTGCTCGTGCGGGCATACCCACCATCGAAGTGGCTCACGGCATCGGTTTGGGAGCATCGTCCATTCAGTACGGCTATGCCGCCGCGACCGATCCCGAGTACGTCGCCGCCGCGGTCGCCGCGGCACCCGATGCTCACATCGCCGTGCTGTACGTGCCGGGTATCGCGACGCTCGCGGGGCTACAGGGCGCGATCGACGCCGGCATCGACACCGTGCGAGTTGCCGTTCATTGCACCGAGGCGGACTGCGGACAGCAACCCATCGAATGGGCCGCAGAGCGTGGGTTGACGGTGATGACGTTTCTCATGATGAGCCACAAGCTGTCACCCGAGGCGCTGGCCGAACAAGCGATCAAGCTCGAATCCTACGGTGCAGACGTGATCTACGTCGTCGACTCGGCCGGCGCCATGGTTCCCGCGCAAGCAGGCGCGCGTGTGGCACGGTTGCGCGATGCCGTGGGTACCGACATCGGGTTCCATGCGCACAACAACCTCGGGGTGGGAATCGCCAACGCGCTCACGGCTGCTGAGAACGGAGCCACCTTCATCGACGGGTCCTTGCGTGGGCTCGGCGCAAGCGCCGGCAACGCTCAAACCGAGGTTCTCGCAGCGGCTTTCGAGCGTGCCGGGTGGGAGACGAACGTCGATCTCTTCCCACTGATCGATACCGCCGAGAACACGGTCGCGCCGCTGATGTCCGAACCGCAGATCGTCGACGAGACCGCACTGGTCCTGGGATACGCAGGGGTCTACTCCACGTTCTTCCATCCCACCAAGCGAGCGGCGAAGAAGTTCGGCGTCCCGGCCAGGGACATCCTCCTCGAGCTGGGGCGCCGCGGCGTCATCGGTGGCCAGGAGGACATGATCGTCGACGTCGCCGCCGAGCTGGCCGGTCGCACCTCTCACGTCCCCACAGGAGTCTGACCCATGACCCACACCATCCACCATCTCATCGGCAGCGAATGGCGAGCAGCCTCCGACGGCGCGTCGTTCGACAGTCACGACCCCCATGACGGCTCCCACCTCGCCACCGTCGCCCGGGGCACAGCAGAGGACGGCGACGCCGCAATCAGCGCCGCTCGTACAGCATTCGACGAAGGTCCCTGGGCGCGTATGGCATCCAAGGAACGCGCGAAGATCTTGCATGCCGTCGCGGACGCAGTCGACGACCATCGGGCTGAACTCTCCGACCTGGAGACGCGGGACGGCGGCAAGACCATCACTCAGTCGTCACACGCCGAAATCCCGCGCGTGGCACACAATCTGCGCTTCTTCGCGGATTACGCCGCGATGGCGGAGAACGAGGCGTATCCCGACGGCGATCTCCTTTCCTACACGCTGTACCCCCCAGCCGGAGTCGTCTCGGCGATCAGCCCGTGGAACGCGCCTCTGATGCTCGCGACCTGGAAGATCGCTCCCGCGTTGGCATTCGGCAACACCGTGGTCTTGAAGCCGGCGCCGCAGACACCATTGACCGCCAACAGATTCGCGGAGCTCGCGCTCGAAGCAGGTCTGCCGGAGGGCGTCCTCAACGTCGTGCACGGATTCGGCGGCGAGGCAGTGGCCGGACCGCTGACGTCCGACCCCCGGGTCGATCGCATCACCTTCACCGGGTCGAGCGCAACGGGTGTGAAGATTCTGCAAGCTGCGGCAGCGAACCACACACCGGTGTCGGCGGAGATGGGCGGAAAGTCGGCGAACATCGTGTTCGACGACGCGGATCTGGATATCGCGGTGCCGATGTCCATTCGGGCGATCTTCGGCGGAAACGGGCAGGTCTGTCTGTCGGGTTCTCGGTTGCTCGTACAGAACGGGATCATGGACGCTTTCCTCGACCGATTCGTCGACGCAGCCCAGAACCTGGCCGTCGGTGATCCGAAGGATCCGGCCACCGTCGTCGGACCGCTCATCGAAGAGAAACATCTCGAAAAGGTCCACGGCTACGTCGAACTCGCGCAGGAGGAGGGCGGAAAAGTCGTCACCGGTGGGAGTCGACTCACCGACCCCGCCCACGCCCCAGGGTTCTACTACCCGCCGACGGTCATCACCGGTCTGACGAACTCGTCACGCACTGCACGGGAAGAAATCTTCGGTCCGGTGGAAACCGTACTCGGGTTCGACACCGAGGACGAAGCACTGCGAATCGCGAACGACTCACCGTACGGCCTCGCCGGAATTCTGTTCACTCAGAATCTCTCTCGTGCCCACCGTATGGCTGCGCGATGGCGTGCAGGCACCGTGTGGATCAACACGTTCTTCGAGCGTGATCTGCGCCTGCCGTTCGGTGGTGAAGGAATCAGCGGCCTCGGACGAGAGGGCGGGCGATACTCGCGAGAATTCTTCACCGAGCCTCGCGCGGTGACTATCCGATTGAGCCGTTAGATGAGCAGCCTGTGCGTGGTCGTCGGGGCCACCGGTGCGCTCGGAACCGCCGTCACACGCCGACTCGTGACTGCAGGGCACCGGGTGCTTGCGGTGGCACGCAGCGCCGACGCCCTCGACGCTCTCGCGTCTCGGCATCCCGCCGTGACCCCGTGCGTGGCAGACATCGGTTCCGACGACGCGATCGAGGCGATCTCGACGGCCGTCGACGCGCCTGTGCGACTGGCGCTGTTCGCGGCGGGGCTCCCGGTGAAAGGATCCGCCGATACGATCGATCCGTCCGGCCTTGCGATTGCGGCGAACATCAAATCCGGGGGCGTGGTCCGGTTGCTGCATGCTGTTCGCGATCATCTGCAGGAAGGAGCGCGGTTCGTGGCCGTCGCGGGCTCGCTCGGTGTGGAGCCAGGTCCGTTCGACGCCGGCCCCGGCACCGCGAACGCCGCGCTGTTCAATCTGATGCGTCAGATCGGGGCACTCTATGGACCGAAGGGCGTCACAACGCACACCCTTGCCCCTGGACCGATCGACACACCGAGGCTCGACGCATTCATCGAGCGGGAATCGATCGAGACCGGGGCCTCGCCCGACACCATCCGCGAGAGATACTACGCCGCAACGTCATTGGGACGCTTGCCGACGCTGGACGAGGTTGCGTGGATCGTCGAGATGTTGCTCGCACCGGAGGCTTCGGTCCTGCACGGCAGCATTCTGACCGTCGACGGCGGCACCCGCCACGGAATCTTCTAGGAGTATTCGATGCCTGTCGCGCATTTTCATCTGGTCGACGGTTCGTTCAGTGCCGACCAGGGCAGCGCTTGCTCACCGAGGCGAGCCGCCTGTATGCAGACATCCTGAACGCGCCGATCGACAGGATCCGCGCGTTCATCGTCCGATACGGTGCGATGGACGTCGCGGTGAGCGGAGCGTTCTACGCGTCCAGTTCGCCGTATTTCACGGCCATCGTGTTGGCGGGCAGACCCGCGTCGCAACGACAAGAACTCCTGGCCCGCTTCACCGATCTCGTGGTGGACGTGTTGGACGTCGACCGACGCGGGGTTCGCGGGCGCATCGTCGAGGTGCAGCCCGAGAATTGGGCAATCGGCGGCACTCCGGCTGCGGTGGCGCGTGCCGACGAAATCTCGGCACGCGCCGTGAACTAGGGATCGGCTCCGCTGAGCATCATTGCCGAACTGTGCCTGCGGGCAGACCTGCTGTCACCGTTCGGCGATGGTCACGTCCCCTGCAGCGAAGTGCGTCTTCCGGACCTCTCGGATGATCACGCGCACGGTGCTCACCGGCACACCGAGGGCGCGTTGTGCGCCCTCGGTGAGCTCGTGAATCAACGCACGCAGTTGTTCAGGGCTGCGGCCCTCTGCAATCGTCACGTCGATGATCGGCACGTTATTCTCCCGCCACCGTGACGGAACCGAGAGAAGTGAAGTGCGCCGCGATACGTGAACCTGGTTGCACGGGAACGGCATCGGTCATGCCGCCGGTCAACACCACCCATCCCGGTTCGATGGCCAACCCGCGTTCCGCGAGAGTGTTCGCGGCGAACGCCAAGGCCTCCGCAGGGTGCCCGTGCACCGCTGCTCCGGTAGCGGAATCGACAACTTCTCCGTCCACTTCCAACAGGCACGCCTCCAACGCGAGATCCAGGTCCTCGGGACTGCGTCCGATCGGTCCGGTGACGTAGCGTCCCGACGAATTGTTGTCTGCGATGGCGTCCATCATCGTGAACTCGTACCCGGAGAATCTACTGTCGATGATTTCGATGGCGCCGACCACATGGTCGACCGCAGCGAGGGCCGTCGCCGCGGAAACCCCAGGGCCGCTGAGGCGTCGGCCCATGACGAACGCGATCTCGGGCTCGGCCCGTGCGTGAATGTGGCGCCTCAGCGGAACGGGCGCACCGATCGGCAGAATCATCGCGTCGGTGAGCCAAGCCGTCGACGGCGAATCCACGCCTACCTGAATCTGTTTGGCGCGTGACGTCACCCCGAGCTTGACGCCCGTCACCGTCTGTCCGCCGGAGATGCGCATGCGGAGCGCTACGTCCTGCGCGTCGTAAGCGGCACGGAGATCGAGTCCGTCCCACTCCGCTCCGATGGATGTCTGTGGTTCCGCTCGCCGCTCCGCTCCTAGCAGAGTTTCAGCGATCTGCGCGACGCTCCACTGCGTCATGACTCTCCCTCCTCGTCGAAAATTGCAGTTACCGAGCCGATTCCACCGATGTTCGCCACTACCGACTGGCCTGGACCGACGGCGAACGCCCGGGTCATGGAACCGGGCAGAACGACATGCCCGGGTTCCAATGTGACGCCCAGCGGGCCGACCGTGTTGGCGAGCCAGACCAGCGCGTTGATCGGTGAGCCCAGTACGGCGCCACCTGCGCCCGTGGCGACGAGTGCGCCGTCCATGTGCAGCGTGCAGCCGGCGAGCCGCAGATCGACCGCGTTCAGCGACATCGGCTTGCTACCGAGAATCACGCCACCGGACGATGCGTTGTCCGCGATGGTGTCGACGATGCCGATTTTCCAGTCGCGGATTCGCGAATCCACCACTTCCAGGGCGGGGAGAACGAAGTCGACGGCGCGCACGGCATCGGCGACGGTGACGCCCGGCCCCGTGAGGGGCTTACCGAGCACGAAAGCAATTTCTGGTTCGATGCGGGGCTGCAGAAAGATTCCTGACGGAATCGGTTGGTGCTCGAGGTGGAACATTCTTCCGGTCAGATGTCCGAAGTCCGGTTGCCCGACGCCCATCTGTCGCTGGATTGCTCGGGACGCGAGTCCCACCTTGTGACCCTTGATAACCTCGCCGTTCCGCACCCACTGCTCGACCTGCGCTTGCTGCACTCTGTACGCGAACTCGACGCCGGCCTCGGGGTAGCGGGGCGAGAGCGGCTCGATCGGCTGACCGGTTCGATAGACCTCGAGCAGCAGGTCAGCCGCGTCGTGTACGGCGTTCTCGTCGGTAGCTGCGCCACTCCCTGTCACAGCGGTCACGACGCGAACCTTCCCTGCACTGGAGCGGTCGTTCGGTTGCGACCGAGTGGCACGACGGCCTCGGCTACCTCGGCGAGTGCCCTGGTCACCTCGTTCGCGGCACCGACGACGGCTCGGTGGAACTCGACGCGGTTGGCGACGAAACGTGACGCCGGAACGCTCATGCTGATGGCGGCGACCACCTGGCCCATGTCGTCCCGTACCGGGGCTGCGACACAGTCGACGTCGGCGACCGCCTCGCCGAGATCGAAGGCGCAGCCTGCCGACCGCACCGCGTCGAGCGCCTCTACCAGTCCGGCCGCGCTGGTGATGGTGGTCGGTGTTCTACGACGGAGCGTGGTCGTGTCCAGAAAGCGTGCGAGCTCGACATGGTGCAGTTGAGCGAGCAGTACTTTACCCACCGCGGTGCAGTATGCGTCGAGCCGTGTTCCCACACGCGCGCCCTGCACCGTGATGTTGTGTGTGCCGAGCACCTTGTCGACGTACAACACTCGGTTTCGTTCCATGACCGCGAGATGTGTTGTCTCGCCGTAGTTCTCGACGAGCCTGTCCAGGACGGGGGCTGCGCAGGTACGAACGTCCACGGTGCCGCGGAGCGCTTGACCGAGTTCGACCACACGCCATCCGATCCGATACCGCCCGCGTGCTCGGCACTGGAGCAGCCCGATGTCCACGAGCGAGGACAGCAAGGCGTGTGCACTCGATCGCGGGAGATCGATGGTATTCGCGACCTCCGATACCCCCCACTCCGGTCGTTCGACCGTAAATAGGTCCAGTACGGGACCGATCTTCTGCACTGTCTGCAGCGTCGCCACGGTATCTCCTCGTTGTCTTCCTTCTGTGATCTGCAACACTAGGAACCGAAGGAGGATCCGACCATGACCGCCGACGCACGAAAAGATGGCTCGGAGCGCACGGACACGTCGGTGTACATCGACACCAGTGGTCTCGGATCTCGCGAAGGCCGTGACACCTGGGCCAGTGCGCTCGAATCGACGTACTGCGAGATGGGCCTCGAATGGGGTTCACCGCACGCACATTTCGACGCGGAACTGGTCGGACGTCCGTTCGGCGATCTCTACGTCAGCACCGTGCGCGCCGATCCGCACACAGTCATCCGGACACCTGCGATGATTTCGGGCGACGACGACGACTTGTTGTTGTGCCTGGTCATGCGGGGCCGTGGCCACGTCGAACAGGACGGGCGGTCGGCCGACCTGCGGCACGGGTCCTTCGCCTTTCTCGATCCTTCGCGACCGTTCGTGTTCGCTTCTCCGACCGAATTCGAGCAAGTGGTGGTGCGCACCCCGCGACGCCTGCTCACGTCGCGGCTGCCGTCGCACATCGTCGATGCGGTTGCGGCTCAGGGCGTATCGGCGGGTGAGGGTGTAGGTCGCGTCGTGAGCCGTCTCCTGCAGGAGATCGCCGGTCTCGATCCCGGCGTGGCGCCCGGCGCCGCGTCGTCGTTGTCGGCGTCGATGATGGACATGTTGGTCACCGCACTTGCCGACGGGACGGTTCTGCAGAGCCACACCGAGCTCGCTCATGTGCGAGACCTCCGGCGCGCTCAGCAGCTCCTGGGATCACGAATGCACGACCCGGACCTCACGATGTCCGACGCAGCTCGCGATCTCGGCATGTCTGTTCGCCATCTTCAGAACTTGTTCCGACGAGCCGACGCAACACCCATGAACTGGTTGTACGCCGCAAGGCTCGACCGGGCGCGCGGCCTGCTCATCGGCTCCGATGCCACCATCAACGATGTGGCGGAAACCGTGGGTTTCCGAGACGTCTCGCATTTCAGCCGAACGTTCCGCAAGCGCTTCGGAGCGAGTCCCGGCGAATACCGCAAAGCCAACTCGACGAGCTGATTTTCCGCCCATCCGAACGGACACGGGACGCACTGCGTCCGATGTTCGGAACTACCGAACGATGTTCGGGTGGACTTCGAGCGCGTCTCAGTCTTGTGATCGCGGACACAACCGAACCACATCGGGGTCCGCGTTCGACCTGACTACACGCGCCGCAGAAGGAGAATCATGACCGCCACTCTCGGCTTCATCGAAAGCATCACGATCGAAGAGCTCGAAAAGGACCCGTACCCGTTCTACGAGCGCCTGCGCCGAGAAGCGCCGGTGGCGTTCGTCCCCGCCCTCGGCATGTACATAGTGTCCTCGAAAGATTTGTGTGCGGAGATCGCGAAGGATTCCGACAATTGGCCTGCGGTCATCTCTGCGGCCGGCGGCCGCACGTTCGGGCCAGGTGCTCTGCTGAACACCAACGGCGAAGAACATCGGAAGTTGCGCGACATGATCGAGCCCCATCTGCAGCCCAGTGCGGTCGACAAGTACATCGACGCACTGGTCCGGCCCTACGCACGCGAGCGTCTCGAAGCCTTCGACAGCGACGGGCGCGCAGATCTCGTATCGGCGTACTGCGAGCCGGTCAGCGTGCGTGCGCTCGGCGACCTGCTCGGATTGAACGACGTCAGCACCGACAAGCTACGGGAGTGGTTCCACAAACTCAGCGTCTCCTTCACGAACGCTGCCGTCGACGACAACGGGGATTTCGCCAACCCGGACGGGTTCGAGCCGGGTGACGAGGCGAAAGCCGAGATCGTCGCGCACGTCGATCCCAAGATCGATCACTGGATCGACCATCCCGACCACTCCGCGATATCGCACTGGCTGCACGACGGCATGCCCGAAGGGCAGACGCGTCCACGCGAGGTCATCTATCCCAACCTGTACGTGTTCCTGCTCGGCGCGATGCAGGAGCCCGGTCACGCGATGGCGACCACGGTTGCGGGATTGTTGAGCAGACCCGACCAGCTCGAACGCGTCGTCGACGATCCGACGTTGATCCCTCGTGCCCAGTCCGAGGGAATGCGTTGGGTAGCACCGATCTGGTCGGCGGTCGTCAAGGCTGCGACGAAAGACGTCACCGTCGGCGGTGTCGACATCCCCGCGGGATCGGCCGTCATGCTCTCGTACGGATCGGCGAACCAAGACGAACACGCGTACGACGCGCCCACCGCCTACGACCTCGACCGGCCCGTCACTCCGAACATGACCTTCGGTGCGGGCGCACACGCCTGCGGGGGAACGTATTTCGCGAACGCCGTCATCAGAATCGGTCTGGAGGAGCTGTTGGAGGCCATCCCGAACCTTGAACGCGACGACACTCGTGACGTCGATTTCTGGGGCTGGGGTTTTCGGGGGCCGAAGGAACTTTTCGTCAAGTGGGAGGTGTGAGATGACCGCCGAACATCGCGTCCGACTTCCAGGCCGCGACATCGAGTGTGGGGAGCAGCAGTCCATCCTCGACGCGACCCTGCGCGGCGGAGGATGGCTGTCGCATTCCTGCACACAGGGAACGTGCGGCACGTGCAAGGTGAAGGTTCTGTGCGGCACCGTCGACCACGGCGCATCTCCCGAGTACACACTGACGGCCGAGGAACGGGAGCGGGGCCTGGCGTTGGCGTGTATGGCGAGTCCGTGCACCGACGTCGTCGTCGAACCCCTCGGTGTCGTGGCCGACGACGGCACGCCGCGGTATCCGTTACGCGATTACGAAGGCACCGTGACCGTGCTCGACGACGTCGCGTCGAACACCCGTCGGCTGAAAATCCGCCTCGACGCAGCAATGGAATTCAATGCAGGCCAGTACGCCGAGATTCTCGTTCCCGGAACGGGCGTCGGGCGTCAGTACTCCATGGCCAATGCACCGAGCGAGTCTCGCGAACTCGAATTCCACATCAAGCGCACCGACCACGGAATCGCCACCGCTGGTTGGATATTCGGCAACCTCGCCGTCGGTGATCGGGTGTCGCTGCGCGGGCCACTCGGGCAATTCGGGATCGCACGACGGCACGACGAGCCCGCGATCCTCATCGGCGGCGGAACGGGGTTGGCGCCGCTGACCTCGATCGTTCGCCACGCCCTCGAACACGACTTGTTGCCGGAGTTGTACCTCTACCACGGAGGAAGGCGTCGGGACGATCTGTACGACGGTGACTACTTCCGCGATCTCGAACGGGCCCATCCTCAGTTCCACTACCGTCCCGCGCTGAGCGAGGAGATCTGGGACGGCGCGTGCGGGTTGGTCACCGATGTCGTGCTCGACGACTTCGTCACCTGTAAGGGCCTGCGCGCGTATTTGTGTGGGCCACCGCCGATGGTGGATGCGGCGGTGAAGGCGCTCAAGCGACGGCGCATGGCGCCGCGGCTCGTCGCGCGAGAGGAATTCACGGCGTCGACTCCTGTTCTCTCGAGCGTTCTTTGACGACGGTGGAAGCCGGTGCTCTTTCTCGTCGAGAGCACCGGCTTCCACTGACGGTGACCGGTCTAGAAACCCCACGGCTCGTCTCTACCGACGACCGCGAGCGACCGGAAGCTTCCGGTGTAGAACACCAGGGGGCTGCCGTCGTCGTAGGCGAGTTCCTCGACCCGGCCGAGATGCAACGAGTGGTCTCCGGCGGGATACGTCGCCTCTAGGGTGCACGACAGATGCACGAGGGCACCCTCGAGAAGTGGAACGCCGCGGCGCCACACGAAGCGGACGAGGTCGGGGCGGCGAACAGCGTTCGCGAAGTGCAAGGACAGCGGCTCTTGATCACCGGCGAGTACCGACACTCCGTACTTGCCGGTATCACGAATGCGCGCGTCCATCTTCGCCCGGGTCGAGATGGACACCAATACCAACGGCGGATCGAGCGACACGGAGGTGAAAGCGTTGGCAGTCATGCCGTGTACCGATTCTTCGTTCTCGCTTTCGGCGGTCGTCACTATCGTGACACCGCTGGCGAACCGCCCCAGGGCCTTACGCATGACGAACGGCGAGATTTTCACGTCAGCGCCGCCGAACGATCTCGAGGTCGTCGTTCGAAATCAGATCGGGGCGTGTCCAGCCGTCGACGTCGTATTCGGACATGCACTGTTCTGCAAAGCCTTTGAGCTTCAGGTCCGCGCCCGCACCCTGATACGCGAACAGGGTCTGAAAGCGGACGGCTTCGTGATCGCCGCCGTAGTTGCGCTCGTACAGCTCGTGTCGTCCGCCGAATTCGGTACCGACTGCGTCCCACAGCAACTTGAGCAATTTGACGCGATCGACGGCCTCGACGCCACCGGAACCACGAACGTATTGATCCAGATAGGGACGAATTCGGTCGTCGCCGAAATCGCTGACATGGCTGTTGAGGTAGATCAGTCCGCTGCCGAGGGTCTGCTGGATGATTTCCTTGATTCTCGGGTAGCCGATGCCCATGAAGGTGCGGTAAGCCAAGCCGTATCGCGTATTCGGTTGCACCGCACCGCCGACCCAGTCCTCGGGCGACTTGGCCATGGCGTCCGACAGTCCCCAGAACATGTCTCGCCAGTTGAGTATTTCACCGACCTGCATCTGAACGCCGCGGAAGCTCGCCGAGCCGGTGAGCTCGACAGCCTTCATGACGCAGCCGGCAATGAAGTCGAGCTTCACGGCAAGCCGCGCGCAACCATGAAAGGTGAAGCGCGGCAAGAAACCCGAGCGCATCACGAACCCGTTGGATGCCTCGACGTCGTAGGCGAATATGTTCTCCCAGGGCACGAGCACGTTGTCGAGAACCATGATCGCATCGTTCTCGTCGAAGCGGCTCGACAACGGGTAGTCGAAAGGGCTGCCCATGACAGCCGCGCTCATTTCGTACGACGTGCGGCAGAACAGTTTCAGACCAGGGGAGTCCATCGGCACGGTGAAGACGACGCCGAATTCCTTCTTGCGAATCGGCAGGCCGTAATGGGCGATGAAGTTCGCATTGGTGATGGCCGAACCGGTGGCCACCACCTTCGCGCCGGACACGACCAAACCTGCATCCGTCTCTTTCACGACGTGGATGCACACGTCCGCGGTCTCGTCGGCCGGCTTGTCTCGATCGATGGGAGGGTGCACGATCGCATGGTTGAGGTAGAGCAACCGCTCCTGCGCTTCCTTGTACCAGCGCAGGGCATTCGGCTTGTACTCGCCGTAGAAGTCGGCGTTGGCGCCGAGCGTGCCCAAGAACGACGCCTTGTAGTCGGGCGAACGTCCCATCCAGCCGTACACTTCCCGCTGCCAGGTGACGATAGCGTCCCGGGCGAGAACGAGATCGTCGGCGCTACGCGCAGTCTTGAAGAACGGATGCGTGAATCCGCCGTTGCCCGTGTCCGTCGGCACCGCGAGAACGCCTGCAGCCTCGGGACGGTGAATGGCGTCGTACATGCGGGCAACGGAACGCACCGAATTGCGGAACGCAGGGTGGGTGGTGACGTCGTCCACTCGTTCGCCGCGGAAGTAGACTTCGCGGCCGTCGCGCAACGACTCGATGTACTCGTCGCCCGTCATCGGACGAATGTCGTTGAGCGATTGGGATTCCTGGGAATTCAACACTGCAGTCATGAAGTGGTGTCCTCTTTCGTCAGCCGAAGTTTGTCTGTGATTCGGAACACTAGAAGCGTGAGGTGAGGTTCGACCATGACCAACGACGCACGACGGGATGACTCCGCGCGCACACTTCGGTCCGTCACGTTCAGCACTCGTGATCTCGGTACCAGAGAGGGCCGCGACGCGTGGGCGCGGGCGCTCGACTCGACCTACTGCGAGATGGATCTCGACTGGGGTGAACCGCGTGGTCGCTTCGACGGTGAGCTGACAGGCAAACAATTCGGTGACCTGTTCGTCACCACGGTGACCGCAGATCCCCACACCGTGGTACGCACGCCGGCATCGATCTCGTCCGACGAGCGGGCGCACTACTTGCTGTGTGTCGTGACGGCGGGCCACGTCCACATACGGCAAGACGGGCGTGTGTCGACTCTCGACGGTGGGGCGTTCGCCTTCCTGGATCCTGCGCGCCCATTCGTCTTTCGGTCAGATGCTCGGTTCTCTCAACTGGTGATTCGCGCACCTCGTGAAGCTCTGGATTCTCGATTGGCGATCCACGATGGCTCGACCATTACAGCGCAGGCGATTTCGAGCAATTCAGGAACAGGTTCGATCGTCAGCACGTTCCTGCAGAGCATCGCAACATTGGAATCGGACATCGTGTCGAGAGCGGCGCAGTCACTGTCGTTGTCGACTCTCGACATGCTGGTGACATCGATGAACACGGAACTCGCCCGTACCGACAGGCCCACCGAACTACGGGCGCGCCATCTTCACAGTTATCAAACGCAACTGGAAAGCACGTTGCATGATCCGAACGTCTCGCTCACCGACGCGGCGCATGCGACCGGAATGTCGCTGAGATATGTGCAGAACTTGTTCCGCGACATCGGAACCACGCCGTCGGCCTGGCTCGCCTCGCATCGGCTGGAGCGGGCACGGCGACTGCTGACGGAGTCCGATATAACCGTGCAGGAAGTGAGTGAGGCCAGCGGCTTTCGCGACGTCTCACATTTCAGCCGCACGTTCCGCAAGCAGTTCGGCATGAGTCCCGGGCGTTACCGGAGCGCATCGGCCGGTTCATAGGCCTCGATACACGTCAGTCACAACTGCTTTGCAAGTTCCAACGCGATGTTTAGCGCCCGTGCGTCGAGTCTGCGAGACGGGACTGCGGACAACGCCCGATCCGCCCTCTGCAGCAATCTCGACCCGCGATGCGTGATACAAAGAAGGTGCTGTTGGCGCTTTGCGGGGTTTTGCTGCACTGCAACGTATCCTGCGCTTGCCAACGCACCGGTGGTGACTCCGATACTGGTGCGATGTCGGAGGAGCGATCGACTGAGGGCTGTATAGGTGACCGGTCCATGCGCCTCCAGATGACGAAGAATCTCGTACCGAGCCCAGCTCACCCCGACGACCGTGAGCTGTTGTTCCAGTGAAGCGCGCAACGAGTCCGCGGTACGCAGGAACGCCATGTAAGACGCAACCAAGTCAGAAACTTCGGGTCGCGACGGATCGGGTATGGGTGGCGAATGGGCGACGGTCGTCTTCACTCGGCGCCCTACTTCAGTTCTGCGAGGACGGTGCCTTGGGTGATGGCAGAGCCGGGGGTGACGGCGAGGCCGGTGACGATGCCTGCTTTGTGGGCGTTGACGGGGTTTTCCATCTTCATCGCTTCGAGGACGGCGATGAGGTCGCCTTCGGCGACTTCTTGTCCTTCTTCGACGGCGACCTTGACGACGGTGCCCTGCATGGGTGCGGTGACGGCGTCACCGGACGTGGCACCGGCGCCGC
>NZ_QGNK01000028.1:0-55898 GCF_003336925.1 Rhodococcus sp. Eu-32 | reverse complement strand
CGCACCCTGGACCGACCTCACCGTCACTGCTCTGACCCGACTCGCCGCGTTGCCGGCACCGACCTGACCGACCGAACCCCGCCCCGACAACTCCGAAAGACCAACCGGACCTGTGGAACCGGCCCCCGCCGAGCGACATCGGTCAAACCACCATGCTCGGCCACCGAGACCAGGCCTGCAAACATCAGTTCGAGAGTGCTCAGGCCGACACATCACCCGGGCGAAAGATCGAGGCTAGGAGAAAGAATCGCACTAACTTGTGCGCGTTTGTCAATGGATCTGGGACTTCTTTGGTTCCGTACTGGTCATCTATTTCTCGCAGGTCGAAACCAGGCTCGTGGTACGACGAGTAAGCCAACCTGTTGATCGTTAAGGAGACGGTGTTGCAGACAGATGCTACAACGGAGAGATCGGGCGGTGGTGGCTCGGACACGCCATCATTATCTACAGGTTGACGCAATGCACAACCGGGACGAGCAGGATGCGTCGCGATCTTCCGCCTGCCATCGGAGAAACATGCGCTTCACGTACGCCTACGTGCCGACACCGCAGGCGGGCGATCTTGCTCTGCCGGATCGTAGACTGCAGGACGAAGTAACTACTTGTATATCTTTGTGGGCGGGCGGAATCACACTACGACGGCCTACGTAAAGCTGCTAGCAGCGTCGAGCAAGGCCTCCTCCTGAGAGTGTGTGTACACGCTTAGCGTGAAAGCTGCCGATGCGTGCCCAAGCCAAGCCGCGATAACGGCGATGGGGATCCCCTGGAGGTGCATCAACGTCGCGCAGGTGTGCCGCGCATCATGCAGTCTGACATGTCGAAGCTCGGCCGCCTGCAAGATCTTCTTCCATCGGAACGTCAGCAGGTTCGGGTGCACCGGTTGTCCATTAGGTAGCCGCACCACGTAATCCGTTTCCTGGTAGTGCGCACCGAGCAGTAGCTTCTCTTTCGCCTGCTGAGCCTTGGCCGCGCGAAGTGCCGCGTCCAGCGGCTTGGAGATCGGCAGTGTGCGTCGAGACTTCTTCGTTTTCGGCGGACCCTCGACGATGGTCTTGCCAACCGCGATACGTGTGTTCGCAACCCTGAGCTTGCCATTGTCCAGGTCGACGTCTTGCCAACGCAGTCCTGCGATCTCACCCCGCCGCATGCCATGCATGGCCAATTGCCATGCCTGCGATAGCGGTTCGCGCGCGACGTGCTTCATCAGCTTGTCGACTTCGAGCTTCGATAGCGTCTGCATCTCGGGCGTTTCGGTAGCTAGTCGTTCCACCAGGGCGCCCACATTGCGTACGACGTTTCCCTGTGCCATCTGATCCTGCAGTATCGCGGTCAACAGACTGAGCATGTAGTTCACCGTGCGAGGCGCCCAAGGCTTTCTCGGCCGGCCACTGGGTGACGGCAGCCCACCCTCCCGCAGGTTCCTCACCAGTGATTCGATATTGGGCTTGGTGAGCTTCTGGACGGGAATCTGCCCAAGCTCGGAGACCACCGGCTGCAAGTTCGTCCGGTGTCCGTGCAACGACGATGGTTTCAGGCGGTGCTTCGATTCCAACCAGTACTCGATTGCCTTCTCCACCGTCAATGCCGACGAATGGATGTATAGCCCGTTGTTGACGGAGTTCAGGGTCGCAGCCAGAGCTGCGCGCGCCTCCTGCTCGGTCTTGTACCGTCGGCGACTTTGTGTCCGTCTGGTCGTTGTCTTTGGCGTTCCGTCTTCGTCCACCTTGACGTCTGTTCGCGTACCGGTATCGACGGTTACCTCGTACCGGGGTGTCTCGCGGTGTGTTTTCCGGTCCCGGACGATAACCTTGCGGATCTGTGGCGGGAGTTGCTGCCTAGGCATCGGCGGCCTCGGTGCCCACGTTCATCTCCAGTTCAGTCATTCGATGGAAGAGCTCTTCTGCGCGGCGTCGAGCATCCTCGTACGCCAGCTGCATGGTCTCGATGTGTTCAGCCGCTTCTTGCTTCGACAACCCACTGCGAAGTTGAGACCGGGCTCGCCGCATCGTAGTAAGCGCCTGGAGCCATTCGCGGGTTATGCCAACCCGATCGTTCTTCGGATCGAACTGTTCGCGCAGCCACATGTCGACAGGTTGCTTGGTTTCGCCGTCACTCCATGCGCGGGAGGGCTTCATGAGCCCGGCCTCACCGCTGAACCACTGCAAGGCGCCATGCGACTCTTGAGGGAGCCCTGGCAACACCTCGATCTCGCCCTTCGGTAAGTCGGGGTAGACGAGTTGCGCCGGGGAGACGCCCAATGCAGCTGCGAGTACGAGCAATTCGGCGACATCGAGGCTCTTCTTGCGTCCACTCTCGAGCTCGGCAAGAACGTTGCGGGAGATCGGATAGCCGATGTCTGCGGTTCGATCAGCGAGCTTGGCTGCTGACAAAGCGGAGTGGTCTCTGCCGCGCAGTCGACGTACCTCGCCCATGATGCGACTCACAAGCGATTCAGCCCAAGACTCTGTCATGGTCACGCAGTCTAGCTGATTCTTTGTACTTCTTGCGGCACCATCACGACATTGCTAGTCTCCGTTGGAGTCACATGGACTGACGAGTTTTGTGGGCTCTTTTGTGGGAATGCAACACAACTGACGGAAGGTGATGAACATGCCCAGACGGTTGCTCTCTGTCCCAGAGGCCATGGCGTGCACGGGGCTCGGGCGTTCCAACTTTTTCAGCAAGCTCGCCTCGGGTGAGATCCGCAGTGTAAAAATCGGGAAGCGGCGGTTGATTCCGGACACCGCGATCGACGAGTACATCGAAGGTCTGGAAGCCCAGTCGACCAGCCCTGGCGTTGCCTGACATGCCGCTGACGCCCGACCCCTACGAACTAGAGACGCCCTCGGCGAATCCCGGTGTTACGAGCACCGGGGCCGAGGGCGTTGTCGAAACCTCAACCCAACAGGAAGGAGCTTCAGTATCCGATCGTAAGCGGTCATAGCGACTTCTTCAAGAACATTCGCGATCACCCGCACCGGCTGACGGGTTACCCGTAACCCTCCGGTGCGGTGATTTCGCCGTACCTCAATCCACACAACATGTGTGTGTATCCGTGGGCGTACGAGTAGGTTTCGCGGTTTCGATTCTGGTTTGGACGAGTCAATCTTCGTCGTCTGGGTCGATCCCGAGGCGAACCACCCGTCGCCGCGTCGTTTCCTGGCAGAGCCCGACGTTCGAAACCAGCCTGCCGCCGGCCTGTGCACCCTTTGTAAATCCTCGGAGACCGGCCCCGAGGCACCACTGGTTCGACTGATCATCGATCACGTGGCGATACCGATGAGCCACGCGTCCAGGGCGACGCGGGGCCATCGGGCGTGGAGCGGACAACGCGGGTGTGGACAAGTGGGGTTTCCCATGGGGGGTCCGAGAGAAGCAGGACGAAGTCCCTTGTCTTACATACGTAACCGAAGCAGAGAGGTAGTCATGTACGCCATCCATCAATCAGAACCATCGCCAGTCATAGAGGCCGAGACGGTACTCATCTTGCAGCGAACTGCCTCCAGCCAACGTCAGTGTCGGTTGTTATCTACTGGCTGCGCGACTGCGGACGATCGATCGAGTCGAGCTGCCAAACCTGCTGTGACACTGCTGCACCACGCACGCTGCGACGATCCATCTCGACCTCAACAAACTTCCACGAAAGTATTGCCGACGAGCTCTGTTCGGTCATCCATCGAGCACGTCCATCAATCTTCCGGTCATGAAATACCCACAAGGGGCGACTTGGTGGCATCAGGCGCTGTTCATCCCATACGGTCCACACGCCCTGGACACGCCGCACGTGCATCGGTTGCTTGGGAAGCATTGTCGGTCAATACATCCAACACTTGCCATGCGGGCACAGTGCGTATTGCGGGTGTAGCACGCCAAGCCCCCGATACCCCCATGACGCGTATGTCACCCGATGCCCCCGATACCGGCATGGGATGCCATTCGCGTGTTTCGCGTATCGCGTCCGTAGCAAGTGAGGCCCGTAATGTCCGCTGAAGTTCTCGCGTTCTGCAATCAAAAAGGGGGAGTGGGCAAGACGACGTCGGTCTTCCATCTCGCCTACGCGGCCGCGAAGGCTGACATGCGGGTGCTGGTGGTCGACATCGACCCTCAAGGCAACCTCAGTACCGTCCTGAGCCGACAGGCCCTCGCACGCGACGAAGTCGGCGTGGCAGATGTGCTCTCCGAAGCCTCCACCGCGACAATTGCCGACGCGATCGTGCCCACGATCTGGCCGGGTGTCGAGCTGGTCCCGACGGTGCCGGAGAACGAATCCTTGGCCTATGTCCGCGACCAACTGGTCATCGCCGGCGCGGGACGAGAACGGCGGCTGCGCGACGCGGTCGATTTCGTCGACAAGGTGTACGACGTCGTGCTCATCGACTGCCCTCCGAGTCTGGACCTGCTGACGATCAATGCGCTCGTCGCGGCACGAAAGGTGGTTGTGGTCAGTCAGTCCGCGTTGTTCTCGGCGAACGGGTTGGCGCGGCTGCGGCGCACGATCGAGGCGGTCAAGCGGAGCTACAACCCGCAGCTCGAACTGCTGGGGGCGATGATCAACCTGCACGAGAACAACACCATCGCCGGCCGTGAGCAGTTGGTCGAGATCGCAGCCAACATCAACATCCTCGGCGACGCGATCCCGAAACGGGTGGTCATCAAAGACTCCATGGAGTCCCAGACCAGCCTGCCCGACTGGGGCACCACGCAATCGCGGAACCTGTCGACGATCTACCGCGACACCATCGCAATCCTCACGGACGGAGTGCACTGATGCCCAGACCCGAACGCATGAAGAGCGCACTGGCCGGGTGGAGTCCGGTCGATCCACCGCAACCGGCGGACGTCGTTGCGCAACCGGAGCCGGAACCTGTTGCAGACGGCCCTGATCGGACGAAATGGAAGCGCTCGTTCTACCTGTACCGCTCGACCGTCGATGAATTGTTGAATGCCGCCGAGGCGCTGTCGGCGACACCGGGTGCGCCGCGTGGTCCGTCGGATCTGGTCAACGCAGCGGTCGAGGAGTACCTGGAGACGTTGCGCAAGAGGTTCAACGACGGTGAGCCGTTCCCGCAACGCACCGGTCCGCTCGCACGGGGACCGAGGATCCGATGACCGGCCACGCACACCACGATTCGCTTGGCGCCGCAGATGTCGACGCAACGCCGATCCATCCACGCGTACTGCAATGGGCGCTGGCAACCGCGGTCCTCTTAGTTGTCGGTATTGCAGGTGCGTCGTTCTGGTTGAGCTTCGCTGCGTTGCGGGAGCTGGCGATCATGGGCGGCACCGGTCACGCGCAAGCATGGGTGATTCCCGTTGTGCTGGACGGCGCCATCGTCTCGCTCACGATGACGGCGATCGCGTTGTCGAATCACGTCGACAAACGCACAGTGCGCGGGCGGCGTTTCGTGACCCTGCTTCTGCGGGTCGCGGCTGCAGCGTCGATTGCGGGCAATTCCTATCACGCGGTGCTGAGTGCAACATTGTTGCCGGCGGTGGTGTCGGCGGGTATTGCGTCCATAGCGCCTATTTCGCTTCTCCTCATGACCGAGGTGTTGGCGGTGATTCTGCGGGCTCCCCGAATCATGCAGCGCGACACTGCACGAGGAGACGGCGCTGACACCGCCACGCGGTTATCAGAACTGGCGGCTGCGGCGCCGCCCGCACCGATCGAGAATCGTCGCGTCGAGGTCGAGGCAACGACGCCTCCTACGCTGCCGATCCCCGACAACGACGAGGGGTTCGGCGGCGATGATGACGTCGATGTCGTCTCCGGCGTCGTGCTGGAGACGGTGCGACTGCGGCAGGAACATCCGGAGTGGTCGTGGGCGCGGATCGGTCAGGAGACAGACGGGGTGGTCGCATCGACGGCGATGCGGCGGTTCCGCAAGTGGGAAGAGAGCGAGCTGCAACCCTCGACCCCGTAAGTGGTCCGGACCTTCTAACCTCGCCGAAGAACACATCGGCGACACAGGATAGAACACCATCCCCGAAAGAACAGCCGGCACCGGGCAGCTGCAATCTGCCCGGTGCCTGAACCCGAACACTACGCAGCACCAGGCACCCATGACCGGGTAGTCGACGTCGTGGTGGTGGTGATCGGAGCTGTCGCGCTGCTCTCGGCGAAGGGCTGACGCCCCTCATACTCCCCACTGCCGAGCAGAAGCTACGGGATAGGAGGCGCTACGGCGGCCGCGTGCGCAGTGTGGTCACCGAAAAGGAATCAGTGAGCGGCGTTGTACGCCTCTTCGATGTCAGCGGGAATGCGACCACGCTCGCTGATCTCATAGCCTTCGTCCGAGGCCCATTGCCGAATCGCCCGTGTTTGCGCCGGGTCGCGCTTCGTGGCCGATGCGGCGGCTTTGCTCGATGATTTAGCGGCGGGTGCTGTGCCGGCCGCGGCTGGTTTGCGGCGACGCCCACCAACACGAGTCGCATGGTCGATGTAATAGTCGAGCTTGCGGTGAAACTCGGTGGCGTTCTTGGTCTTCAAGTCGATGACGTATTCGACGCCGTTCACTGCGAATTCGATCGATTCTCCCGATCCGTCATCGATAGCGGAGCCGTCGAGGTCGTCGATCAAGGATGTGATGACATGTGTGGCCACAGTGCTTACGCACCTTTCCGATTCATTGCGTGAGTGATCTGGGTAAGCGTAACCGAGAATGCTGAGGAATCCGTCATCGATCACTTATGAAATGCCAGCCGAGCAGTGATCCGAGGCCGCCGAGTGTAAAGCTGAATAGATGCCCGTTTCGAATTCAGTGTCCAGCTTTCGTGCCGGGCAAAGTTCTGCGGGGCATCACAGGTTACGGCGGGCGGCGAGATTCAATCACCACGAAAAGTCGTTGCTGCAGTTCGCTCGACACGCACAAGAGCGTCTGCGGATACGTGCCGGCGAACCTCGTCGAGCACCCGATTTCGATGACGACCGACATCTCGATGTGCGGCCGGTAGCGACCGGATTCGGAGCCGCGATAGAAGGGCACGTCACGTGAACGGTGTCGGCGGGAAGTTGGCAGGGTCGGAGCTTCCCAGCAGCCGGGGGAGGTCTGCGTCACCGACCCTGCCAATTGCGACGATACCAGTAATCGAACAAGTGTTCTAGTCTGGTGTCATGGTCAGATCTGGGCGCGTGAACCCGCTCGAGCGAGTAGATCCTCCTGAGCAGGTCTTGGTTGATTTGTCCTGCCTGTTCCGGCACGCCCCTCATCACCAGGCTGTCTACACCGCTGGTGGCCTCAAAGCCTCCGGCTGTGTCGAGGCCAAGCTCAGCATGTTCGGAACGACAACCGAGGGCGCGCGGCTGGCCTACGTGACTTACCGGATGGAGTTCGGTGGCGATAGCGCGCCCGTGACGCACTGGGTTCCGGTGTGGATGGTGAAGCCAATCTGACTGGCTTTCGCGCCTCGGTCGGTCTGTCGCCGCGAACAACGTTCGACTGTCGGTGCGGTGGACTGGGTCGTCGAACGTGGTGTAACCCCTGTACTGCTGCCGACAAGGATGAATTGTCGCGGCATCTTGCTACCTTCGGTCGCCGACGAGGCCTGATGTAGCGGCTTCAGCCGGTGGAGATGAGGGATCTGCGCTACCGCGACACCGGGTGTGGCCGGGCTCCGTCGCTCCCGCACAATTACTCCGAGCATCACCCGGGTCGAGGTGTTTGCTTTCGTGCGGGCCGGTGCCGTTGGGGATTCCGCCTGCGGCGGTACGGGCCACCCTTCGGGCGTCCACCGGATTGAGCTCCGCTTCGCTCCGCCCTGTGAAGGGCATCGAATTTCTTTCGGCGCATCTGGCTACAGGCGAGCTTGCGTCCGCCGTGTCCGCCGCGTCAACCGCTGGCGGCTGACGCCGGCACAAGGCCCCGAAAACTCTCAAAGCGCCTACGGCTGAGACTTTTCGGTCCAGCAGTTGCCGCGTCGGCCCCGTCGACCGCCTTCTCTCCCTACGCCAGATGAGGCGAAAGAAATTGGCAGGGCAGGGTCCCGGTCACCGTCCGACGGAGAGGTCACCATGAGCATCGATGCACGACGCACACGCGCACTCGAGCAGATCACCCGCGCCACCGCACGACTCGACGCCGCGATGTGCAGCGGAGTCACCGTCGACGTCACCGACGTATGCCGCGCCCTGAACGCCTGGCACGACGAGGCCCGCGAGCTCGGCGCCACCGACGAGCAGATCGACGCCGCTCGAGCCGCCGGAATCTCCTGACGCCCTCGACATCCCCGCACCCGTTCGAAACGACGAAAGGCACACCATGAGCAACCACAATCGCCCCCCCGCCCGACTCACCTCGACCGCCGCAGTCTTGGCCGCCATCCCCGCGATGCTCGGATTCACTCCCGAGAACTCGATCGTCACCATCTTCCTCGGCGACTCCGACGTCGACACCACCACCGTCCGCGCGATCGTCCGATTTAACGTGCACGACGGCGCCGGCCCGGCCGCAGACGTCGCAGCGGCAGCCCGAGTGAACAACATCGCCGCCGCGATCGTGATCGCCGTCGCCGACCCCGAACAATCCGGGCACGCGCTCCGCGCGCTCGCTGCGCTGCGGACAGCACTCGCCGACGTCGGGGTCAGCGTCGAAAAGTCACTTCACACCTACGGATTGACCACCGGAGCGGCATTCGTCGATCTCGACACCGGAACCGTCGGCAACTTCCCGGATCCGGCATCGACGGAACTATCGGCCCTCACGGTGCTCGAGGGACGCAGCATCGAATCCAGCCGATCGGTGATCGAGCAGCGGTTCAGCGAACGCGCCGAGATCCCCGAGTCGGTCGGACTCGAGGCCGCCGCCCGACTGGGTGCATCATTCCTGCCGCACACGTTCGAAGAGCTCGCAGCCGTGGTCTACGCCCGCGAAGTTCCCAGCGACGAGCTGACAGCTCGAGTCGGACTCACCTTGTCCGGTCGAGGCCTCGACGTCCGTGATTCGTATCTGCGGCTTGCGGTGTACGGCGAAGAGCACGCAGTAGAAGCGATGACTCACATCGCCGGAGCACTACGAGGTGCGGCCCGCGCGCAGGCGCTGACGATCACCGCGTTCTTCTCCTACCTGGCGAACCAGGGTCCCGCCACGGGAATCGCGATCGACGCCGCCCGCGCCGCCGCCGCAGACGCAGGAGTGCCGACACCGTCGTTCGCAGATCTACTCGACCGGGCGCTACGGGCAGGGATGGAACCCGAGCAACTACGCGACTTGGTCCCCGACGCCGACTTCGTCCGCGAACGCACAGGCGCAGACCTACAGGGCTGACGGTGTCCGCCGGGTGCGCCCCGTGCGCATCCGGCGGCCGGCGCCGGGGGACGCCGGTGAATCGGGCATCGAGCCCTCACACCGACACCGCGACCAGCCAGCGCGGCCGGATTACGACAGGCGACCTCAGTCGGACAGGGCTCGATCGACGAACGCGACGTCGACAGTGGGCGCGCTGGCAGCAACATCCTCGGTCAACGCGCCGGCGACTACCGCCTCGATCTGGGCAGGCGACAGCGCCGGCGGTGGTCCCAGTAGACCGGACAGGCCGAGTTCGACATCGGAAGTGCTCATGCCGTCGACTCTAGCTGTCGTGCCCGTGGGTGCCGTTCCACTGCAGATCCGTCCAGAAACCGAATAGAAGTAATTCACCCCGTTCAGCGAATTTTCATTACGTGCATTGCGTGTAATTCCCGCTCAACCAAATGCGTGAGAAATTTCAGGATTCAGTATCGACCTGGTCGGAGGAATCGTTGCAATAACCGTACATCCGACGCCAGGCTGATGCTCTTACGCCTGTTTATCAAGTACCGATATTGATAGAATCGAGAGAAAGACGCTGTGGGGATTCGCGTCTCGATTCTCTCTCCATCATCGAAAGCGCACCGCCGACCGGAAGAGGCAAACTCATGTCAGCTCTGCGAGCCGTGCAGGTAACTACAGCCGTCGACGACCATGTCGATCTCACGGACCACGTCGAAACGGCACCCGAGGCGCTGGCGATCTGTGCGCTGATGTGGTCGCGGGATACCACCGCAGACGCACGCATCGCACGCACGCTGCAGGCCGATGATTTCGGCGAGCCGCTGTACCGCGAGCTGTATGCGATTGTGCAACAACTCATCACCGATGGTGTGCCGCACGATCCTGCCAGTGTTCTCGCTGTGCTCATTCGATCGGGTGCCGCCGGACATCGCGGGGCGCGCTTACGTCGCGCGCTGACCGATGTGACGACTGCGAACGCGTGCGGTGCCTCGGCCACCGACTACGCGGGGATGGTTCTGTCGGAAAGCTACCGCCGCAGTTTCCACGCAGCCGGCGTGAAGATTCAGCAGCTCGCGGAGGAAGCACCCGAGGAACTCTTGTTCGATCAGCTCGTCGAGATCGGCCGACGTCAGCGGGCAGCGACAAACCGTCTCAACGCTTTCCGTAGAGGCGAGAACGCATGAACGACGACGAACAGCAGCGGCGCTGCGACGCGATTCTGCGGGCCAGGCTCGATGCGGCAGATGTCGCGGGCCTCGACGCCGACGAGATCGACGACCTTGCTGCCGGCCGGGACGTCGACGACGCGCTGAACACAGGCCAGTCGATCAGCGAGGCGGCAGCGACGATCGGCCACACCGACGCAGTCGCAACAGACCTCCGGAATCGGTTCCGCACGTTCCGTGACGGGCTCGCTGCACGAGACCAGATCACGTTGTTCTGAACAAGTCACCACCGCAGCCCACATTCGAAGCTGAAAGGCGACACCGATGACGTACGTCCGAATCGACACCGACAGGGGAGCCCTCTACGGCCCGACGTTCGCCGAGACACTGGCACACTTCTTCGGGCAGAACCAAGCTGTTGAGTGGGACTGCCACCACTTGGCCGCTGGCTACGCGGACGGGAAGCAAGCCGTATCGTCAGCGGTGCGTGTGCAGCATCGAGGGCAGTGGATCATCGCAGTGCGCATCTTCGGTACTCAGACCGTCGATGCAATCCCCGACGCAGTAGTGCGAAGCGGAACCGATTGTGCAGTAGCGCCGTTCGATGCACCACAGTTGCCGTACTGGGTCTACGCATGGGTGCAGCACATTCTCACGTGAACTACCGGCCTCGCCACGAGGTCCGGTTCGAGATCCGATCACGACATACGCCTGTGCGCGGCCACCGATGCACGACGTGTCGTGCACAACGCGGCCTATCACCACGGGCGCACAGACAACCGCCCGCGCAGACGTACTCCATTGACGCGGAGTCGAGATTAAGAAGTTGCTGCGCAACGCCCCACCGAGCGCCGCGACAACAAAGGCAAGCACCAGCGTTACAACGAACAGTGCCACCCGAAACGCACACCCTGCAATAAGTCCCGTCGCGCGCAGCGGCGCGAAACGCCACCCCGACCCGGTGTCACCGGCCCGCCACAACGCAACTGCGACGACGACGCCGATGAGAACAATCCCGATCATGGTCTCCACCCCCTTCCCGGCTCACTCGAATTAGACATGACGCCACCGACACGTTCACTCGGTCAACCGGCCGGTCGACGCCACAGACGCTCGACGTTCTTGCACTGCCAGTGTGTGCTGCGTCGAACCGAACGAGATTCGACGCCTGGTGATCAATCGACGCCCCGTGCTAACCCGCGGGTCGCGGCGACGTGGCTACGCGATGTCGCGCGCATCGGTCGGGCTTATTTGCTGCGGGTCCTCGGACGAGGAATGGACAGCCTCTGCCGTGGACTCATTGTCGGCGCCTACGGCGCCTCGCTCCCGCTGCCTCACCGTCGCCTCGGTGTCGGCAGGCAACCCAGCCGCGAGTACGGACTTGACGAGCTTCGTCGTCTCCGGCACCGGCAGATCCACCAAAGCCGCGATGCTCGAATACGTTTCACCTCGCGCCTTCAATGCTGCCAGCGCGTCGGCCCGTCGCCGGCGCGCGGATTCGAGTTTCGCGTCGGCGTCGCACTGCAGTCGCGCGACCCGCTTCGCGAGATCGTCGGCGACTTTGTCTTCGTCGCGGGTCGCGTCGAAATAGGAAATCAGATCCTGTTCCTGACTCTTCAGCCGTGACTGCGCATCCGCGAGGCGTTGCGCATTCGCCGCCCGCGCCCGTTCCCGAGCGCTCACTGGTGCAGTGTTCGAGGAAGTCATACCGGCCACGCTACCGCCGACACGCGCGTCGGCGAAAGCCCCCGACGCGCCGTTTCGATTGTCGAAAACGCTGTCTATCAGCCGGATTCGTCCATCGCCGTTTATGCCCGTCCGCTTTCGTTCGAAATTCCGATATCATCGAATCCAGATTCTCTTGAATTCTCTCCGAAAATCTGCATCAACCGTCACACACCTCTTGCACTACTAGTGACTATGGGGCGGGCAGCGCTATGGTGGCGTCATGATGACCGTCCACGCCCTGCACGCGGGCGACGGATACACCTACCTCACACGCGAAGTCGCCGCCGGTGACACCACCGTCGAACGGGGCCAGAGCCTGACCGACTACTACACCGCCGACGGCACCCCGCCTGGGATGTGGGGAGGCCGCGCGGCAGCCGACCTCGGCGTCGACGGCGAGGTACGCGAAGATCAGATGAAAGCGTTGTTCGGGGAAGGGTTGCACCCCGAAGCCGAAACGCTGATCAAGGCTGCGGTCGCCGACGGAGCGGAAGGACAGGCCGCGGTCGACAGCGTCCGCCTCGGCCGTAAATTCGCGGTGTACCGCAACGAAGTACCGTTGATGCAGCGCATCCGCGCCGAGATCGAGAGCGATCACAAGAGTCTCGGACGTGTCCTCACCGCGGACGAATGCCAACAAATCCGCTACCGCGTCGGCGCCGACGAGTTCCACCGCGAGGTCGGCCGATCACCTGCATCGGAGGCCGAACTCGCCCGCTACATCGCCTCGCAGAAACGACGCGAACGCCAACCCGTCGCCGGCTACGACTGCGTGTTCACCCCCGTCAAGTCCGTCTCCGTGCTGTGGGGACTCGGCGACGACACCGTGCGCCAAGGTATCGAACGCGCCCACGCCAAAGCGGTCACCGACGCGATCGGCTGGGTCGAGGACAACGCCTCCTACACCCGGGTCGGCAAAGCCGGTGTCGGACAAATCGAATCGACCGGCCTGATGTACACGCGGTTCGATCACCGCGACAACCGCAACGGGGATCCGAACCTGCACACCCACGTCGCGATCTCGACCAAAGTCAAAGGCGTCGACGGTAAGTGGCGCAGCCTCGACGGCCGAGTGTTGCACAAGCTCGCCGTCACCGCGTCCGAGCGCTACAACACCCTGATCGAGGAGTACGTCACCCGCGAGATCGGCGCCAGGTTCACTGAACGCCCCGACACCGGAATCGGGAAACGACCCGTCCGCGAGATCGACGGCATCCCGCCCGAATTGCTGCGCGAATTCTCCCGCCGCGACGCCATCGAACGACGCCTCGAACACCTCGTCGGCGACTACCGCAAACTGCATGACAAAGATCCCTCGAAAGCTATGCAGATGCGCCTGGCAGACCAGGCAACTCTGGACACCCGCGAGCAGAAACCACCCGCCACATCGTTGGCCGCGCAACGCGCCGAATGGCACACCCGCGCCGTCGCCCGCATCGGGAACCGAACCCTGTCGAAAGCCCTATGTAGCAGCGTCGGACACGCAACGTCTGAACACGCAGCGGCGTATGTCGACACCGGCCAGCTCGCAGACACCGTTGTCACCGTCGTGTCGCGGCAACGCGCAACGTGGAACCGCTGGCACATCGAAGCCGAAGTGCAGCGACAACTGCGGGGCGTCATTTTCGACAGCGCCGCGGCGCGCGAGGCCGCCACCGAGCAGATCACCGAGGCCGCGCTCGGCGCTCATTCGATCCGCCTGACTCGTCAGGTCGACGCCGCACCAACGGCGTTGCAGCGCAGCGACGGCGCGTCGATCCTGACTGTGCACGGCAACGAGACCTACACCAGCCGCGCGATCCTCGCCGCCGAACACCGCCTCGTCGGTGCCGCGCGTACTCCGACCGCCGTCATGGCCACCAGTGAATCACTGCACGCCGCGTTGGCTGCGCACACTCACCGGAAAGGCTGGGAACTCGCCGCCGACAAGAAAGCTCTCGTCGCGCACTTTCTGTTCTCGGGAACCCTGGTCGCTGCCGGCGTCGGACCGGCCGGAACCGGCAAGACCACCGCGATGCGTGTGGTCGTCGACGCCTGGCGCGCCATCGGCTACGACGTCATCGCGCTCGGCCCGTCCGCGAAAGCGGCCGGCGTGCTCGGTGACGAACTCGGCGTACAAGGCCGCACCATCGCCGACGTCCTCACCCGCTACGAGCACGGCATGGATGTCGGGATCACCCCCGGGACGATGGTCCTCGTCGACGAAGCCGGCATGGCCTCCACCCACGACCTCGACCGACTCACCCACATCGCAGCCGAACACGGTGGAGTCGTCCGCCTGCTCGGGGACCCGCAACAACTCGCCGCCGTCGACACCGGCGGTGCCCTCCGGCTCATCGCCCGCGAGAGCGCCGCACCGGAACTGGTCGACGTGCACCGCTTCCGCGACCGCGAGGAAGCAGACATCTCCCTACGACTACGGGACGGGGATGCCTCGGTCGCCGCCTGGTACGCCGCGAAAGACCGCGTGCACCACGGCATGGCCGACGATCTCGCCGAGAAAGTCTTCACCGCCTGGACCGCAGACGCGGACGGCGATACGACGTCGCTGATGATCGCCAGCAGCAACCACACCGTCCGCGACCTCAACGACCGCGCCCGGACCGATCGCCTCGCGCGCGGCTTGGTGTCCAAGGGCGGCAACGATCTGTCCGACGGGTTGCGGGCGAGTAAGGGCGACACCATCGTCACCCGCCTGAACGACAGCGACCTGCGCGTGACCGGCACCCGCGGCGAACGCGTCCGCAACGGCGACCTGTGGACCGTGCAGACCGCGCACCGCGACGGTTCACTGTCGGTGACACACCTCGAGCACGGTGGCCGCATCCGCCTGCCCGCCGACTACGTCCGCAGCAATTGCGAACTCGGCTATGCCACCACCATTCATCGCGCCCAAGGCATGACCGTCGACGCCGTGCACGTACTTGTCGACGACGCGATGAACCGGCAGGCCCTTTACGTCGCGCTCACCCGCGGCCGCAGCGCGAACCAGCTGTATGTGCCGATCGACCGCATCGTCGACCCGCACCTGATACACGTGCACCCGGAGGCGAAGATCGCTGACGAAGTCGTGCGCACCGTCATCGGCCGCGACGGCTCCGACACCTCCGCCACCGAACAACAGCGCGAGGCCGCGGTCGCGCACCTGCGTCTGGATTACAACGTCGCAGGCTACGGCTATGCCGAAGACCTGATCGACTCGCACCGCGTCGAAGCGATCGTCCGAAAGCACTTGAGCCCGGAGCTGACTGCGCAGATGACTGGAGAGGCTGAGTGGGACTCGTTCGTGCGCCAGTTCCGGCGCACCGAACAGCTCGGAATCGACGCCGCACCGACTCTGGCGTCGGCCCGCGCGCAACGTGAACTCGGCACCGCCGACTCGATTTCCGCGGTCATGCACTGGAGACTGGAGCGCCGCATTGAACAGAGCAGCGACGAACGGGCCGCGTGGCGGCAACAGTTGGAACCGGCCATGACGCAGCGATTCGGCGTGCACGCCGATACGATCCTCGCCGACGAGGACACGTGGAATCGCCTCGCCGCGCACCTGCGGAACCTCGAGCGTTCCGGCAAGGATCCGCACGCGGCGATCGCACAACTGCGGCGCGGTGTCACCGACCCCGAGCCGACCGCTACCGAGCTCCTGGCCGACGCTGAGCGGCGCTGGCCGCTCGGCCGCGATGCCCGCAACCCGAGCGCCCCGAGCTGGGTGCTGCCGCCGATGAGTGACCGCGATGGTGTCGACCCGGAACTGACGGCGTGGAGCCGGCGTCGCTACACCGAAATCGCCGACCGCACCCGCGAACTCGGGCAACACGCACTCGACGATCAACCGGACTGGACGCGGCATCTCGGCCGGGTCCCGGACACCCCGGCAGGCAAGCTGGCTTGGCAACTCACCGCCGCGCAGGTCGGCGCGTACCGCGAACAATTCGGCATCGACACCGGACGCACGCTCATCGGTGACCGTCCCCAACATGGCGACGCCGCTGCCGCTTGGGATCAGGTCAACGCCCGCATCAACGCACTCACCGTCCCCGCAGGACATGGTGCGCAGACAGGTCCGGCAGCGCCGGGCCCAGTCGTAGACGCGGCCGTGACCTCCGATCGCGCACGCCGAGATGCCGCCGAACTACGCGCACGAGAACAACGCCGACTCACCGAACAACGCAAAGCTGAAAGACGCGAACGGTTACGTCGAGATCGGAACCGCCGAGACGGCCGCGCTCGCGGTTTACGGACCTAGATAATCAACGCAGACCTACCTGTCGGCGGCTGAGAGCGCACAAGGACCGGAACCGGTCAATGTACGAGATTATTGTAACGGCGCTACAGCGCTGCGAGCGATTTTCAATCAACGCCACCTGATCTACCAGGCAGTTTAGGTCGGGTTCCCTCATTGAGTTCCGGTGGCTAGGCTGACGGAATGACCTCACCTTCGATGCCGCGTGCCGTGCGTTTCGATGCAGAGGCGGACATGCTTCGCCCTCTTGGTCAATCGCACGATGTATTCGCGGGCACGGGCGCCGTCGTCAAGTACGAAGTACCGTGTTCCGCTGGCGTTCCCGACGTCGTCTTTCTTCGGTTAGACCGGCGTGCGATGAAGCGCAGAGAAGGTACAAGTTCGTTGCTTGATCTTTCCGACATCCGCGTCATGCTTCAGGTGTCCCAACGACAGCGTGGCAATCCGCGATGGTGGACTTCGTCCGAGATCTCGAGCAGCCTTAGTTTGACGGTCACTCACCTACGTCGGACCGTATTGCCCCGTCTGGAGATAGGAGGGCATGTTGAGATAAATGACCGCGGAGAAGTTCGAGCCACCTACCGGTATACATCTCAGGCTTCGAACGTCGTAACGGTCGAGGCAAAGCTCCGCGACTGGCGCGGCGCGATCGGTCAAGCATCTCGGCACGCAGCCGTTGCTGATTCGGCGTGGGTTGCAATCGACAATGTCTCGTCCGGGAGGGCATTCGAGAATCGAAAGTGGTTTCAGGCGTACGGGATTGGTCTGGCATCGGTCTCGCGAGACGGAGATGTTCGCGCTCTCATTGCCCCATCACCTGGTCAGGTCAGAAGAGCCGAACGAGAACTTCTCGTAGAACGCGCGATAGCCCTGCACCTTGCGGGAAAGGTTTGCGGAGAGGTACACCAAGTATTCGGAAACTACTTGTGGTCGTCTACAGGCGATGATCCCAGACTGGTAGATGCTTAGGATCGCTGGTGCCGGTGAGCAATGACCTACTCTTCAGGGCTGTCGCGTCTCGCACCGCACGCCGAATCGCTGCGGCCAGGCTTCGCCCAGTCGAGGAACCTATTCCGGCTAAGCAACCCATCCAGTAAAGATGGTGTAGGCGTGAAAGCTCGTGATTCCAGTCCGGATTCGCCAGTAGTGACGGGCAGTACGGGCAATCACATGGGACGTAGCTCGGATCCTTCGCCAGAACGTCGTGGACACTCCGCTCAACGGGGTGGAGAAGCGACGCTTCGAAGTATCGGGGAATTGGTTGAGTTGCGAAGCCTGGACCGTCTGACTCCTCCTTGAATGCATGTGCCGAGTTGAACAGCCCGGCTCCATATCCTGACGCGCCGAAAGCAAGTTGCAACCAGCCGGTAGTTCCGGATTGGGGTAGCAGCAACACTCGATCTTCATCGGATGCCAGCTGTGCGAGACGTTTATAGCCTTCGAGAAGGTCGTCTTGACGGGGTTGTTCGAATGTCCCCAGTGTGGACGGCCATTGGACACGAATGTGCCACACATCGAACTGTTCTTGGTCGAGTAGCTCGGCGAATAGCGCTTCGCGAAGAACTGGACTCTGCAACCATTGCGAAGTGACTGTGAGGTTGAGCGCCATACGTTCGCCCGTCCTGAGTTCAGAAAGTGTGTCGTCGGCCTGTGCGAATGCGGCGTCGAGCGACTTCCTCGGATCTCCTGGGTCCAATGCAGATCCCGCAGACAGCAACATGTTGGCGCCAGCGGATCGCTGAGCGTCCAGAATTGCAACGACGTTCAGAGGAGAGTCGTTCAGATAGTCAGCCCACCTCCGAGACCTGGCGCTGACCTTCTTTACACGTACCAGGGCGCGATCGAGCAGGTACGCCGAAGGATCGGCGATTCGAATCGATGCTGCTGCACAGTTGTTCAGCCAGGTTGCATGGGAGGAGGAAGTTGCTGACGGGAGACGCACAGACGCCGCTATCGCCACTGAACCACCGGTGGCTGCGACAATCGAGGCTGCAGCGCGTGGCGCGGTGGCCCGGTTTTGGTGTGGGCAATGAAGTATAAATATCGGCTGTTGATCATCGAGAGCTTGGTCTCTAGTCCGTAACCGAATCTGATTGCTTGCTTTTGGATCATCGCGGGGGTTCGGAGCTGAGACGATGGCCGTTCCCGCTCCTGGGCCGCGCACTACGAGGGTCCGACCGTCAGGCAATGTCGCCGTCACACGGTCGGTCGCGGTCGCATCTAACGTGCTGTCGAGCTCAAGGTCGCTCTCCTCCTCGGGGTCGATTTCCGGCCAGTCCAGGCTGGCATCGCCGCCCACGTCATCGTTCATAGTCTTAATCCAGTCGTCGAAGATTGCTACGGGCGCTACCACGCTCGGATTGCGATGGGCTCACTAACCGGTCGAGAACACTGAGAACGCGCGGGTCGGTGGAGGGCGGAAGTGGTGATGGTCCCGCCTCGATACGCGCGATAGCGTTATCGATGGTCAGACTCTCAACACCGTCGAAAAACGGGTGGCGGCCCGTGATGGCTAGACGGACCGTCACTCCGATGGCGAAGAGGTCCGAGGCTTTACGAGCGCGCTGACCGGTCAACTGCTCTGGGGGCATGAAGAAGTCCGTCCCTAGCCGGCCCGGGTACCGAGTGAACGTTGTCTCGGACGTGGATTTCGCGAGTCCGAGATCTAGGAGCACTGGTTCTGACCACGCACGATTCCGAAGCGCAACGTTGCCCGGTTTGATGTCGCGGTGCAGCGTGGAGTTGGCTGCGTGGAGCGCCTGCACTCCCATCAAAAGCCCCAGCAGCAGGGAGTGGGACTCGACGCTCGAAGGACGTCTTTTCGCAGCTATCGTCTGCTCTAGGTCCCCACCCGGGACGAACTCGAATGTCAATGCGGGTCGCTTGCGACCACCTAGCTCGACTGAACCCGCTTCGAACAAGCGAACAACGTGGGGGCTGTCGACTCGACGAAGTCCACTCACTTCGCGCGCAACGCGTTCTGGAGGGTAAGCCTCATCGCAGATGATCTTGATAGCTCGATCGCCAACTTGCCATGTGTCGCCGAAAGCTCCCTCGCCCAGGAAGTTTACTTCGGGGACCCCAAGCGCCAGAGCAACTTCGGCCGGGGGAAAGCGCGGCATGTGGCTGCTCCTCGCCAGAAAGTGTGTATTCGGAAACTAGACAATACACACGAACTGCTTGTCCAGATCACCCAGAGTGCCTACCGGTCTGTTTGGTGCGGTGTCTTGTTTCGAGGAGCTTGCCCCACTGCGTCGGGACTCCAATCTGATCGGTGCTAGGTGGCCTCTGTCCAGGCGCCCTGCTGCGTGTTATAGATCCAATCGATCCCCTCGAAAGTCACTAAACGGTTGGGGTCGGCAGCGTCAACAGATCTGGCGAGACCGGACTCGATGGCGGTCTCCATGTCCGCCTCCGGGATCGAGCGAACCTCCTGAGGGGCACTGATGTCCGCGACCGGAATCACCGGGCTCGGCGGTTCGGGTTCGGGCCGATCGTCGATGTCGATAGTGGTGAACTCGTCGAGCCCGCCGAGGGTAAAAGGTGTGCGCGGGGTAGCGGTGCAGCGTTCGTGGGTGCAGGTCTCGAAATCGGTGATCGTGCGGATCCGGCTGATGACGGGCCAGAACCATTGGGTGTGCCAGGCGGTCAGGTCGTCGCGGTATTCATCGCCCCGGTAGTAGGCGTCGGTCCATGCGGCCATCAGCGCCGACAGTTCCTCGACGACCGGCCCGTGTCGATACCAGCACGGCGGGATCTTGGTGTCGAGCTCGTAGCGTTCGCGTATCCACGTGGTCCAGTCGGTCAGCTCGTGCCATAGCTGCCGTGCCTGAGCGCGGTCGAGGTAGCGCCACGCGAACCGGGACGGTCGCAGTTCCTGCTCTCCGTCACCTGTCGTCACGACAACTGCACCCCATCGCTGAGCTTGTCGAGTTCGACTGCGCCAGAATTGCTGTCGCGGCGCGGCAGATGTCCGTCGGCGACGATCTCGTCGAACGCATTCTGCGACGAGGTGACTGCAGCGCGGGCGGTCTTGTCGTCCCACACCGACGGCAAGTGCACCAGGATCGGCGGAGCGCCCCGGTAGATCAACAGTCCGTGATCGGGTTCCATTGTCCGGATCTCGGCCGCAGACATGATCGGCACTTCCCGTAGCGTCGGACCGGATTGACGATTCCCGGAGGGCTGCCATTCGAAGCGGTCGCCGAGCATTCGCGAAATTGCCTGTAACTCCTCGCCTTTGAGGCCGGGGAGGATCAGGCGGGCGGGGGAGTTGTCGGCGAACATCGTGCCAGCGACCGGTCCCCAGCGCAGTTTGTTCTGCTCCTCGTTGTGGGCGTAGGCATGGATGGTGATGCCGCGGCCACCCGAATCCGACATCAGATCCGGCAGGCCGGGGATCGGTGCGACGTTGTTGACCTCGTCGAGCTCGAACCGGATCGGCGGGTCGAACCGGCCGCCGGGCAGGGTTTGCGAGTGCCGGTCGGCGAGATAGTGCACTTCGGTGGCCAGGGCAGCGACGAACGGGGCAGCGGAGTTGTCCTTGCCTTTCGACACCAGGTAGAGGGTGTCGCCGCCGGAGCGGATGAACTCGGCGATGTCGAACGACTGGCCGATCGGCACGTCGATGGACTCGAGTAGCGAAGGTGACGCCAATGGTGCCAGCAGACGACTCGCGGCGCCGATCATGTCGTCGGAGGAGTCCGAGCCGGAGTCGAGAATCTGGGCCAGCTCGCTTTCCCACGCCGGCATCGTCCGGGCGAGTATTTCGCGTGGCTCGCGGCCTTTGCGGGAGTTCACCCACACCCGCAGAGTGCCCAAACTGGCTCCGGTGACGGCGGCGGCGTGCAGGTAGCAGCGCAACAGGACGACGGCTTTGTCTTCCCAGTAACCGCCGTTCTTGGTGTCGCCCATCGGCATCGCCGAGACCAGGCCCTGGGCGCGGCGGATCGCGACATCCGGGTCCTGGCAACCGGAGAGGATCGACCAGCGGATCGGCTGCGGCCAGCCGGTGATGTTCTCCGGATCGAAGATCGCGATGGTGCCCATCTTGTTTCGGCGGTTGTAGGTGGCCGAGACCAGGTCGACTTTCGTTGTCGTGACGAGCAGTGGCCCGGGGGCGTCCATGCAGCGTTGGTAGGCCAGACGCCAGGTCTTACCGGAGCCGGTGACACCTTCGACGAGCATGCAGTCGTTCTGGTTGAGGTAGACGGTGCGGTCGGGGTCGACGACATTGGCTCCCAGCGCGATCGCCACTTCGGCCGCGTCGAGGGACGAAGGCTTGACGTCTTTCAGGGATGCGCGGGTCGCGACCGCCGCCTTGTGGACACTCTTTTCGTCGATGCCGGCGCGGGCGAGGTCTTTTCGGGTGGCGAACCCGCGGTCGGCTTGGCGACGCCGGTAGTGCCAGTCGTCGATCTCGGAGCTGATCCACAGCGCGGCCGCCGTATACGTGACCCCCAGAATCAGGATGCAGGACCAGGTCACCCATGCCGGCCCCGGTTGCGCGTCGTCGGGCCACCCGGCGGCCGGGTCCCCCGGGTGGGTGATCAGGCCGATGAAAATCTGCGCGATCTCGGCCCCGTTAGCGGGGATGGCGACGACCGTGCCCGAGACGATCGAGGACACCATGCCACCGCCGACGACAGCGAACAGCACGCCGCCGAGCAGTGCTGCGATGGTGAACGCCTCGGCCGGGACGATCGGGTCACGAGGCCGCGGCGGCGCCTGTCGCTGGCTCATCGGATTGGACCGTCCGACGTAGTGACGACGACGGCTGGTTCGTCTATCGCCGACGCGAATGCCGTCCAGCCGCCCTCGTACAGGCGTACTACCAGGCCTGCTATCTGCCAGTCGTGCAGATCGTCGAGAAGGTCGTCGGCGAAACCGCAGTCCGTCAGCCAGCCACGGGCTTCGCTCATTGCTGCTACCGAGGGCGGGGTCGTGAATCCGTGTTCGCGCCAGCCGTCGGAGTCGATGTGTTGTGGTGCAGTGGAATCGGTGCTCATGCAGTTCTCGTTCCTTTCACGGCGGTGTCGGTATCGGTGAGTGCGATTTCTTCCGGGGATCGGACGTGTTCCATGAGGATCGGGTCGGCGGATCCGATTTTGACCAGGCATTCGCCTTGGCCGAGGCCCATGATGATGTCCACCGATCCTGGTGGGAGGTGGTACATTTCGGCGGTTTCACGGGCGTCGTCGTAGCGTTCTTGGGCGAAGAGGAACACGATCCCCGCTTCCTGCATCAAGGCCCTCGCGGGCGAGTCCTTGGACATGTCGGAGGGGTGGTGGAACGCTGAGACGGTCGACAAGCCCAGTCCGCGTGAAAGTTTCATGTTCGACCGGAACACGCTGCCGGTGCGACCCTCGGCGACGTGCCAGCCTTCCTCGACGATCAGGATCGTCTGCCGTGAGAGCGACGATCGGGCGGCGAGCAGGTTCGACAGCCACGTGTTGATGACGGTCATCACCACCCGCAACGCCGGCCCCTCGGTAGGGAGGGTGGAGACGTCGAAGTGTGCGAACGGATGCTCGAGTGCAGCGCGAACCTCCGGGGATGTCGGGGCGTCGACGAGACCTTTGAGGTCGCGGTCGACCAAGCGCAGCAACGCCAATCCGGGTTCGTTGCCCCACTCCAACGAACGCTGTGCCCACCGGTCACCGAAGTACTCACCGTCGCCGTCGTGCGGCTCGACGAGACGGCGCGCGAGATCTTCGAGGACCGGTTCGCGTCCCGTGGCCACAGCGTCCTGGTTGACCAACTCCAGGGCACAGCCGACGGCGCTTTTCTCCGGCGTGGACAGGGGGCGTTCCATCGTGTCGGCAAGGACGGCGAGCACGAGCGCTTCCTGACCAGCCGGGGTGACACCGTCGAGGCCGCCGGCGTGCTCACCGCCGGTGGTGATCGCCGGGTCGAGCAGGTTCAACCGCGCCCCGCCGCCACCGGTTTTGAACCGCACCGATTCGACACCGAGGGTGCGGGCGAAGATCGAATACTCACCTTCGGTGCCTTGGCGTTTCTTGTCGATGACAACCACCTGGCGTCCGAAAATCAGCTGACGCCAGCACGATCCGGTCTTGATGAGTGAGGACTTGCCCTTACCGATATCACCGACGACGCAGACGTTGATGTTGGAGATGTCGGTGCCGTACAGCTCGAACGGGTCGGTGATCACCAGGTCGTTGGAGATGCGATTGAGGCCGGTGACCGGGCCTTGATGCCGGACGCTGCGGCGGCTGATCGCGAGATTGAGCGCTTCGGCTTGCCGGGTGGTGGACCACGCGCCTTCGGGGCGGGGTTCGTACCACCCGAATCGGTCGAGGAGTTTCCTGCGTTTCGGTGCCCGCCGCCGCGGCACGGTCGGTTGCGTGGTGGCACCCGGTTGCTGGCGGGTCTCGGGGGACGTGGGCGCCGCGCCGGTCGCGAAGAGTCGGCTGCTGGTGCGCACCGGGGGCCGGGCATGGGCCGTAGGTCGGGCGGCGGTGTTCGGTGTCATGTCGGGTGCTCCTGGCCTATTTGCTCGATCGAGTGACGGCCAGTCCGCGGCCGAGAGGCAGGGTGACGAACAGTGCGACGTCGTGGTTGTCGTCCTGCCAGTCGATGGTTTTGATCGCCGAGGCGTCGGCGGCTTCGGTGACGCGCATGCAGGCCCGCTCGAGGTCATCAGCGTCGCGGCCGGTGACGGCGATGGTCATGGAGTAGATGACGCCGTGATGGCCGGAACCGGGCTTGAGATCCTCGCGGCGCCGAGCCGACGCACTGGTCATCACTTCGCTCGATCCGTCGCCGGTCTTGCCCTTCTTCTCCTGACTCGCTTGAGCGGCGAGGTCCTGGGTGAAGTCTTTCGCCGCGATATCGCGGGCAACCTTGTCACGTACGAAATCCATTCGTACGCTGATAGTTCGAATCGTCGGCGATGGTGCTGTTTCGTCGTCACCGGGGTCGGGTGCGACGTAGGTGAGCAGCGGGGCGAGCCACAGCGGTCCGAGCTCGACTGGTTCGATGCTCGCCGGCGGCATCACCCCGACCCGGGTGTGCCAGCGACCGGAGATCACGGCGGAGTCGGCGCCGCCGATGTAGGAGGGCCAGCAGTTCGACCAACGGGCACCTTGGTGGCGATCGAGGCGATACGTCGGGTCGATGAACGCTCGAATCACCGCGCAGGTGCGTTGCTCGCCGAGAACCTCTACCCGTCCGAAGCCGGCGGAGACGAGTCGGCTCACTGCCCGCATCGTCTCGTCGCGGATGACCTGCGCGACGCCGCCTTCGTATCGGGCGTTCTTACCGCCCGCCGCCCGGAATGCTGCGGCATCGAGCGCGTCGGTCTGCGGGACTTTGAGCACCACGTAGGCGCGGTGCTCTTCGGTGTGTGGGCGGATGGTGTCGAGGAGATTCCCGTATGAGGCGACCGGCGCTTCCAGCCGCAGGTCGCCGAGGGCTTCGACCCGCTGTTCGACCCAGTCTTCGTGCATCGTCAGATCCGCCGGGATGGAGCGGTGGAGGATCTGCAGTCCGCGGATCAACGAGGTCTGTTTCGCCAACGACGCTGTGAACTTGCCGAATTTGTCCGAGGTGCTTGCCCATGCCGCGTCGGTCCGTAGCCCGCCCGCGAGGCCTTGGACGGCGAGTACGACGGTGTAGTACGGGCGCTCGCCCGGGTTGGCGGTGCGGACGATGAACATCTCGTCCAGGCCGGTGCCGGCGACATCGAGCGGTTCGGTGCGCCCGAGCGGCACCGGGTACTCCCAACCAGGATCGAGACCGGGCTGCCCGAACGCCGGATCGGCGGCGTGCCGGAAGATGTGCTCGCCGCGGCGCATCCGCGTCACCCGGCGCAGGGTGTGCAGTTTCCCGGCGGCGAAGGACGGTCCGTTGAACTCGAACGTGGCGAGAAAGACAGTGATGTACAGGGTGGCGACGGTGCCGACAGCGAGGGTTCCCCCGCCGATGACGAAATAGCCGACGACGCCGAGCATCAACGTCGCCGACCAGGCGATCAGGACAGGCAGGGCGATTCCGGTCGTTCCGCGGCGGGCGATCTCGCCGCCGAGAATCGAGGTGCGTTGGACGGTGTCGTGGCTGGTTTCGGTGCTCACAGCTCACCTGCCTTCGGATTCGGTGGCCGAGGATTCGGCGGTGGCTTTGGCTTTGTTCATTGCGGCCGACGCGGACTGCGCCGCGATCGGCACCGCGACCGCACCGGCGGCCGCAACAGTCCCGGCCGAGCCCTTGGCGAGTTTTCCGCCCAGTCGCCCCGCCATCCCGACCGCGGACCCACCACGCCCCGCCCCGCCGTGGCTGCCGGATCCGGGTTTGTGACCGACCGTTCCGGTCGCGGTGGTGCTGTTGTGCCGTGCGCGCGGCGAATGAGCGGCGTGGCCGGTATTGGCCAGTCCGCTCCCCGGCGGCGTGGAGCGGCCACCACCGGAGTTGCCTCCACTGCCGGACGACCGGTTCCCACCGCCGCTGCGACTGCGGAACAACGCCGAGCTGCCCAGGCCGCCGACGACACCGCCCGCGACGGATCCGCCGCCCGACCCGAATCCTTCGGAGTCCGATCTCGTCGGCAGGATCGGTGCCCACTTGAGCAGCGCCCACGGCGCGAACCCGACGAGGACCATCGATGCTGCGACCAAGGCCAGAGAGCCGAGTGAGGTCAGATCACCGGATCCGCCGCCGCCGGAGAGCAGTGCGTTGTTGGCGCCGGCAAGGACGACGGCGATCAGCAGGAACAGCATCGGCTTGCTCAGCACCAGTCCGATGAACGTCAGCACCGGGCGCAGGGCTTTCACCCGCCAGGTGGGGTGGACCCACATGCCGTAGCCGATTCCGGCGATGCACGCAGCCAGCGGCAGTCCGATCTGATGCAGTAGGAGGCCGATGTAGACCGACATGGCGCCGAGCAGCAGCAGTCCGAAGAAGATCAGCCCGACGATGGAGCCGCCGACTATCGTTTCGTTGTTCATAGCCGACATCGAGCCATAGATGTTGTCGACCATCTCGGTGACGGTCGAACCGCTCGCTGCGGTGATGCCTTCGGTGAGGACTCTGGCGATCTCGAGCAGGAACTGGGCTCCGATGAGGGAGAAAATCATCATCACGAACCCGGCGGGGAGGTAGCCGAAAACGTTGGCGACGAGCTCGCTGGGGGAGCCTTTCTGCCGGGAGCGGGTGATCGCGATCAACACGGCGAACGACATCACCATCATCCCTATGCCGGTCGAGGTGGCGTACCAGGTCAGGAACCAGGGTTGGGTGGCGTCGAAGTCTCCGGTGGAGGTCAACCCGCGTAGGACTGCGTCGGTGAGGGACAGGGCTCCGGATTTGGTGGAGTTGGCCCAGTCGTCGATGACGGTGGCGGGTTCGGAGACGAAGTCGACGACGTCACCGACGGTGCCGGCGACCCAGGAGAAGGCTTGGACGTAGGCCTTCCCGAGCTTGTACTGCGGGGTGGACTGCACCACGATGCTCAGTGCTTCGCCGACCCGGTCGGTGAACCCGGTGTTCTGATCGATCCAGTTCGCGGTCCCGGCGAACAATCGGCCGATCGCGAGATTCCAGTCCTGGCATTGCCGGATGTCGCGTTCGGAGGCTGCTCGGCTGCAGTCGACGAAAAAGGCGTGCATGCAGTACTGATCCCCGGAACCCTCGGAGCAAGGATCGGACCAGGCGGCGTCGGGAACCTTGTCCGCGCCGGGTAGCTCCTTGATCGCGGTCAGTGAATCGGCGTCCGGGGCGCCTGCCCAGACGAAGCCCCAGGTGCTCCATTCGGTGGTGCCCCAGCGTGCGAGGTCGTCGGCGCAGGTGCCGGTCGGGGGATGAAAGCTCGAATCCCCGGCCGGAAACACCGTCGGCAGAGCAGATTCGGGTGGTTCGACACCGTCTTCGACGGCCTTCTTGGCGGCGTCGACGGTCCCGACAGCAGCGCTCTCGCTGCCCGCGGTCAGTGTGGCACCGCCGACCATGTCAATCTTCTGCTCGTCCGGTGCTGTCCAGTACAGCAGCCGGTTTTCGGCGGTGAGGGCTTGTGAGATGTAGAGGCCGAGATCGCCGCCGTGGTCGCGGCAATTGCCGGTGAACCACGGACCGTTCTTGAATTCTTCGGTGCCGCCAATGAATTCGCGCAAATCCTGCGGAAAGTTCACCGGCAGCTTCGACGCCACTTGCTGTCCGGTGACCGCTCCCGGCTCGGGTCCAGGCTGGGGTTGCGCGGCAGTGACTGCGGGCGGTCCGAACAGGACAGCGAGGGCGGCAGCGACGATGACGAGAACGAGACGGCGAATCATGTTCTCTCCTAGTCGATGTAGAAGGTGTAGTAACCCGCGGTCAGCTGCCCGCCGAGCGCGGAATCAACGGCCGGGTAGGAGGCATCCTCGGGACGCGGACCCTGACGGAAGGACCAGTCCTGCGCCTTCCAATCCCCGGCCTGCCAGACGAGGGAGAGGTCGGTGGTCGAATACGTGGTGGACACCGCGACCTTGCCGGTGTCGTTGATGTCGGACTGACCGACGCCGATCGTCCAGATGGATACTTCGGCAGCGTCTTGGGTGAATGAGGTGACCGTCACCGCGCCCGGCAGGAGCGAGAGCACATCGTCGTCCTCGTCTCGGTTGTTTTCCAGGTCGAGGGCACTTGCCAGTGTCGAGCCCGGTTCGCTCGCGATCATTGTCTCGCGCACTCCGGACATGTCGATGCGTCCCTGTCCCGCCTGCGCGATCGCCTGGATAGTGTTCACTGCCGCGGTTGATGCGCCCTGTTCGTCGCGGGTGTAGCCGCTGGGCACACCGCCCAAGACGGTCGTCGGCCCGTGGACGGCGCGGATCGCGTCGCTGCCGGTGTCGCCGCCGTTTCCGGATCGGCCGGCGAGGGCGATGACGAGGATGAGGATGAGCGCCACCACAAGACCGCCGGCGGCGATCGCGATGATCGAACCGTGGCGCCGCTCTGACTGCCGCGCGGGTTCGGTGAGGGCGGGGCCGGCGGAGTCGGCCGAGACGTTGCGGTAGTCGGTTCCCATGAGTGGCTCTTTTCCGCGGCCGCGGCCGCATCGGGTGGGGTTGTTGGGGGTCAGGCAGCGGGCTGGACGAGGAGCAGAACCGCGCCGAAAATCGGCGATACCGCGGCGACACCGGCAAGGCAGTACAGCGAGAACTTCACGTCCTCGGATGCATCGGACAGATCGCTCGACATGCCTCGGTTACGTGCTTTCTTCAGCTTGAGAAACGACGTCACGAGGTAGACCCCGGCAGCTGCGAAGCAACCGCCCCAAATCGCTGCCAGTATCCGCTTCCACGTCGAGTTCAAGGCCGGACCGAGCACACCGAGATCGGGGCTGACCCCGTCGAACGGGTTGGCCGGCCCGGGCTGGGGAGCGGGGGTCGGGGTGGGGAGCGGCTGGGCGTAGGCCAGATGGTTGCCGATGAACAGCATCATCAGCAGGAGAGCGCCGATGACGACGGCGCGGAGCAGCGCCCGCGTAGATCGGTTCGATGTAGTCGTCGACGGTGTCATGTCGAATGTCCTTTCGTCGAAAATTGTTGAAGGTGAGCAAAGTTGAACTATTTGTCTTGAACGCGGCTGACCTCCCATCCGGCAGCGCCGCGGCGGAGGACGACGGCGACGATGGATTGGTTCACTGGTGCGCCGTCGATGGTCTGGGTGACGCGGTAGGCGCGGTAGGCGATCTCGTCGGTCTGCGGCGGTGTCGGCTCGTCGTCGACCACGAGCGACGGAACCAGTACGGCCCCGTGTGCGGCCCAGGACAGCCACTGCGCGCCAGGATTCGATTGCGCTGTGGTGGAGGTGATCTCGCGGGAATAAGTGTCGGTAAGCAGTGGTGCGGTGCGCGCGGCGGCATCGTTGGGGCCGGCGTCGACGCCGGTGTCCCAGGTGAACCAGATCCTGAGTGTAGAGGCCGCGACCGAGTCCGGGTCGCCGCGGTCGACGTCGATGTCGCCGGGGAGTGCGGTTGCTGCGCGCGGTGGGGTGCGTACCGGGTCGATCGACTCGGCAGGCGTATCACCTGGGTTCCAGTGCTGCGCCGGAATCGAGGGCCCCTCAGCGGGTTCCGAGGTTCCGCTTCGTCCGCAGGCTGTGGGGATCGCGGCGGTGAGCAGTGCAGTGACCACGAGAACTCCGATACGGATTCTGCTGTGGTTGTGGTTCATCCAAATCTCCGTGCAGTCAGGCCACTGGTAGGCGGGGTCCAATCGGAAACTTTCACTACGTCGCCGGACTGCGGTGCTTCGACGACCTTGTTTTCTCCGAGCCAGATGAAGATGTGGCCGGAGTGCGGCTGGATGATGTCGCCGGGTTGCAGTTCGCCGGGGGTGGCAACGATTCGACCGCGTGGGTCGGCGATCTGCGCCGAATCCTGATGGGGGAGAACGATACTTCCCCCGGAAGCTCGTGCAACGGCGTAGAGGACGAGCCCGGAGCAGTCGAATCCGACCTTGTCGAAATCGCCGATCATGTCTGCGCGACCGCCGCCGTCGCTGATGCCCCGGGTAGGGCCGTCCTGGTCGCCTCCGCCCCAGGCGTAGGTGGTGCCGAGCCATGCCATTGCCGCGGCGACGACGTTCTGCCCGAACGGGCCGGCGGGAATCTGGCCGGGCCCGGTGTTCGGGACGGTGATGGCGAACTTCTCGGCCGCGGTTCTCGGGATCTTGGCGACGTAGTCGAGGGTTTCGGTGTTCTGGCAGACGCGACCTTGGGAGAGGGTGGCGCCCGGTCCGCAGTTGTACATCGACAGGTACAGCTCGGTCAGGTCACCGGTGACTTTGCCTGACGCGCGTGCGTCTATCGCGATGCCGGCGAGCTCGCAGTCGTAGGCGGCTTGGGTCATCACCGCATCGGCGATCCTGCGAGTGTCGGTGCTGCCGTCTCCGTCGCCGTCGACTGCCTTTGCAGCCCACGTGGCGGGCATGAACTGGGCCGGGCCGTCCGCCCCGGACGAGGGGTTACGCGCCTGGACGTCGAAGCCGCTTTCTTGTTCGAGTTGCGCGGCGACGATCGGTGCGGTTACTTCCGGGCAGACAGTGCCCGCCTTGACGATCCACGGCTCGAACTCCGCGGGCACCGACCCGGGGCGCAGGCCGGTGGTGCCGGTGGGTTGTCCACAGCCGGGTTTGATCGCGGCCGCCAGTGTCACGTCGCGGCTCGACGCGCGCCCCGTTGACGCCGTGGATGCGGCAGTGGTGGCCGCTGCAGTGCCAGCGGCGGCGAGCGAGTCGGTGGTGCCGGTGGGAGCGCCGGCTCCGGAGGCAGCGAGCCAGGCGACGGGATCGACCGCCTTCGACCCGGCGGCGAGCCGGGTGCCGGACCAGACCTCGAAATGCAGGTGCGGTCCGGTGGACTGTCCGGCGTTGCCGACCTTTCCGATCGGGTCCCCGGCGTTCACGGTCTGGCCTTCGGTGACGTCGATGCCGTCGTCGTTCATGTGTCCGTAGACCGTGGACACCGTCTGCCCGTCGACGGTGGTGTCGATGATGATCCAGTTGCCGAACCCCGATGCGGGTCCGGCCTCGACGACGGTGCCGGCGGTGGCGGCGTAGATCGGGGTACCTGCGGGGGCGGAGTAATCCTGGCCCTGGTGGCCCTCATCCTGGCCGGTGACAGGATTGATCCGCGGCCCGAACGGGCTTGTCGCGTGATAGGTGCCTTCGCGCAGCGGCATGACCACTGTTCCCGAATGCGGCGCAGGGGCACCGCCGGTGGCGGGAAGGCAGGTGCCTTCGTCGTCGCGTGGCTTGCGGTCGCCGGAGAGCACACCGAACAGGGCGGTCGCGGCGAGCAGTGCGATCAGCAGTGCGCTTACTGCGCCTGCTGCCCTTCCGCTCGCTTTGCCATGTGTGGTCATCGGTGTGTGTCCCTTGTCGATCGAAGTTGATCGATGCCCGCCCGGACACCGTGAACTGCTGTGGTGGTTGCTGCTGTGTCGTGTGGTGTGTGTCCATGTGCTGCCCTCCCGGCCGGACATGAACTGCGCGTGGGTGAAAGGTGTTCAGCCTCCGATCTTTTGGGTAAAGAAGTCGATGAGCCATTGCAGGGCGCTGCGGCCGGTGGAGTCGATCTGGAAGTCGGCGTAGGACTGGTGGGCTCCGGAGGTGAAGAAGGTGGCGGCGTCGATGCCGGTGCCCACGAGCTCGGTTAGATCGCCGGCGCCGGGGGAGGAGGCGAGGGACACCAATGAGTCTGCGAGGCCGGCGAAGTCGCCGGTAGTGGCTTGTTGCCCGATTGCGGCGGATTGGCCGGTCACCTGGGTCTGTGCGCCGAGCTGGTCGGGGTTGGTGTTGCTACCGCCACCGGAGATCACCCCGACTGCGACGGAGGCGAGGTCGAGGCCGATCGGGAGGAGTTCTGTTGCGGCGGAGAGGTTTCCGGTTTCGAGGATCTTCCAGCCGACTTCCTGGATGGCGCCGACGTTGTTGGCGAGCCGGATGACGTCGACGTTGCCGAGCAGTCCGAGGACGAGGGAGGCGATCTGCGCCGCCCCGGACGGGTCGGGGATCAGTGTGATGAGCCCGGCGAGGGTGTGTAGGTCTACACCGGTGGCCATCTTCACGATCGGCGCGAACTGATTGTTCAGCTCCCCTGAGATGCGGTGCGCGTTTTGCACATCGAGCGCGGCCACGGCCTGCGGGAGGGCGATGAGGTTGTCGACGATGCCCTGGTAGTCCAGTGAGGTGAATCCGGTGGCGACGTTGACGATCTGGGTCACCACGGTCTTCGGTTTCAGCAGCGAGAGGACCTGCGTCGCGGATGTCAGGGCGTTTGGTGCCGCCGACTGCAGGGGCGCGATTTGGCTGCTGAGGGCGGCTGCGGAGTCGGCCAGGCCAGCTCCGGCCACCGACCCGGTTGTATCGGTGCCGCCGAGAAGCGACGAGGCGCCGTCGGCGATGGAGGTGGCGGTGGCGATGGTGGCCGGGAGGTCGATCCGGTCGAGGGCATCGAGTACCGCGGCGGTCTGCTTCTCCGGGGTGCCGTCCGCGGCGGAGTCGAGCGAGGAGCGGATGCCGGGGTTGGCGGAGATCACCGATTGGATGTCGGCGACCGGGCCCAGGGTGTTCGCCAGTGAGGTGGCGGAGGCTTCGACCCCGGCGACCTGCGACTGGGTGCGGTTCGCGCCGACCGTCTCCGGTAGTGCTCCGATGCGATCGGACAGACCCGAGACCGTGCTCGCGGCACCCGCGAGGTCGACGCGGGAGAAGTCCGAGACCAGCGAGGCCCCGAAATCGGTGCCCGCCGTCGTCGATGTGGTAGTGGCTGCCTGCCCGGTGGTCGCCGCGGAGGTCCCGGTGACGCCGCCCTGCGGGTTCGCTCCGATTGTCAGCGCTGCCGACGGTCCAGAACCGGAAGGTAGACCGGCGGCTGTCGACGTGGCTCCGTCGCTGGGGTTGGCGAGGATCTTCCCGAGACCGGCGATCAGTCCGTTGGAGCCGGCGTTGGTGGAGCAGTACAGATCGGTGGGGGCGCAGAGCTGGCGTACCAGTGGGGCGAGGGAGCCGAATCCTTCGGGGCGCACCCCGCCGATGCCCTGGCCGTCGACCTTCGGGCCGACGAGGGTGCCTCCGGCGGTGCCTTGGTGTGGGTCGGCGACCAGTCCGACACCGAGGATTCTTCCGGCGGGGATGACGCCGCGGCCGTTGCCGATCTGCGTGGCGACGTCCCCGGCGGCGTCGGCGCCTTGGGAGTAGCCCGCGAGGAGGAACTTCGCGGTGGCGCAGGCGGAGGTGAGGATGTTGTTGATCGCGTCGATGCCGGTCTGCTTGCTTTCGGCGTACGTCCGACCCTGGTCGAACGCCGATGCGGAGTAAGCAGGGTAGCGGACGTCGATGTCGTTGCCGTACTTCGCTTCCAGTGCGTCGCCGACGGTTTTCAGCATCCCCACCGGGACGGACGGGTTCGCCGCGGCGGTGGTTTCCCATGTTCCCGGGGTCATGACTGCGACGTACTTCGCGCACCCGGCGGTGGCGGTCTTTGCCGGTGCTGCCCCGGCGACGGTGGTGGAGGAGAGGATCACTGCGGCGGCCGCAGCGGCGCTACCGACTGCGGTGAGTCGTCGGCGCCAGCGGTGGCCGGTGCGGGCGGCGGGGGTCATGGCATCTCCTGTGCAGGCTGGAACCGGAAGGGGATGGGACGTAGGAAGGTCAGGCACCGCGGCGGCGGTCTCGGCGGATGTCGAAATGTGTGAGCTGGGAGAGGTTCTGCTGCTCGGGCGGGCGGCGGTAGACCGGTTCGGGGGCGAAGGAGTCGGAGTACTCGAACGCCGCCGCGCGGCGGGCGGCACCGAGGGCGTCGGCGACCAGCGCGGTGACATTGGTGTAGGCCTCGACGGTGGAGGCGGGTAGGTCCCTGTAGACGATGCGGTCGCCGCGGGCCAGCGCCGCATCGTAGGGCGCTTCGACGAACTTGCCCTCCGGGACGCCAAGGGCGCGCAGGTCGTCGTAGATCAACTGCGAGAGCTCCGGAGAGGAGTCCGGGGTCATGCAGGTGACGATGACCGTCGAGGCGAGCAGATGCTGCTTGCCGCGGGCGGTGATGCCGTCGAGCATCAGGAAGACCTGTTTGGCGATGTCCATCCGCAGCGGCAGCGGAACCACCAGCACATCCGAATGCTCGATCGCCCATTGCCAGTTCTCGGCCAACGGGTTCGTGGCGGTGTCGAGGATGATCAGATCCCGGTGACGGCGCAGCACCGCCATGACCGCGGCGCATTCATCCCAGCCGATGCTGCGGGACTGGATCGTCGAATTGTCGGACGCGAGAATGTCTTCCATCGTCGGCTGGCGTCGCAGGAACGCGTTCAGCGACCCGGACACCGCCGAGGAGGAGGCGAGTTCACCGGCGTGGGCAAGTAGATCCCACACCGTCAGCTCCGGATCGGTGGTCCGAGCAGCCCGGTCCCCGAGCGAGCCGGACGATTCGCTCGCGTCGAACACTGCGACGCCGTGGCCGCGGTGCTTGCCGAACGTCGCACCGAGCATGATCGAGGTGATCGTCTTGCCGGAGCCGCCTTTCGGGTTCATCACCGACACCACCGAGCACCCCGGAAGCGGCTGCTGCACGGTACGTACCGACTGCCGGAACCGCACCTCGGCGGAGACGTGCTTGGGGCGCATGTGTGCCCCGAACGCGGCGTTGAGGCGTCCGCGCAGTCCCCATGTCGCAGGTTCGGCGGTCAGATCTTCTTCGGGGCGGTCGAACATCTTCGCCCGGTACAGCGTTTCGGGGTCGACATCGGGTGCGTCTATCGCGGCCAGGGCATCCTGTCCGACGCCGTACGGATCCGGCCTCAGGGCCGCATCGTCGGCTTCGGAGTCGTGGCCGTCGGTGGTGGCGGGGTCGGGACGGCGGAGGCGCTGGTTGCGCAGGTTCACCGCCGCTTCGGCCTGATAGTCCGCGACCGGGTTCGCGCTCTCGCATGCAGGAGCGCCGCCGGTAATGGTGGGATCGGCGTCGTCGCGGCGAGCGGGTTCACGGGAGACCATCACTGCACCACCGCATCCGCGTCACTGCTCGTGGTGTCGGTGCTGTCGTCGTCGACGAGGAGATCGGTGAGCCGAATCGCCTGCCAGGCGCGGTGTCCGGGGACCTCGCACCACACCGATGCTGGGTTGTCGACGGCAATCTCGAATTGTTCGAGGTGCACACCGTGTTTGGCGGCGATCACCGCCAACCGGGTGCCATCGACGTTGGGGTTGGAGATGTGAAGGATCAGGCGCAGTGCCGGAACCGCGAGTTCGTCGCGGAGCTTCCCGGCGAGGAATGCGGCCTTGCCGGCTGCGGAATCGTCGGCCGAGTCCTGATCGCCCCGCCGGAAGATCGCGTCCTCGGCGTGGAAGGTGCCGTACCAAGCGGTGTCTTCGCCGTTCCCGACGACGGCGAAGCTACCGCGTTCGTCGCCTGCGGCGTAGAGCTCGACGAGCGGCGCGGCTGCGGCGGCTTCGGCGACCTTTTCGGTGACCTGTTCGCCTTCTGCGGTGCGGAGGGCGTCGTAGTCGATGTCGAGCTGCTTGTAGAGCTCGCGCTTGACCTTCGGCCACAGCGAGCGGCTGAATAGACCCGCGTTCTCGGCCCAGGCCCGCAGGTCTGCCGTGCTCGCGGTGCGGAGGCTTTCGGCGGCGTCTCGGACTGCGGCGGCGGCCTGATCCCATTCGTGGGCTGCACTGGTCATGTGAATGTGGTCCTCTCGTGTGGGTCAGGCTTGCTCGATCGAGGCGATGACGAAGCGGCCGTCGACCTCGGATGTGGTGATGCGCTGGCGGTATTGCGTTCCGGGGCCGTCGGGGCCGGATTCGGTGAGGGTCAGGGTGAACACCCCGGGACGCAGCGTGTCGATGTCGAGGCAGTAGGTCGTCCCCGCCGCGACGGTGGCGATACCGGCATCGAGATTGGCCACGACGGTGAACGGCGCCGACGATGGGGCGTCCGGGGAGACCAGGGCGTGCGCTGCCGCTCCGGAGCGCTGCACGTAGTAGGCGTGCTCGAACGCCGCGATGACGCCCTCACCGCTGGTCTGATCACCTGTAGGCATCGAGCAGTCTGGGCCTGCTGGGGCTGGCCGCGTCGTCGCAGCCGAAGTGGGCGCTACGGCGGAAGGTGCGGGGGTGGCGACGGTGTCGGAGTTGTCGCCGGTGAACGCGGCGATCAAGGTGCCGGCGAGCAGCGCGGTAACGGCGAGGTAGGCGACGAACAGTGTGCGTCTGCGGGAGGATCGGGTGCTGGGCGGGCGGGGTGAACCGTCCGATGACATCCCCGACCGCGTCGGACCGACAGCGGAGGCGATCGGGGATGTCATGGAGCGTCGCGACATCTGGCGTGGTCCTTCCTGGCGTGAATACTTCTGGGGTAGAGGGGGATCAGGCGGGCAGCAGACCCGCGAGTAGGTCGCCGGCCTGGGCGAGTGCCGGGCCCGCTGCAGCGACAGCGTCGGCGACCGAGGGCTGCTCGAGCACGGTGGAGGTGAATCCCTGCACCGCACCCCTGGCAGGTTCGATCCACTTATTCACATCGCTCACGGCCTGCGCCGCCGCAGGTGCAGCGCTCTCGGCGACGGTATTCGCCTGCGCCAGCAGTTCCGGGCCGGAGTCGACGATGAGAGGTGCCGGGATGGCCGGGACCTGGTCTGCGTTCGGCCCCGCCGGCGGCGCCGCCAGCGGAGCAGCGTCAGGTGCCGGGGCTGGCTCCTCGATGACGGTCGCTTCGCCGCCCGCAGCGGCGGCGCCGAGCGCGCCACCGGCCAAAGCGCCGATGGCAGTGGTACCAGCGACGAGCGGCGCTGAGATCGCAGCTCCGATACCGGCACCGGCCAGTGCTGCAGCACCGGGCACGAAGACGTACCCGATCGGACCGGCCCACACGATCGCCGGAGTCAACACCGGGGTTGCAGCGACTCCGAGTACACCGCCTAGCGCTGCACCACCAGCCGTGATTGCCGCTCCCGGGACGAGACCGACGCCCAGGCCGGTCACCCCGCCCGTGACCGCACCCGCGGCTGTCCCGGCGGCGATCCGGTCCGCCCGTGGTGCGTCCGCGAACCCGTTGTCTACGAGCAGGTTTCCGCCGTCCGCCTGAATCGCCTGCACGGTGTTCGAGAACTGGCGAGCGAACGTCGGGTCGACCAGCGCGGGATCGTAAGGAACCGGGTTCGCGCCGACGAGGACCGTGCCCTCGGGGGTGTCGATCGGCACGATCGCTTTACGCTTGACCGTCGGCGCAGGTGCCGGTTCCTGTGCGGGAGCTATGCTTTCGCCTTCCTCTGCGAAACCCGGGCCCTGAACCGAAGCCGGATCGCTCTCGTAGTAGTAGGCGGGCTGACTCGGGTAAGAAGGCTGCTGACGGCCGGCGTTGTAATCGTCGACAGTGCGGGTCTCGTCGTAGTCGTAGAGCGGGGTGTAGCCGGGCAGGTAGTCGGACTGCTCTATCACTGGTGCCGGCGCGGGCGTCTCCGGTGCAGGAGTCGTCGTCACGCCTGGCTGCGAGCCCTGCGGGCTGGTCACGCCCGGCTGGGACGGTGCGGCGTTCGCCGGAGCCGCAACCAGACTGGCGATCGCCACTGCTGCGACGGCAGGCAGACCTGCCACTACCCCGTGGTGCGCCTTGCGTGCGAGACGAAGTCTCTGGCTCGAATCAGTGTGCATACCGTTACCTCTCTGGATGAGCTGTGCGTTTGGTCGAAGTGCGACAATGGCTTTCGTGCAGATGGAGCAGGCCGGGTAAGGACGCGCGGGGTACGCGTCCTCACCCGGCCTCTGTGACCGCTCGATCGGCCGGGCATGGGGATCGATCCGACGATGTGTCGAGCGGAGGCTTGTCCTGCCCCCGGACTGGGGGAGTTCTGTCAGACCGGTTGCGGTGAAGCCCACTGGGCGAGTACTAGTCCGTCATCACCGACGAATTGATGAAGGCCCGCATGGCCTAGCTCGTGCGAGCAAGCCCTCAGTTCGCCGCTGATGCTGCTCTGACTGATCGAGCGACACCAGTTGTACGCTGGGTTTTCTCCGAGTCGCCACGCAGCGCTCCTGTTCACGACGAAACACAGATCGCGTGGACTACGAGTGTTCCGGCTTGTTCGTCCATGGTGTCCTTCCCCCAAAGGCTCTTGTTGACGATGTGCAAACAAAAATCTATCACAAATCTGGCGAAAATAAGGCCCAAGTTTGTGTATTTGTTGTGTCTATGTTCGGTTTTGCTTACGATCCGTCCATGCAAGACCACCGCCGTTTCTCGGACCAGATTCGGGAGCGACGACGCCAACTAGGACTCACACGAGTCCAGGTGCGTGACCGTGGTGGTCCGTCGGAACCGACCTTGACCAAGATCGAGCGAGAGGAACTTCCGGAACCTTCGCCTGCGACGCTGGCGAAGCTGGACGCCGGTCTTGGGTGGGTAGCTGGAAGCGCTGCCCGACTCTTGAGCGGTGGCAACGTCAGGGCGATCGAGGACCGCGAAGATTCGCCCGTTCAGTTTCCCAATATCGAACGCGTTGAATTGGACGTTGCAGCCATAGCGCAATTGGTTTCCGTGTCAACCAGAATCGCAGAATTGGCAGAGAATCGACCAGAGGATCGTGAATTGCAAGGCGTCGCGAGCGATCTGAACGACGCACTGCATCCGATCTACGGCAGATACGTCACGCAGTTGTTCGAAGCCAACCGACGGGATCGCGGGACCGTCTCACCGGTCTTTGCGGTTTTCGGACATCTGCTAGACGAACCGAACCGGTCGACCGACCCAACGGAGTTCGAGGAACGTCAGTATCGACGGTGGCTTGCGGGGAGGACGAGCGGGATAGACCACTCGACGTCGGAACGGTTTGCACAGCGATTGAGAGCCAGCAATCCAGGTCAGGGAGAAGCGTCAGAATGAAAAACGACGAGAGCCAGCATCTGTCGATCGCAGAGCGCGTCGACGCACTGTTCCGTGCCTGGCGTGAATCCGGAGAGGAGCAATCTTACGAGGCGGTCGCAAAGTCGGTATCTGCACTCGGTGGACGGTTGTCCGCCAGGGAGATTGCCGATATCCGAGGCGGTGCCGTGGAGTCCGTAGACGTCGATTCGCTGACAGCGCTTGCGCGGCATTTTCACATGGACCCCGGTTACCTGTTGTCGAACGACGGCGGTGGGCTCCACGGGCAACTTCTTCTGCTAGGCGAGTTGATCGACTCTGGCGTGAAGGGTGTGTTCCTACGGGGTGACTTCGCTCAGGCCGAATTGTCGTGCCTCTTGAAAGCAATCCGAACACGAAGTCACAACGCGCAGGTCGCGTGACGTCAACGTGCGTGAGCCCGCAGTCGAAGCCCGTCCGGTTTCAACGTGATCATCTCCTTGACTCGAAGCTCATAGTTCGGATCTGCCTCGAAGTCGAATTCCCGCAGTAGCGTCGCCAAGGTCAGCAATATCTCGTGCTGGGCGAACTGGCGTCCGATGCACGCACGCATGCCCGTTCCGAACGGTCTGTACAGATCAGGTCTGCGAGCTCGAACTCGTTCTGGCAGAAAGCGATCGGGGTCGAACGTCTCGGGGTCGGCGCCCCACTCGTCATCTCTGTGTAGCTGCAGCAGGACAACAAACACCCATTCACCTTTCTGGAAGGGGTACTGTCCGCCGAGCATCGTGTCAGCCTTTGCCTTCCGGAAATACCCTGGGGCAACAGGCCACAGTCGGAGGGTCTCGTCCAAGACACGTCGCAGGTAGCGCAATTTGCCGATGTGTTCGTAAGAAATCTCGTCGCCCACTGGCCATACGGTGTCGATCTCGTTGCGTGCACGTGCCGCAACGTCCGGGTTGGTGGCGATGAAGTGCAGCGCGAATGCCAGCGCGCCGGCTGAGGTTTCGTGCCCGGCAACGAGAAACGTGAGGATTTGGTTGCGGATGTTCTCCGGATCGAGTCGCTGTCCCGTTTGCGGGTCCGGTGTGTTGAGCATGCGATCGAGTAGATCGCTTTCTTCTGGCCGAGACTCCGCGGAACGTCGGGCTATGACGTCGTCGACGAGGGTCTGTACGGCGGCGAGATCGCGACCGTGCTGCGCGTATTCTCGTCGGTAGAAGGTGTTTTCGACGAGCGGGTGGGAGTACGCAGATCGGTTGACGTATGCCAACGCTCGCGACATCTGTCCCACGAACGGGTGGGGTTCGGACTCCGCGAAAGATCCGAAGTCGTAGCCGAAACCGGCACGACCAATGATTTCCAGGGTGAGCTTGTTCATGTCGCTGGGGACCTCGATCCAGTCACCAGAAGAACGTGTCTGCCAGGACCTCACGAGCTCGCGGACCGTACTGACCATGATGTCGTGGTAGCGGCGCATAGCAGCCTGGGTGAAAGCCGGACCGAGTATTGCATGCGCTTTGGCCCAGTTCGGCTCAGAATTGTGTGCTGTGAAAAGACCGTCCTTGGCTATCGATCTGAGGTTTCGAATCGGTACACCGAGAAACTTCGCCCATACGGACTCGTCGTTGACTTCCTCGACCAGGTCGGGTCCCGACACATACGTGACGCGGGCGCCTAGAATTCGACGTTCGAAGATCGGGCCATACTTCTGGGCGTCACGCCACCCCCACTGACTGGAATCTGTGATGTGGAGGTCGAGTACATCCCCCAGTATCGGGAGTCGACGAGGTGGGTGGGGGAGTACACGATCCGCAGCGCGGAGACGAGTAGTGCTGCTCATGGCTATCGACGGCCTTTCATGCATCATTGTTGCTGTCGGATCGAGACAGAGTCGTATCTACTAGTTCCCCGGCGCGTGCCCACTGAGCGGCGATCGCCCGGAGGTGGCCAATCTCGTCACCGTGTCGGCCCGTCGTAGCGATGGTCTGACGCGGTGCGGAACGCGGAGACGCGCCAATCCTTCTCGCCCTCATCGATTCTCGAAGTTGAACGGCGCTGCGGAGGCCCTCAAGGTCGTCCGGAACCTGGGCTGCGATCGATTGTTCCGGTACGTAGTGCCGCAGGATCAGAATGGAATCCCAGATTTCCACGGCCATACGATGAAGAGTTCGAGCTGTGCTAGGCAGTTCGAATTCGCTCGTGGCGAGGTAGCGAACTTCAGGGCAGGCGGCGGTCAGATCTGTCCACAGGGGGCGTAAGGCCTTGATGTTGCGAGACGTACGATCGGCGCCGAAGCTTTCGAGTGCGGCAGCCGCCGCTGGGAGCGCTGCACATATAGCGCCCAGCCCCGTCATGAGCACAAAGTTGTTCTCGTTCATCGCAACCCGGAACTGGACAAGCTCGCTGAATTTGCCGAGTGAGGCAAAGACTGCGCTACCCATGATCGAGATGGCCTCTTCCGCAGCCCAGATTCCGATGGCACCGACAACGAGATACGAGTAGCGGTGACGCGGTTCGAGGTTGCCTCTGAACAGCTCGCGACAGCACGTCCACAGCAAGACGCAGGCCATCCCCCCGACCCAGACTGCGAACATCGTGAAGTAAAGAACCGTCTCCCAACCCTCGGTCACATCGATGTACTGGCCCTCGTATCGCGCGTTCGAGCCAAGCCACAGCATCACCGGAACGAAAGCGCCGGCTGTCGTGTAGACGGCGGTCGCAAGTCGTTTCGGTTCCTCGTCAGCGAATGACCACGACACGACTACCAAGAAAAACGGCGCCATAGCAAGGACAATGAACGTCGTGCTGAGCTGCTGGACAAAGCCGACAGAAAGGAAGTTTCCAGGCGCGAGGGCCAAGAACCGCTGGACATGGTGTTCGCGAAGGATGCACGCCACGACCGCAAGGCCGAGCACCCAGGTGATTCGACGTTCACCCCGGCTTCCGCTGAACCAGAACCAGCGCACGAGGACTACCAAGCAGCTGAATGCCAGGACGGGCCAGGCGACATCGGGTGAGACGGAGGAGGTCAAGCGCGGGTGCCCCACAGCGATGTCATGGGCTTCGAACGTCGGTACCTCGAGTACGAGTTGGCCATGAGCAGGTCGGCGAACATCTCCGCCTCGCTCTCCTGGATTTCGTCGAATTGCGTTCGGCTCATCGCCTTCTCGACTGCGGAGGCATCGAGATCAGGGAGCAAACGCTGGACTGTGACAAGTCCTGCGTTCAGATCTCCAGAGTTGTGATCGAGCACCATGTGGCCGGTCTCATGCAAGATGTTGTGGTCGATGTGGTAGTCGGAAGTGCCCTTGTCATAGACAATTTCATCGTGGTCGGCATACGAGAGCCATACTCCGCAGGGCGCGCCACCCAATGATGAAGTTTCAACCGCAGTCAACAAAACGGGGCGTCCCCGCCACTGACTCAGGTTATGCAGGAACGACTTACGATTCCACGGTCGTGGCATCAAACGTTCGAACTCGCGTCTCGCTCGCATCACTTTTGCTGCAGAAGCATCCATGGGTTCCCCCTCCCGGCGTACACCTTACAAAGCAGTTGCGGGCAGGTCTACCCGTCAACTCGGATGGGCGAGTATTGATAGCCCTTTGCGTGCGAGATCACCGTCGGGTGCGCGATGTCTGTCCTCTTGCGCAGCGCAGTAGTGAACTAGTTTCGAACTTGCCGACTGGCGCATCGCGTGTTCTCCCCGGGGGTAGAGGCTACCTCTGCGTGCAGCCACATGGCGACGACGCACAGCTCACAGCTGCGGTTCGTCGAGAGCAGGCCACAGAGTTGCCGCACGTCCGACTCGACTCCGGAACGGAACTCGCCCTATCGGGTTGTTCAAGCATCAGATCGGAGCGGTCGTCGCGTACCCCGACAGGCGTGTACCTATACCGGGCTTTGCTTCGCGTGTGATCGGCGCTACTCTTGATTCAAACGGACGGTAGGTTGAATTTGGAACGGCCAGAGGAGGCAGATGAACGTCCAACCCACAACTGACCTTGAAAAGCTCGCAGAGGCCTGCATTCCCAAGGGATTCGACTACTCGGCGAATTGCTGGACGTGAACATCCGGATTCGGCATACCCTCCGCGGCGGCGCCGACAACAACAGCAGCTACCCAAGTCAACCAGGTGATGCGGGACCACGCGATCCGGCCGACAAGGCAGTCTCCGAGCGCACGCTCATCCAGCAGACGAGCAAACACACCAATGTGCTACGTCGCATCTGGGGAGTAACCCCGTTGGCCGACGTCCCTTTTTCGGCACGAAGGGCTCATCGCCCTTGAGCTGATCAACATTCAAAATTTTTTCGACGGCGGCCGGATGGACTACCAGGTCTTTTCGATGATCCCGTCGGTTGACCACCCCCCGAACCAACAACACCTAGAACGAAAGCTACAGAGGAAAGATCCATGGAGAATCGAGAGAACCGCTTCGCGATCGTCGGCGCAGGCCCGAATGGTCTGATCGCCGCCCGCGCCTTTCGGCGGGCTGGACTGGACATCGACATCCTGGAGCGGCACGACGCCGTCGGAGGAATCTGGAACATCGACAACCCGCACAGTCCGGTGTACGAGTCGTGCAACTTCATCTCCGATCGCGTCAGCAGCGCCATGGTCGGGTACCCCATGCCGGACGGCGTCCCGGTCTTTCCCACCTGGCATGAGGTTCGCGACTTCATGCACGCGTTCGCTCGCGATAACGGTCTCGACGAGTTCGTCGTAACCGGTAAGGAGGTGATCGAAGCTCGTCCGATCGATACCGCGGCCGGTCAGCGCTGGATAGTGAAGACTGCGGACGGTGTAGAGACCCTCTACCGCGGCGTCGTGTGGGCCTGCGGACTTCAAAGCAGCCCGTACCGGCCCGAGATCAGAGGGCTTGAGGGTTTCGCTGGCGAGGTCATCCACAGCAGCAACTACAAACGCATCGATCAGGTCGTCGGAAAGCGAGTCCTCGTCATAGGCGCGGGCAACAGCGGCGTCGACATCGTGGTCGACGCCGCGATCGCAGGCTCCATGGCGCACCTCTCCGTGCGCCGCGGGTACCACTTCTTCCCGAAGCTCATTTTCGGTCAGCCAATCCTGCAGGTGCTGAGTCGCACCGCCAAGGTTCCTCAGGCAGTTACTCCCCTCAGCGAACTGACCGACGCCGAGGCCATGCAACTGACCCTGGAGAGCGTCGGAGACCTTACGTCGTTTGGTCTGCCGAAGCCCGACCACGAACCCGGTGCAACGCACTGGGTCATGAACGACCAGGTGCTCTACCAAATCGCGCACGGTCACCTCCAGGCGCATCAGGACGTCCAGTCGGTCGATGGAAAGACCGTGCACTTCGCCGACGGTACCTCCGCCGAGGTCGACCTCATCATCTTGGCAACCGGGTACCAGTTCGATATCCCTTGGCTCGATCCCAAGCTCCTGGACTGGGAGCAGGGAGCACCCAAGTTCCACCTCGGCGCCCTCTCGAGCAAGGTCGAAGGGCTTTACGCGGCCGGAGCCGTGCACTTCCCCGGACTCACGTACCTCACGTGGGACCGACTGATCCAGGTCGCCGTCTGGGACGCCAAGCGGCTGATGACGGGCGAAGGACAAGAGTTCCGTGACGAGATCATGAGCTACGACCCGGTTCTGAAGAACGACAACCTGATCGCGACGCACCGCAACATCAACCAGTACGACATGGGCAAGCTCATCGACATGACCGAAGAGCTACAGAAGCGCTACGGCATCGAAATGCCGTCATCCGCCGCCGACGATTTTTACAACCGCGCACCTGTCAAGATGCTCGACACTGTCGCCGACTAATGTCAGGGGGTCTTGGCGGGGGCCTCACTGCATTCGAACGTGGATTGCCGACAAGAGTGGGTCCTGGCTGGTAGAGCCACAGACGTGGGAGGCCCCAATGAAGAACCTCCGCACCCGAGGCCTGTTCCTCGGGCTCGAGTAATCTCCTGGGTGCCTGTCTGTCCGGACGCCGCCGCGGCGTGGTCGGACAGCGGCCGCGGACGCCGCCTTGTCCCTGGCGCCGCTTTGCTGGATTCGATTCCCGGCACAGCGACCTGTTCGGCAGTGACGACGTCGTCACCGTGATTCGCGGAGTCGGCCCGAAAAGTCGAGGACAGCATCGGCAAGCAATTCGGCTCTGAGCCGCGTCCCGGACCGCCTGTGCCAGCGCGGCGGCCGGGACTTCGGCGCGGACGTCGTCGAGGTGAATTCACGAATCGGTGACTGTTCAACTTATGTACTCGCCCGAGGACTGATCTCCAGCCGAGTGGGACGAGGCGGTGTCCGACGCCGCGTACCGTCTCGACCGAGGCGAGGTCGAACGGCGGTTTGCTCTTCGTATTGAGGGACGAAGACCTCGACGACGTTGCCGTCTCGGTCGCAATGGGCATCTCAGACGTTGTGCAGGATATGGCATTTCCTCAGGACCGAACCTGAGTCGCGCGCTTGGTACCGCCAGGTACTCCTGGAGAGTGAATTCCTTTGCCGCGAGTCTGGTCTCAATCTCGCCGCGAGCTGCCCGCAGAATCGATGTGCCGACGGTCGTAGAATTGAATCATTCATGATGTTTGCGAGCCAATCATTCTCGTAACAGTGAGGCCGACGCCCCACGTCAGACCCTTCGAGATCGGCTATCGTATTCAGCGCGCATCGGGCCCTCCTTCGCGTAGTCCAATCACACATCGATGCCGAACTCGCGAATTTTTCTGTAGATGGTCGCACGAGACATCCCCAATGCTTCGGCAGCCGCCTGCTTGTCGCCTCCAGTGTCCGAAAGGCTACGAACGATGGCGTCCCGTTTCATTGCTTCGATCGGTGTGAGAGTACGTCGGTTCAAGGACCGACATGACGGCGGTAGTTTGTCTACCTCGACGATGCCGGACCGCTGCGTGTTGACAACCTCTTGCAGGACTGCCCGCAGCTGCGCGACATTGCCCGGCCAATCGAACTTCGACAGCTGGCGAAGTGCTGCCGATGACAGGCGCAAATCTTGTCCCCTGGTGAGCTGTCTGAGCATGTGAGGGACCAATTCCTCGAGGTCGTCGATTCTGTGACGTAATGCGGGAACATGAACGGTGTGGCTGAGATACGGCAGCAGAACTGCATCTGTTTCGGTACTCCGATTCACCGTCCCGATAGTTGCCGCAATCCAGCCAGCGTGTTCGCGGCCTTCGATTGCGGTAGCAACTGCGCGCTGTCGGTCATCGGAAATAAGGTCGAGGTCGCGCAGTATTACGCTGAAACCGTCTTCCTCGATCTCCGTTTCGAGGGTTGACAGACCGCCATCGTCACTGAGCTCGGCTGGGGTGAAGAAACGCGTTCTTGTCGTGACGTGCTGCATGGCAGCGGCTTTCAGGCCCGCGAACCGTCCGCTTCCCGGCTCGCCGGACACCGCCACCCACACTCCGCCCTTGGCGCACTCGGCGACTTGCTGGCAGACACGTCGCCACGAGGGACTCCTACCGACAACGCCGGGAAGTGCGCGTCCGAGAGCGTCGGGCACGGTTGTCGGACTGATCCCCTCTGCTAGGTGAACGAGAGATACTACCGATCTGCATCGGTTTTTCGGTTGACCTATCTCTTCGACCAGAGACAATCGTGCGATCTGACCGCTGGGCAACTCGACCACGCGGCTTCCTGATCGTTGGTCGAGACCTAAATCCATTACGTGTTCGACAGTCGCAGCCTGATCTTGCGGATCCAACGCTAGTCGCAATCGTCTGTTGAGGAGCACTACGTCGTCGCCAAGAGCGACGACCCCTGCCTGCGCCGACCTTCGACATGTTTTGAGGTATGCGTTCAGAAGCGCCGTTTGCTCTTCGCTGGACTGCGCTAACAATCGGCCCTCGATCTGGGCGGTCGCAGATCGAGCCAACGCAACCAGCAAAGGTGCACCGTCTTCGCACCAGCCGGTGACATCCAGCACTCCGGCCAAGGTGCCTGTCGTGGGATGAATGATCGGCACACCCGCACACATCAACGACCCGAGGGTCTCGACGTAGTGCTCTGCTCCCGTGACCAGGGTCGGCTTGCGGGTCTCCAAAGTCGTACCGATTCCGTTGGTGCCGGCGAATTGCTCGAGGTAACTGAAACCCGGCGCTAGCTGAACCTCGTCGAGGGTGTTGAGTAGGTTGTTGTTGCTGGCGAAGCGGTTGAGGACGACGCCGTCCGCTGAGGTCAGAATCGCGGCTACCGGCTCGTCCGCCAGCCCCTCGGCCAGCTGACGAAGGACTGGCCCAGCCGCTACCACCAACGGGCTGTCGAGGTCCGGTTCGCGGATGTACGGCAGATCGAGCTCGTCGGGGCGAACATTGAGAGATTTCGATCGTTCCCAGGAGATCGAGATGGGTTCTCTCAATGATCTGTCGAGCTCGTGCTCGGCGAGAAAACGCTCACGGACGCGGTGCAGTTCTGAACTGGACTGGCGGTTCTGCATTGTCACCTGACCCAACGAGAATCCGTATTCGGAAAGTTGTCGTCCCGTGTCGACCACTGATCGACGTTTCGAGGTATTCAAGACCCGAAACTTGCCTGGGGACAACTCGTTACACTACTGGGATGGAAAGTCGCAGTCTCGCGTTTCGCGTCTTTCCATCCCTGACGGTCCGCGCCTCAGACGGCCGCGCTCCGTGTGCCGTTGATCAGTAGATGTTCGACGGGCGGACCATTCCCTCGGCGAGGTCACCGAATCCTGGCGCCACGATAGCGCCTGGATTGCCGAACACCTCCTCTACGACTGCGGTCTCGGTGGTGATCAGTAACGCGGCGATGGACGCCGCGCTCTCGAGTGCTGCGCGCGTCACCTTCAAGGGATCGATGACGCCGTCGTCGAACATGTCGCCGTACTCGCCTGTGAGAGCGTTGAATCCGTGTCCGAGGGGCAGCCCCGCCACGACCTCGACGACCTCGTCGCCCTCGAAGCCTGCGTTGATCGCGATCCAACGAAGCGGTTCGGTCAGTGCTTTGCGCACCACGTCGACACCGATGGCCTGGTCACCGGTCGGCTCGAGGCCGACGAGAGCGCGATGAGCCTGCGCCAACGCAGTGCCGCCGCCTGAGACGATACCTGATTCCAGCGCCGCCCGAGCTGCCGCCACGGCGTCTTCCACGCGCAGCATCCGCTCCTTGAGCTCGACGCTGGTGGCGCCGCCGACTCGGACCACGGCAACACGGCCGGTGAGCCGCGCGATTCGCAGCTCGAAGCTGTCGCGGTCGCCGTCGATTTTCGACCGCTCCAGCTGGGATTCCAGCTGTGAAACTCTTGCTTCGAGAAGCTTCTGGTCGCCGCGTCCGCCCACGATGGTCGTCGCGTTCTCGGTGACGGTGATCCGGTCGCACGATCCGAGTTGGTCGATGGTGACTTCGAACAGTTCAAGTCCTGTGTCCTTGGCGATGACCTGTCCGCCCAGCGCGATGGCGAGATCCTGCAGTTCTGCGACGCGGCGGTGCCCGAACCCGGGGGCGCGGACGACGACCGACTGCATGGTCTTGTGCATGTTGCCGCCCACCAAGAGTTGCAGCGCGGGTCCGTCGACGTCCTCGGCGACCACGACGAGTGGACGATCCGCGCGCTTGGCAGCCTCGATGCTCGGCATGATGTCCTGGACCTGATTGATTTTCTTGTTGGTCAGAAGGATGACCGGATTGTCGTGCACTGCCTCGGCGCGCTCGGGGTCGGTGATCATGTAGCCCGAGATGAAGCCGTGATCGAACTCGATACCGTCGACGACATCGACGGCCATGCCGAGGGTTTCACTTTCCTCCGTGGTGACGATGCCCGACTTTCCGACGTACTCCACAGCTCGCGCGACGCTTTGGCCGATGGCTTCGTCGTCGCTAGCAGCGAGGGTAGCGATTCGCTCCAGATCGTTGCTGCCGACGACCTCGACCGCCTGTGCGCGCAGCGAGTCGACGATCGACGACACTGCCGTCTCGATTCCTCGGCGCAACCGCATTGGATTGGCGCCCGCATCGACCGCGCGCAGTCCCTCTCGAACCATGGCCTGCGCCAGGACCGTCGCGGTGGTGGTTCCGTCTCCGACGACGCCGTTGGTCTTCATCGCCACCTCCTTCACCAACTGAGCGCCCATGTTGGCGAAGGGTTCTCGAAGCTGAATCTCACGCGCGATGGTGACACCGTCGTTGGTGATGGTCGGGGGGCCGGTCAGCTTTTCGAGCACCGCGTTGCGCCCTTTCGGTCCGAGCGTCACTTTCACCGCGTCGGCGAGAGCGTTGACACCTTGCTCCAATAATGCGCGTGCTTCGGTATTGAACCGCAGTTCCTTGGCCATCAGTTCGATCCTTTCGAGGTGGTGTTGGGACTTTGTGTCGCGCTGCAAACGGTGGCGGAGCGTCGTGGTGTCGACGGGAACTGTTCTGTAGGAATAGCGTTGCCTTCGGCGTCTACGAAGAGCCGACTGTTGGGGCACAGGCTGAGGCCGAGGGCACTCCGTCGTGATATCAACTCGGCCGTACGCAATTCGCCGCGGATGTCACGAAGAGTCATCGAAGAAACACTGTCGATGCCGCCACCGGTGCGGGCGAGATGATCGGCTATCGAACGTTCCAGTGCAGTCCTGTACGCCGCACCGAGCGTCGGAAAATCTGCTGAGAGAGGTCCGGATTGATACATTCTGTGTCTCCGACTCGTCAGGGAAGGTGGGTGCCGCGTGTCCAGACTGTGCATACACACACGCCGGACGCGGGCACCCACCGGCAAAAGAAAAAATCAGGCGCGCTCGGCCAAATCGAACCCGATGAACTCGGCGGCGTCCTCTGGGCTGGCGAAGAGCATTGTCTTGTCGTCGAGGTGGACCATGCGCCCGTAGTGCGTCGAGCTGATCTCTTCGAACACCGAGCCGTCGAATTCTTGTCCGAGTGCGTCGGTCAGCTCGTTGTAGTCGAACGACAGCAGCTTCGTGCCGTCGACTCGAATCATCGACGGGTACTCGGTCAGTTCGACGCCGTCTTTGGCGCCCATGACCTCGGCGACAACGCGCCCGACGGGTGTATTCATGAGAGTTACGCCGCACATGTTGGAGAATTCCGTGGAGGATCCGAATTGCATGGTCATCGTGCCAACTCCTTGGGGATGTCGAGGCCGAGGGATTCGAGCAGGACTGTGAACTTGTCGATCGCTGCGTCGAGGCTCGACGCGAAGGTGATCGCCTTGTCCGCAGGTTGAGACCAGATCGGTTGCAGCGCGCGTGCGGCTTCGAGGCACCGCGGCACCCACACCGACATCCATTCGCCGAACAGTGCGCGGTTGGAATCGCCGACCTCTGGGTCGCGCGTCAGCAGCTGGAACAACGTACGCGTGTAGTTCAAGTCGCGGTCGTAGTCATGTTCACCCGTGCCGACGATCGTCGGGGTGATGTAGTCGCCGTTGCGCGCGGAGATCTGCATGACCAGCTCTGTCCGGAACAGAGACCCAACGAGTTGTTCGAATACGATGTTGGTCGCGAACAACAGTTCGCACCAGTCCGGGACTGCAGTGAGCTGCTCGACGACTTCCCGCGTCGGCTGCCACTCTGGTGCGTTATTCCACACTTCCACGTGCGCGGAGCCGTCGAACTGTACGTCCGCTTCCGCCAAATCGAGGTTGAACAAAGCTAGGTCCTGTGCGAAGCGCATTTTGTGTGCCGCGTTCACGGCGACAGCCGTGTTGATCATGTTCGTCGGACCGGATCGTTGGATCGAGGCGAACACGTGCAGCGCGAGACCGTTCTCTGCGTGCATCCACGCGCCGAGATTGCGTTCGATGAACTTCAGCCACGGGGTGTTCCAACCGTCGTACGCACGAGCACGCTTGGCGTTGCTCAAACAGAGTTCGACCTGGTGGACCACGGCCGAGTTGTTGCGGAAGATCGTTTGGTCCCACTCCTCGTTGGGATCGAGGAAAGCGTGCCAATTCGACGACTTCGCCGTCGTCCATTCCTGGGGGTAGCCGCCGGGGCCGTCACCGAAGCCGTAGATCCAGCCCTGTGTCAGATGGCGATTGGGGTCGGGCTGCACGTCGACGGTGACGTCCTCGTACATCGTCGCTCTGCGCTTGGCCGGGGTGTAGTAGCTGTAGGTGCGGCTTTTCGAGCTCGGAAACTCCTTGGCGCCCGCCTCGGAGTCGGTGAATTCGATTGTGGGGAAGCTGCGTTGCTTCGGCCCGGTGGTCGTGGTCATGTTCGCCTCTCGGTCGTGTGTTGACTGTCGTACGGTGAAACCGCTGCGCGGCAGCGAATCAGTCGAATGCCGGGCTCGTGAACTTGTCGTAGAAGATCTGGTCGCTGGGTGTGCCGCATACGTCCAGGAAGTCCAATGCTGCGTCCACCATCGGCGGCGGACCGCACAGGTAGACCTCTGCCTTGGCGATGTCCGGTTCCAGTCTCCGCACGACGTCGGTGACGTTGCCTTCTTCCACCGCCAAGGAACCGGACGACTTCCCGCCGGCCGAGTCGGATACGCAGGCCACGAACGTGAAGTCGACGAGTTTGCCGCCGAGTGCGTTGATTTCGTCGACGTAGAACAGATCGTTCGGTGTCCGTGCGCCGTAATAGAAGTGCACAGGGCGGGTGTTTCTCGATTCGCTCATGTGACGCACGATCGAAAGGATCGGGGCCATGCCGGCTCCGCCGCCGATGCAGACCACAGGAAGCACGTGGCCGTCCTTGAGCGTGGAGGATCCGTATGGCCCGGTCAGCGCGATCTCGTCGCCCACCGAAATTCCGCCGTCCGTTTCGGTCGCGTCGAGCAGTGCTGCGAACTTGCCACCGGGGTACTTCTTGATGAGGAACTCGACCTGACCGGGAGTCGACATGGTCGACGCCATCGAAAACGATCGGTGCTCGTCGGTCCCCGGAACGGTGAGATCCGCGTACTGCCCCGGCTTGAACTCGAAAAGATCGGGTTCGATCGGTTCGAGACGAAGCGCAACGATGTCACCCGTCACCGACTCGAGTGACACGACGCGGGTCGTGACGCTCTGAATGGGAATTCCGCCGAGTAGTTCGTCCTCGTCGAAGTTGAGGAGTTCGATGGTGCAGTCACTGTATGCCTTCGTCCGGCAGAGCAGTACGAAACCTTCATCCTCCTCGGCTTCGTTACATGCGAAGGTCGAATGGTTTTCCATTTGGATGTCACCGTCGAGAACGAACGATTTGCATGCCGAGCAGCGACCTTCTCGGCAACCGTGCATGAGATGAATGCCCTGCCGGAACGCGGCATCGAGAATGTGCTCGTCTTCGCGAACTTCCATCTCGATATCGACCGGCTCGAAGGTGATTCGGTGTGTGTCGGCCACAAGGCTCTCCTGAAATTTATGTGTCGATCACGGTGGAATCGGAGGGCAGCGCCGTTCGTCGCGGCACCGCCCTCCGAGTCGGTGATCAGGCAGTAACGGTTGCGCCGGCGCGGTACGCGGCAATATGCGCTGCCCGCTCCGCGTCCGACATCTGATTCAGCAGCACGTTGGGGCTCTGAAAGGTGTTGCCGCGGATGTCGCCGAGCTTCCACATCTTTTTCGGATCCAGATCGAGATGTGGTTGACCGACAAGCGTCTCACCGTCGTCGCGGACGTATCCGAGATCCTTGACGATATCGGCGAGATCCTTGTCGTGGTGCAGGGTCTCCCATTCGCGGAACCCGGTGAGCCGGCCCATGTTCGGCGTGTCTTTGCCCTGGTATTCGCCACGGAATGCCACGGCGTCGGTCCAGTAGCAGGTTTCGGAGCAGTAGGTTCGCCACTGGTTGTCGACCTTCTCCACGACCATGTCCTCGCGGATGAGCGCGGGAACCATGCACGTCCAGCAGCGGTGTGGGTACTGGTACCCGACTTCCTCGAACGCGATCGGCTTGTTCCGGCCGGGGTACGCGAGACGGTTGTACTCCTCCCACCACTTGCCGTACTTGGAGTACCAACCCGGATACTTGTGCTCGAACCACTCGAAATCCTTGTCGGTCATGGTGTCGATGCGCCAGTAATTGACCGGCCAGCCCGTCGCGAAAAACCGTGCGACCTCGTGCACATACCCCTTGTTGGTGATGCGATTCCACGCCTCTTCGACGAGATCGTGGGGAATCGTCAGGCCGTATTTTTCGAGCGGAATGAGGTAGCTGCGGTAGTAGTCGTCGTAGATCCACCGGCGCCACATCTCGGCATAGCTCTCTCGGTCCTTACGGCGGTCCTTCGTGCCGTATTCGATGAATGTCCCGATCGCGGCGTCGACAACACAGTGGTTGTTCCACCATGCATAGCGCAGATCGCGTTCGAGAAGGGGACGATTGCGCTCGTCGGCCAACGCCATCAACAGAATCGAATATCCGTTGGAGATGTGACGCGACTCGTCCGACTGAACCGAGTGGAACACCGTCGGCAACAGGTAATCGCCGTTTGCGGCTGCCTCGTCGGGCATCGCCACGAAAAGCGTGTTGGTGAAGGCAGTTTCGGCGACAACAGTTAGGTAGATGTTGGCCGCGGTGATGGCGTCGCCGGTGATGAATCCCTCGCCGAACTGACGACCGATGGTGCCGGCGTAGTTGTTTGCGAATGCCTTCTCCGTCATGTCGAACCCTGCGGGATCGATGTAATTGTTCATGTACAGCTTCTTGAGGTTCATCTGAATCGTCGAGTGACGAACTTCGTCGATCATCTGAACCGCAAGCCCGTTGTGGATCTCGGGGTTCGGTACGGCGTCTATCGCCATCGGCATCGCACGGGCTGCCGAGATCTCCGGGAACGGGATGATCGACAGGAACAGTTTCTGCCATTCGAGCCACCGCTGCTGGACTTGGCGGAACATATTGCCACGGATGGCTCCGTCCATCGCGCCGTACACGCGGTTGTCCTTCTCTTCTTCCATGGGGAAGTAAGATCGCATGATCTGTTTCAGCGGGTCTTTCTTCGGCGCTTTCTCGAATGTGTAGTCCGTACCGAAACGAGTAGCGGGGGTGGCGAACGTGGGTTCCCACTTAAGCTCCGAAATTTTTGCGTGTGCCTTGGTGAGACTTTGCCTACTCAATGTGCCCTCCTGGATGCAAGGTCAGCGGGGGTGCCGGCCTTCTCTGCGATGTTGTGCACCCGATTGAACACTGTGACCTGAGTCTCATCCGTCTCACTTTGAGACTGAAGTTCGAGTCGCGTTCCAGGACGGCGCGGCGAGACTGATTCGTCTCAAAATGAGATGGCCGAGCCCTCCTCTCGCGCATACCGTGAACACGCTGGTTGTGGCGCCAGTCACACGACTGAAAGGGTTTTTCGCATGTATTCACGCGGGGACGACAAATTTTTCATCGTCGATGCGCACGTCGCGTTGTGGGATGCGCGCGTCGAGAATCAACGAAACATTCACGGCAAGCAGTTCATCGACTGCTTCTACGACTACCACCGGAACCTGTCGCCGGAGTCGGAGCTGTGGACGTACGACGAGTACCTGTACCAGGGCGGCGAACGCCTGATCAAGGATTTGTTCGTCGACGGCTTTGTCGACCATGCGATCTTCCAGCCGGCGCACCTCGGCGAGTTCTACGTCAACGGGTTCGGGCAGACAGAGGAAGCCTGGGCGCTGACGCAGGCGCACCCCGAATTGCTCACGTACAACCACAATTTCGATCCTCGCAACGGTGAACGCGGCCTCGACCAGTTACGTGCGGACGCGGAGCGGTTCGGGCTGAAAGGGGTGAAGCTCTATACCGCCGAGTGGCACGGTGATTCGCGTGGGTACAAGCTGGACGACGATTGGACCCGTCGTTACCTGGAGGTGTGCCGAGAGCTCGGGGTGAAGAATATTCATGTCCACAAGGGGCCGACGATTCGCCCACTCGACCGCGATGCTTTCGATGTCGCCGATGTCGATCACATCGCCACCGATTTCACCGATCTGAGCTTCGTTGTCGAGCACTGTGGCCTGCCGCGGCTGGAGGACTTCTGCTGGATCGCGACTCAGGAACCGAACGTGCATGCGGGACTTGCGGTGGCGATGCCGTTCATCCACACCAGGCCCAAGTACTTCGGCCAGATCATCGGCGAACTGCTGTACTGGCTCGGGGAGGACCGCATCCAGTTCTCCTCCGACTACGCGCTGTGGACGCCGCGCTGGTTGATCGAGAAGTTCGTCGAGTTCCAAATCTCGGAGGAGCTCGCCGAATATCCGGCGATCACGCTCGAACAGAAGAAGAAGATCCTCGGGCTGAACGCCGCAAAGATGTACGACATTCCGGTGCCGGCCGACCTACGGCTCGCGGACGCAGACGAGACCGAGACCGGACCGCGGGGCGCCGACAACGCCTCGGAGGAACACCTGGTAGGAGCCTGAGTATGACCACTTTGCGTGATGCTGCTGTAGCTGCACTCGGGACGGTGATCGACCCCGAGCTCGACCAGCCGATCACCGATCTCGATTTCGTCGAGTCGCTCGAGGTCGACGGTACCGGAGACGTCGTCGTGCACCTTCGGCTTCCGACGTCGTTCTGTGCGCCGAACTTCGCATACCTGATGGCGTCGGATGCGAAGGACGCGCTGACCCGGCTCCCGTGGACGAGGAAAGTCACCGTCGAGCTCGACGACCATCACGATTCGTTGATCATCAACGCGGGTTTGGCTGCCGACGCGGGCTACCGCGGAACCTTCGGACACGAAGCGGAGACCGATCTGGAGGAATTGCGCACGACCTTTCTTCGCAAAGCGCATGTCGCGGCGATGGAACGGTGCCTGACGGGTTTGCTTCGGCAGGATCCTTCGCGCGATATGAGCGAGATGGGCACGGTGCGTCTGCGTGAACTGCCAGACGACGAGAACACCGGCGCGTTGTTGCGTCGCCGCGAGATGGTCGGGTTGCCCACCACCTCCGACAGTCTGGTGATGGTCGACCACGACGGAAACGACTACGCCAAGATCGATGTGCCTCTGGCTCTTCGACGAGCACGTTCGACACGAATTTCGATCGACGGCAACACTCACTTCTGCCGAGGGTTGCTGCGGACCCGGTACGACGATCCGGAACGTACGACCGTCAATGTCTGACAACATCTTTGGAGGAAATGTCATGAGAGCCGTACAGGTAGTGGGATACCACGACAAACTGCAGATGGCCGAACTGCCGATACCCACGCCCACAGGGCCTTTCGACGTCGTCGTCAAGATCGGCGGTGCAGGCGTGTGCCGCACCGACCTGCACATCCTGGAAGGGC
>NZ_QGNK01000027.1:0-57827 GCF_003336925.1 Rhodococcus sp. Eu-32 | reverse complement strand
CGACAAACGACTCGCCCAAGGCAAAAGCAAACGCGACATCATCCGCTGCCTCAAACGAGCCGTCGCCCGCGAAATGTTCCAGCTACTCACACAAAAAATCGGAAGTTGACACTCATAGGAGCATCACGGGTGGCGCCAGCCGCCCGACGGCGCGCATCGGCAGATCCAACCAGGTCGGCCGATTGCGCGCCTCGTACACCGCTTCGTAGACGGCCTTGTCGAGTTCGTAGGCACCGAGCAGCGCCGCGTGATCACGGGGGTCGTAGCCCGCGACCTCGGCATAGCCGTCGCAGAACGCCGACGAGTTGCGGGCAGCCCAGGCCGACGCGCGGGCATACGTCTCGTCGGTCACGTCGGCATCGCCGAGGAGTAGATGGTGCGCGGCGTAGTCGAACGAGCGGAGCATGCCCGCGACGTCACGCAGCGGACTGTCCATCCGACGTCGTTCCTCGAGGGACTTCGCCGGCTCACCTTCGAAGTCGATCAACAGCCACGTCGACGGCGTCCGCAACACCTGGCCCAGGTGCAGGTCACCGTGGATGCGTTGCACCGTCGCGGTTCCGCCCGCCTCGGCCCTGGCGACCAGATCGCGTGCCGCGGGGAGGTGCTCGGCGAGTTCGGGAACGACGGCCACAGCACCTTCGACGCGTCCGAGGATTTCGGCGACCGTCGACGACGCGTCGCGCTCGTCGGTTCCGAGTCCGCGGGCCAGATCCGCGTGGACGTGCGCGACCGCCGCACCCAGACCACGCGCTTCCGACGCGAAGTCCGAATCCATGTCCTCCGGCGACCGATCGGAGGCCAGCAGGTCACGCACGCTGGTGAGCGCCGTCGTCCATCCTTCGGCGGAATCCGAGGCGAAGTCCTGCGCCATGCCGAGCATCGACAGTTCGCCGTCGGATTCGGTTTCGATCCATGCTCGCAGCGGTGCCACGTACGTGCAGTCGGTCTCGGCGAGGACACGATGCAGTTCGATGTCCGGATTGATGCCCGACGCGACCTGCCGAAACAGCTTGAGCAGCAGCACTTCACCGAGAATCACCGACGTGTTCGACTGCTCGGCACCGAGTACGCGACCCGACATCCCGGCGTCGACGGCGGCCCCGGCGACGAGTCGGAAGTCGAGGGGCCCGACCGAATCGGCCGCGGCGATCGCGTCGGAATACAGGGCGATCACCGCGGGATCTCGAAGGCCGTCGTAGACGAACGGGCCATCCTGGATCGGCAGCCGCCATGCCGCCAGATCGTCGACCGAGGCGTCGCGAAATCCCAGCGGAACCTGATACCGCTGTACCGTGCCGTCACCCAGTTCTACATCGACGAGCAGGTGCTCGACCTGCACGTCGGGACGCGAGCCGACGTCGACGCGCGATGCGACACGCAGCGACGCGATGGGCGACCCCTTGGCCGCGAACCATCGTTGCTGCGGAAGCCACGGCAGCAGGGCATCTTCGAGAGAGTCGGTACTGACGTGCGCTCTGTCGGTCATGGGGACGTTTCTACCCGGAACGATCCGGAGACACACCTGTCGCGGGAAAGTTATGCGGACCGCGCTGTGCGTGGATGAGGTGACTCGTACAGTGGTCCCATGCCCCCTCCAATTCCGCACATCGATGTCCATCGGGCGGGCGATCGTCCGAAAACCCGTGTGGCGTGGCTCGACTCGAAGCATTCGTTCTCGTTCGGCCAGCATTACGACCCGGACAACACACATCACGGTCTGCTTCTCGTCAACAACGACGACATCGTCTCTCCCGGGCAGGGTTTCGAGACACACCCGCACCGTGACATGGAAATCGTGACGTGGGTCATGAAGGGCTCGCTGGTACACCAGGATTCGATCGGTCACTCCGGCGTGATCTATCCCGGGCTCGCGCAGCGCATGAGTGCGGGTCGAGGAATCATGCATTCGGAGAAGAACGATTCGTGGCGCATCGGGGGCGAAACACACGACGAGCCCGTCCGTTTCGTCCAGATGTGGGTCGTGCCCGACAGCCCGGGAATCGACCCGGGCTACGAACAACTCGAGATCGACGACGAGCTGCTGCGCGGCGGACTGGTTCCCGTGGCGTCGGGCATGAAGAAACATGCGGGGCAATCGGCGATTTCGATCTCGCAATCGGCTGCAGCGCTGCACGCAGCGCGATTGCAACCGGGTCGACCCGTGACCATTCCCGAGGCGCCGTTCCTGCACGTGTTCGTCGCGTCGGGCACGGTGCAGATGGAAGGCGTGGGCGAACTGTACGAGGGGGACGCCGTTCGACTGAGTTCTTCTGGCGGACAACGCATTCAGTCGTCCGAGCCCGCGGAGGTCCTGGTCTGGGAGATGCATTCGCGTCTCGGAGGGTGAGCGCAGCAGGTGAAAAGATGATCACGGTGTCGTCATAAGCGCAGAACACCGCCGCGTGCAGGCCTACACTTCGCAGGACTGACCCCGCACGCATCGGAGGTAGTCGCCATGTCGGATCAGCCGCCGTCAGGACCCCCGCCGTCAGAACCCCCGCCCGGCGAGTCACCACGTCCGGGCCGATATCAGCAGGGAAACACACCACCCGCCGGATATCCACAGGGCGGTGGCCAGCCACAGGCCGGTTATCCCCAGGGCGGTTACCCGCAGGGTGGTTATCCGCCGCCCGGTGGTTATCCGCCGGCCGGCAACTATCCGCCCGAGCACCGGCCGGGCCCGCAGAACGTCGTCGGGATCGTCGCGATCGTGGTCGCGATTCTCGCGTTCGTGACCAGCTGGACCATCGTCGGCGGCATCATCCTGGGCTTGCTGGCAGTCGTTCTCGGGTTCGTCGGCAGGTCGAGGTACAAGAAGGGCACTGCGACGAACGGCACGATGTCGCTGATCGCGATCGTCCTCGGCATCATCGCGGTCGTTCTGTCGATCGTGCTCGTCGTCGTCGGAATCGGGATCTTCCGCAGTTCCGGAGGTGACGACTTCGCCGACTGCATCAGCAAGGCAGGCAACAATCAGCGTGCACAGGAACAGTGTCGCGATCAGTTCCAGCGCGACCTCGAGAACCGTTTCGACTTCACGATCCCGCCGACCTGACCGGACGCGTCAATCCTGACTCCGTACCGCGGCGACGACCACCTGGTTGCCACCGCGGTGCTTCGCTTCGTACATGGCGACGTCGGCGCGACGGAGCAGCCGGGTCACCGCCGTCACGCTGTCGCCTTCGATGCTGGATGCATGTGCGACGCCGATGCTGACGGTCAGCGGCGACACGTCGTACGGCGAATACAACCGCGATCGAAGCCATTCGGCCACCGAGACGGCCTGATCGGCGCACACCCGTACGACGAGCGCGAACTCTTCACCGCCGGTACGAGCGACGAGAACGTCGTCGACGAGGAGCCGTCGCGCGATCAGCTGGAGTGCCAGATCACCGCCCTCGTGCCCGAACCGATCGTTGATGGATTTGAAGCGGTCGACGTCGATGACCATGACGGCGACCTCCGACTCCTCTCCCAGGAAGTGCGGCAGATCTTCGTCGAGGCCGCGCCTGTTCCGAAGGCCGGTCAGTGGATCGATCAACGCCCCGTTCGCGTCGAGACGCAGACTGAGCAACATCGACTGCAGGAAGACCGGCGTCGAGAACATGACCGGCAACAACACGACCAGTTGCGAGACGGCCAGTCCGTGATCGAACGTCGGCGTGCGAAGAATCAGCAGGAACATCGTCGTCACCGTGGCGCCCGACCAGGCCAGATGGGCGAGCAGCACCTTCGGACTGTGGAACACCTGCACGTAGACGCCCGTCGCCGCCAACAACGAGCACCCGGGGAACGACATCTGGATCGACCCGTAGGACAACAGCGCCAGGGTGGTCTCGACGTCGGCGTACAGCACGAACAGCAGGCTGACGCGCTCGGACGGCCACGGCCCACGCAGCCACAGTGCTCCGACGACGAACGACGACACCGTCCCGGCCAGGATGAACACGTCCGCGATCCACGTCGTCGGCGGCTTCGCGGTCAGGTACGTCGTGATCGCGGCAAGTCCGTAGCAGAAACAACACACGCCCACCACGACGCGGAACGCACTGAGCGCGCCGTGCGACTCGAAATATCGGCTCATCCAGTCGTAGCTGTACGACTGCCCCCACCACCTGCGCAGAAACGTCACTCGAGCGCCTCCACGCCGTTGTTTCGCCGACCAAACCACCTGGTCGCTTTCGGCACTCTACCGCCCGTCACCCCCGTAGGTCCCGTCTGCGGAACAATGCGGCTCCCACGGCGACCGCGACCACGGCCAACGACACCGTCCACGCCAGAGGAACCGCGGAGAAGTGTCCGCCCGGCAGATGCGGCACGTGGGTGAACGGCGAGATGTCGAGGATCGCCTGCGGCAACCCGATCACCTCACCCACCTGGCCGAGCAGCACGACCCCGGCCACGACCGCCCAGACGGCCGTCGACCAGGCCGGCAGGGCGCCGAACAACACCACGGCCACGCCGACGAGCACCCACACCGCCGGTAGCTGCGACAGCGCGGCACCGAGCACGCCCGGCAGCACCGAACCCACGTCGCCGACGCCTGTCCCGTACGTCAGTCCCGCCGCGAGCCCGACGACGAGCATCGCCAGCGCCGGCCCGGCGATCGCGAACGTCAGATGGCTTGCCAGCCACCGAACCTTGCCGACGCTCGCCGAGACGACCCACTCGGCGTGCGCATCCTCTTCCTCGGTATGAGCCCGAAGCACCGCCGATACCGCGTACGCGGCCGCAGCGATGCCGATGATGCTGATGATCGCGGCAACATAGGACTGCACGAGAGAGTTACCGCCGAACGCCGCGAGTGCGTCCGCGACCGCCTCGCTGCCGCCCAACTGGTCGCCGACGCTGTTCGCGGCGCTACCCAGGATCGCCGCGAACACCCCGAGGCCGACGGTCCAGGCCGCGAGCGACCCGCGATGCTGACGCCACGCAAGCGAGAACACCCCGGTCAGGCTCGCCGGTGCCGATGCAGGCCCGAGCCGGTCCGCAACGAGGCCGGAACCGACGTCGCGGGCTCGCGCGAGTGCGACGGCCGTCGCGATCGTCACCGCGGCCGCGCCTGCGGACAGCGTCGTCACCCACCAGCGCTCGTCGGCGAACGGCCGCAGCTGAGCGGACCACCCGATCGGCGACAGCCACGACAGCGTGCCGGACCCCGCGTCGCCGACTGCCCGGAGCGCGAACGCGACGGCGAGGACCGTCAACGCGTATCCGCGCGCGAGGCGGGCGCGGGGTCCGATCTGCGCAGCGACTGCACCGACGCCGGCGAACACCGTGCCGACCGAGGCGATCGCTGCACCGAACGCGATGCTGCCGACCACAGCGAACCCGGTCGCCAGCAGCGATACCGTCCCGACGAGTCCAGTCGTCACGACCATGCCGATCGTGACGACGAGCGCCGCGGCGAGACCGGCATGATGTCCGACAGCCGTCGCGCCGATCAGTTCGGTGCGTCCGGCATCCTCCTCGGCCCTCGTGTGACGGATGACCGTCAGAATCGCGGCGAGCGGAACGAGCGTCAGCAGCAACCCGGCACGCCACGTCACGAGAGCACCGAGGTCGCTGCCGAAGATCGGCGAGACCAGCGCCAACTCCGCCGGAGTGCGCAGCGTCGCCTGATAGAAGGCCTGCCGGTCGGCGGCCGTCGGGTACAGGCCCTCGAAGCTCACCGCGTACAGCAGTGGGACCAGCCCCATCGCGAGGATCCACAGCGGGGCGACCACGCGATCGCGGCGCAGGAAGAGCCGAACGAGCTGTGTCGTGCCCGTCACGACGCGCTCCCGTAGTAGCGCAGGAACAGATCCTCCAGCGTGGGCGGGGCACTGACCAGACTTGTGATGCCCGCGTCGGCCAGCACGTGCATCACCTTCGGCAGATCGGCCGGGTCGACGCGCACGCTCACCCGGCTCCCGTCGACACGGACGCCGTCGACGCCCGGCAACGAATCGAGGCCGTCGGGCACGCGCTGCACCTCGGCCGTGACCGTCGTCCGACTCAGGTGTCGCATCTCGGCGAGCGAGCCGGTGTCGACGGTTCGGCCGTCGCGGATGATCGTGACCCGCTCGCAGAGCTTCTCGACCTCGGACAGAATGTGCGACGACAACAGCACCGTCGCACCCCGCCCGGATGCGGCGGCCACGCAGTCGTCGAAGACCTGCTCCATCAGCGGATCGAGACCGGACGTCGGCTCGTCGAGCAGAATTAGTTCCGCGTTCGACGAAAAGGCCGCTACCAGAGCAACTTTCTGACGGTTTCCCTTCGAGTAGGTGCGTGACTTCTTCCTCGGATCGAGCGCGAACCTGTCGATCAACTCGTCGCGCTTACCCTGGTCGATACCGCCGCGCATCCGCCCGAGCAGGTCGATCACTTCACCACCGGTGAGCGACGGCCACAGCGTGACGTCTCCCGGGACGTACGCGATTCGCCGGTGCAGTGCGACGGCGTCGGTCCACGGATCGTGGCCGAGCAAGTGCACCTCGCCCGAGGTCGCGCGGATGAGCCCGAGCAGAACCCGCAGCGTCGTCGACTTGCCTGCGCCGTTGGGCCCGAGGAAGCCGTGCACCTCGCCGGCGTCGACGCGCAGCTCCAGCCCGTCGAGTGCCGTGACGTGGCCGAACGACTTCTTCAGGTCATGCACTTCGATCGCCGTGTTCATGGCTCCCCTGCCACTTCGGACGGAAACACACTTGCAAAGAGTGTAAAGATGGGGTGCATGACAGCAGTTGATTCTGGACAGGTGAATTCGGGTATCGACCTCAGCTTTCGCGACGACAGCACACGGGCTCAGGACGACCTGTTCGTGCACGTCAACGGCAAGTGGCTCGACGAGTACGCCATCCCGGCGGATCGAGCGGTCGACGGCGCGTTCCGGACTCTGTACGACAGGGCCGAGGAAGACGTCAGGACGATCATCCAGGAAGCTGCCGCGTCGAATCCGCCGGTCGGGACCGACGCACAGAAGATCGGCGACCTGTACTCGAGCTTCCTCGACGCCGACGCGGTCGAAGAATCCGGGCTCGCCCCCATCGCGAGCGAACTGGCCTCCGTCGCCGACGCCGAGGACCTCGTCACGCTCGCCGAGGTTCTCGGATCGCTGCAGCGCACCGGCGTCGGCGGCGCCATCGGCCACTATGTCGACACGGACGCCAAGAACTCGACGCGCTATCTGATGCACTTCACGCAGTCCGGCATCGGCCTTCCCGACGAGTCGTACTACCGCGAGGACAACTACGCGCAGATCCGCGAGGCGTACGTCGCGCACATCGCGACGATGTTCGAGCTCGCCGGTGTCTCGTACGACGCACAGCGCGTCTTCGAGCTCGAGAAGAAGCTCGCCGCCGGGCACTGGGACGTCGTTGCGCGTCGTGACGCGGAGAAGAGCTACAACCTGATCGACTTCGACACCCTCGTGCAGAACGAGCCCGGATTCAACTGGACGGCATGGATTTCCGGCCTCGGAAGCAACACCGAGCAGTTCGCCGAGATCGTCGTGCGCCAACCTCCGTTCCTGTCGACGTTCACCGGTCTGTGGGTCTCCGCCGACATCGAGGACTGGAAGGCGTGGCTCACGTGGCGCATCGTGCACTCGCGCGCCCCGTACCTGACTGCAGCACTGGTCGACGAGAATTTCGCGTTCTACGGAAAGACGTTGAGCGGCACCGAGGAAAACCGTGAGCGGTGGAAGCGCGGCGTCTCGCTGGTACAGGATCTGCTGGGCGAGGCCGTCGGCAAGCTGTACGTCGAGCGACACTTCCCGGCCGACGCGAAAGCGCGGATGCAGGTCCTCGTCGCGAATCTGCAAGAGGCATACCGTCGTAACATCACCGACCTCGAGTGGATGAGCCCGGAGACACGGCAGCGTGCGCTCGAGAAGCTCGACAAGTTCACGCCGAAGATCGGTTACCCCGACCGTTGGCGCGACTACTCGGCGGTGGAGATCGACGCGAGCGACCTCGTCGGCAACTACCGTCGCGGTTACGTCGCGGAGTACCAGCGAGACCTGGACAAGTTGGGCGGACCGGTCGATCGCGACGAGTGGTTCATGACGCCGCAGACCGTCAACGCGTACTACAACCCGGGAATGAACGAAATCGTCTTTCCCGCAGCGATTCTGCAGCCACCGTTCTTCGATGCCGACGCGGACGACGCCGCCAATTACGGCGGGATCGGCGCGGTCATCGGACACGAGATCGGCCACGGGTTCGATGATCAGGGCGCCAAGTACGACGGTGACGGAAACCTGATCGACTGGTGGACCGACTCGGACCGCACCGAATTCGGCAAGCGCACAACAGCGTTGATCGAGCAGTACGACCAGTTCGAGCCGAAGGCTCTGCCGGGTCACAAGGTCAACGGTCAGTTCACGATCGGCGAGAACATCGGCGACCTCGGTGGCCTGTCCATCGCCGTCACCGCGTACGAGATCGCATTGGAAGGCAAGGACGCACCGGTGCTCGACGGGCTGACCGGTCTGCAGCGTGTGTTCTTCGGCTGGTCACAGGTATGGCGGACCAAGGCGCGCGACGAGGAGGCGATCCGTCGCCTCGCGGTCGATCCGCACTCGCCGCCGGAGTTCCGCTGCAACGGCGTCGTTCGCAATCTGGACAGTTTTCACGAAGCGTTCGACGTGAAGCCGGGAGATGCGCTGTACTTGGATCCGGACGAGCGCGTCAGGATCTGGTAGGCGGCTGCGCCGCTCGTGAGTGCGAATGTAGTCCCTGCTATACATTCGCACTCACGAGCCCGACGGAGGGGTGGAAAATGAAGGCAAGAATCCGCTGGCTCGCGGCGCATGGGGTGGTGCGCTACGGAGCGAAGAAAGCTGCGGCACACGGGGATCCGCAAGCCATGCTGGTCGCCGATCCGGTGACCCGCGCCGATCCCCGGCCGGTGTTCGAACGGATCCGTGCCACCGGACCTCTGGTGAAGACGCGCATCGGCCACATCAGCGTCGACCACGGTGTCGTCCACGAACTGCTGCGTTCCGACGACTTCCGTGTCACGCAGCTCGGCGCCAACCTTCCCGCTCCCCTGCGCTGGATCGAGAACAGGACCCGGCCGTCGTCGCTGCATCCGCTGAAGCCGCCGTCGCTGCTGTCGGTGGAACCGCCCGAGCACACGCGGTACCGCAAGCTCGTCTCGTCGGTCTTCACCCCACGCGCCGTCGCCAGGATGCGTGAGATGGTGCAGGAGAAGGCGGACGAGTTGCTCGACGAGTTGACGCACGGCGCGAGAGAGATCGATATCGTCGCCCAGTACTGCTCGCAGCTGCCGGTGGCCGTGATCAGCAGCATCCTCGGCGTACCCGACGCCGATCGCCAGCGCGTGCTCGAGTTCGGTGAGATGGCAGCGCCGAGTCTCGACATCGGGCTCACCTGGGAACAGTTCGTCCGCGTCGAGGACGGCCTCCGGCAGTTCGACGCGTGGCTCGCCGGTCACCTCGCGGAGCTACGGCGGAACCCGGGCGACGATTTGATGAGTCAACTGATTCGCGCCGAGGACGACGGCGTCGGCCTGAACGACGAAGAACTCCGGGCGACGGCGGGGCTCGTGCTCGCCGCGGGATTCGAGACGACCGTCAATCTGCTCGGCAGCGGGGTTCGGTTGCTGCTGGATCACCCCGATCAGCTCGCGCTGCTGCACCGGGATCCGTCGCTGTGGCCGAGTGCGGTCGAGGAGATGCTCCGGCTCGAATCGCCGGTCCAGTTGACGGCGCGTCTGGCCAAGCGCGACGTCACGATCGAGGGCGTTCCGCTGACGCAGGGCGACCTCGTCGTGCTCGTACTCGCGGGCGCCAACCGGGATCCGGGTGTGTTCGACGACCCGTACCGGTTCGACGTCACGCGCGCCAACGCGAACAAGCACCTGTCGTTCTCGGGCGGTCGGCACTACTGTCTGGGCGCCTCGCTCGCGAAGGCAGAGTCGGAGGTCGGCCTGAAGACGTTGTTCGACAGGTTCCCTCACCTGCACGCGGCAGGTGAGGGAATCCGTCGTGACACCCGAGTCCTGCACGGCTGGGCGTCGTTGCCCGTCGACCTCGGGCAACCGGCAGCTACAGGCGCTGCCCGGTAGTCGACGAGAAGAAGAACACCTCGTCGAGCTTGGGGACGAGCCGGACGGTCTGGGCCAGACCGATCGACAGCTTCCGGTCGACCCGCACTGCGACACGGCCGGACTGGGTGTTCCAGTCCGCGCCGAGCGGCGGTGCACCGTAGACGAACGACTCGGCGCCGAGCTCCTCGATGAGCTCGACGGTCGCCGTCACCGCGCCGACGCCTTCGCCGACGAGATTCCAGCTCTCCGGTCGGACTCCGACCGTGACGCGGGCTTCCGCGGTGCGCGGCACCGGGATTCGCACATCGCCGACGACCGCAGCACCGTCGACGACGGGTGCGTCGATCAGATTCATGCCGGGCGAACCGATGAATCCGGCGACGAACGTGTTGACCGGGCTGTCGTACAGGTCGCGCGGCGACGCGATCTGTTGCAGCACCCCAGCTTTCAGCACCGCGACGCGGTCACCCATCGTCATGGCCTCGACCTGATCGTGCGTGACGTAGACCGTCGTCGTACCCAGTCGTTTCTGCAGACCGGCGATCTGTGCCCGCGTCGACACCCGAAGCTTCGCGTCGAGGTTGGACAGCGGCTCGTCCATGCAGAACACCTTGGGCTGCCGCACGATCGCGCGACCCATCGCGACGCGTTGACGCTGCCCGCCGGACAACTTGCCCGGCTTGCGGTTCAGCAGTGGTTCCAACTCCAGCATCTTCGCCGCGTCGAGCACACGAGCTGCCGTGTCGGACTTGCTCATTCCGGCGTTGCGCAGCGCGAAGCCCATGTTGTCCGCGACGGTCATGTTCGGGTAGAGCGCGTAGTTCTGGAACACCATCGCGACGTCCCGCTCGCGCGGGGCGAGCGAGGTCACGTCGACGCCGCCGATGTCGATGTGGCCGCTTTCGACCGACTCCAACCCTGCCAGCATCCGGAGACTGGTCGACTTTCCGCAGCCCGACGGACCGACGAGGACGATGAATTCCCCGTCGGCGATGTCGAGTTCGAGGGTGTCGACGGCAAGGGTGTCCGCACCGGGATACCGGTGCGAAACTCCCGCGTAGTGGACGCCTGCCATTACGACGCCGGGAGGTTCGGCGTGATCTGGCGATCGATGATCTGCTGCAGCTGATCCTGGACGCCGGCGAATGTGGTTGCGACGTCGGCGTTCTGCAGGGCGATCTGCTCGAGTCCGGTGCCGATGATCTTGTCGCCGCCCGGAACGAACACGCGTGCGTAGTCCTGCGAACGCGTGCGTGCGAGCTGGTCGACGGCCGTCTTCGCGTTCGGGTTCGCGGCGAGGAACTCGATCTCGCTCGGATCCTGCTGCGCCGACTTGCGGACCGGCATGTAGCCCGTGTTCTGCGAGAAGTACGCGGTGCTCGACGCGTTGGTGAAGAACTCGATGAACTTCAGCGCGTTGACCTTGCGCTCCTCCGAGATCTTCGACGGGACGGCGAGGCCGGCTCCACCCGTCGGGCAGCCGGGCTGTCCGTCGGCGGCGGGCAGGAAAGCGGTGCCGAACTCGAAGTTCGCGTTCGCGGTGACGCCGGACAGGTCGCCGGTGGAGGCGATCGTCGACGCGATGATTCCCGCGGCGAAGTCGTTGGCGATGTCGTTGGACACGTTCGCGTACTTCTTCGTGTGAATCATGTCCTTCAGGAACTGGCCGGCCGCAATGGTATTGGGGTCGTCGAACTTCAGGTCGAAGCCGTCGGAGTACGCGCCACCGAACGTCCAGATCGGACCTTCGAACGTCCATCCGAGATAGTCCACCGCGTTACCCCAGCCGTGGGCGAGCTTGCCGTTTCCGACGACGGCCTGGATGCGCGGGCCCCACTCGTCGAACTCCTGCCACGTGGCCGGTCCGCGATCGGGAAGGCCTGCCTGCGCCCAGACCTGCTTGTTGTAGTAGAAGAGCGGGGTCGAGCGAGCGTACGGAAGCGCCCAGTGGTTGCCGTTCCAGTCGTAGTCCGCGAGAAGCGAATCGACGTAGTCGCTGGAGTCGACGCCTGCAGCATCGAAGTGCTTGTCGAGCGGCTCGATGGCGCCGGTGAGCGCGAAGTTGAACCACCAGACGTCGGACAGGACGACGACGTCGGGAACGTCGTCACCGGAGAGCGAGGCGTTGAACTTCTGCGCGACCTCTTCGTAGTTCTTGCCGCCGTCGATCAGGTTGACCGTCAAGCCAGGATTCTCGGCCTGGAAGCGCGAGATGAGCTCCTTCTCGAATTCCTGCGACTTACCGGGGTGGCTCGACCAGAAGTTGATGGTGCTCGCGTCGCCACCGGAAGCCTCGGAGCCGGAACTGGTACCGGGGCTGCTGCAGGCTGCGAGTGCAGCAGCGGCTGCCGCTGCGCCGGTGAGCGTGAGGAATCCGCGGCGGTTGATGTTGGCCATAACTGTTCTCTCTCTTGGTGAATGAAGCGGATCAGCCTTTGACCGCACCGGAGGTGAGGCCCTTGATCATGTGGCGTTGCAGGGCGAGGAAGACGACGAGGATGGGAAGGATGGTCAGGACCGTCGCCGCCATGACCGCACCCCAGTTGGTGTAGCCCTCGCTGTTCTGCAACAGCGTGAGGCCGACCGGAAGCGGTGCGACGGACGAGTCGTCGGACATCAGGAACGGCCAGAGGTATTCGTTCCATTCGTTCACGATGGTGATGATCGCGAAGGCCACCATCGTCGGCCCCGACAGCGGGAGCACGACACGGAACAGCAGACGGAACGGGCCCGCCCCGTCCATGCGCGCCGCCTCGATGATCTCGGCGGGCAGGGACAGGAAGTGATTGCGCATCAGGAACGTACCGAATGCGACGCCTGCCAACGGGATGATGATGCCCTGGAACGTATTTCGCCACCCGAGTTCCGAGATCAACGAATAGTTCGAGATCACGGTGATCTGGTTGGGCACCATCAGCGCTGCGATGATGACGAGGAAGACGATGTTCTTGCCGGGGAACCGCAGGAACACCAGACCGTAGGCGCTGAGCACACCGAGCACGAACTTGATCGACGCGATCGCGGTGGTGATGATCAGCGAGTTGCGCAGGTACGTGAAGAACGGCACCTCCGTCGTCACCTCGCTGTAGTTCTCGGGGCGGAACGAACTCGGCCACCACGTGACCGGCTGGACGTAGATGTCACCGCGTTCCTTGAACGACGTGATCAGGATCCAGAACAGCGGCAACCCGATCATGAGCAGCACCAACACCATTGCGATGTATCCGAGCACCGTCGACAGGCTGCGCTGACGCTGCGGATCTCGCGGAGCTCGGCGCGTCGGCTCGGTGACGTCTTTCTTCAGGGTGATGGTCATCGCTGGTCGTCCCGATCCATGATGCGTACCTGCACGAGCGTGATGATCAGCAGGATGACGAACATGATCGTCGCCACCGTCGCGCCGTAGCCGGCTCGGAAGTTACGGAAGGTTTCCTCGTACACCTGAAAGACCATCGTGGTGGTGCCGTTCCCAAGGGGGCCACCGCGGGTCATGACGTTGATGATGTCGAAGACCTGCAACGAGTTGAGCAGCACGGTGATGGACAGGAAGAACGTCGTCGGACGCAGTTGCGGCAGAAGCACTTTGCGGAACGTCGTCCACTTCGACGCCCGATCGATCTCGGCCGCCTCCATCAACTCCTTGCGGGTGCCCTGCAGCGCAGCGAGGTAGATGACGAACGTGTAGCCGAGGTTCTTCCACAGGTAGGTCACCGTCACCATGAACAGCGCCCACGTGGGATCCTGGTAGAAGTCGGGAGACGAGAACCCTATGCGCTGCAACAGGTCCTGCACGAGGCCGAAGTTCGGGTCGAACACGAACTGGAAGGCGATACCGATGGCGGCGCCGGAGATGACGAACGGCGCGAACACGGCGGACCGGACGAAGTTGCGGCCCCGCAACTTTCGGTCCAGCAGCATCGCGAGAACGAGCCCGAGCACGAGACTTCCGACGACGGCCGCGACCGTGAAGACGACGGTGTTGGACACGATGGTCCACGTGTCGTCACGCGAGAACCACTCACGGTAGTTCTCGAAACCGATGAAAGTCGATGTGGGAGAAGACAAGTTCCAGTCGTAGAACGAGAACTGGAAATTCTCGACGAGGGGCCGGTAGGTGAACACGGCCAGCAACACGAGGTTGGGTCCGAGGAGGATCAGGAAGAGTGCGTAATCACTCCACGGCCTGCCGAAAAAGCTCTTTCGGCGTGCTGTGGGCAGCACTCGTTCCGTTGTTGTACTCACTGCGGGGACTGTGCTCACCTACCGCGAACGGTAGGTGAACGAGACCCCAATTCAGTTGAACGTTGAAACCAAAACCTCGGTCGTGCGCGCGAATGTACAGCCAGCGGGAGTGGAGCCTGCGGAATGACCCGTAGGCACTACACATTCGCGCGCACGTGCGGCGGAGCCGCTTACCGGTTCCAGTCGCCCAGACCGTCGGCGCCGCTGAGGGTTCCACCCGAAGTGTTCACGACGACGACCGGGTCACCCTTCTGCGAGTTCTCGAAGAACCACTGGCCGTCCTCGGTGCTGACGTTGAGGCATCCGTGGCTGGTGTCCTCGGATCCCTGAGCCCATTCCGACCACGGCGCAGCGTGAACGAAGATGCCGCTGTAGGAGATACGCGTCGCGTACTCGACGTAGGTGCGGTACCCCTCCGGCGAGTCGACGGGGACGCCGTACGTCGACGAATCCATGTACATGTCGCGGAACTTCTCGCCGACGATGTAGGTGCCGTTCGGGGTTTCGTGCCCCGGCTTGCCCATCGACGTCGGCATCGTGCGCACGACCTCACCGTTGCGCGTGACCGTGATGGTCTTGGTGGCGTCGTCCGCGGTGGTGATGACCGAGTCGCCGGTCGAGAAATCGGCGCGAGCGCCACCGGCTTCGACGGTCACCGACGTGTGCGCCGGATAGAACTCGTTCGGGAGCCAGCGAACCTGGGTGTCGTTGATCCAGTAGAAGTGGCCGTCGACCGACGGCGACGTGGTGACGCGGATGGCGCGCTCGGCTGCGGCACGGTCTCCGATGGCCTCGTCGAACCGGATCGCGATCGGCTGCGCGACGCCGACGACCTCACCCGAGTTGGGCGTGATCGACGGGTCCGCGAAGTTCGCGGGTGCGAGCTGTTGCGGCAGGATTTCGGGTGCGGGAGCGGGGAGGGCCGGATCGGACGAGCCGGGGAAGCCGGGTACTTCCGGGCCGCCGGGCCACAGAGGAGCGGCCTGAGCGGGTCCTGCGAGTGCGACGGCAGCGGACGCGGCGACCGCAACCAGTGCGATCCGCGAGACGAAAGACTTCATGATCGGCTGTCAGTTCCATTCTTCTCGTGCATACGGCCCAGTGAGACCACAAGGCATGCGAACCAACTGCCATTAACACACACCAGGCAGTGAATTGCTAATCGGTTCCTCAGGCCGAGGTGAGGCCTGCTTTCTTCGCGGCCGATCGAATCTGGAATGCCGAGACGACGAACAGAAGTCCGAACACGATCGCGAATACACCGACGAGCCACACCACCGTGAGAATGCCGCTGACCGGGAAGAACACCAGAACGAGGCCGAACAGCACCTCGATGACGCCTGCGACGAGGAGCATCATCCAGTGCGTCGCGCCCTCCAGGGAACGAAGCCGGAACGAGCCCGCAATTTCGAGAATTCCGCCCACTATCGCCCAAATTCCGATGACGAATACCGCGGCGAGTGCCGTTATCTCGGGCCAGACGAATGCGACGATTCCGGCACCCAACGACACGATTCCGCCGAGCAACCACCACACCCAGCCGGACTGCACCTTGCGTGCTCGGATCGATCTGACGATGGCGGAGATGCCGTCGACGACGGCGTAGACACCGAAGACGACGACGATCGCCCAGACGGTGACGCCGGGCCACACGAGCGCGACGATGCCGAACGCAATCGCCAGGATGCCGCGGAGCAGGACGGCCCACCACAGATCCTTGGCAATACGTAGCAGAGCGTCCTCGTTGTTCGGCAACTGTGTTGACATCGGTAACACCTACCTCCCACTAGGGCAGAGCGACGACAGAACTCCAGGAACGAACTCCGTCGGACAGGCACACCTGTCCGGTGGTGACGTTGACGGCAAGGCCTGCGCCCGCGTGGCACTGCACCCCTTCGTCTGCGGTCCCGACGAAAGTCTGACCACGGTCGAGCGACACGGCGAGGGCCAGAGCGCCCGTGTCGGGGGAGACGATGGACACCGAATCGGCGCCGGTCGACACCGCGGCGACGGTCCCCGACTTGGTTTCCGCTGCGGCGACGCCACCGCCGCCTGCCAGTCCGAGGGCTGCGCCTCCGAGTTCGGCGCGCGCGAACGCGACGCCGTCGAGTGCGCGGGCGTAGGCGTTCGACGTGCCGTCGGTCTGCACTCCGCACGCCGACTTCCCCTCGAGCGCCGTGCTCTGTGCACCCGGTGTACAGACGAGATCCGTCGCCGACGCGGTACCGGGCGTCAGCAGTGCCGCGGCGATTCCGAGCACCGCAACTGGACCCGCCATCGCGGCCATCCGCTTGAATTCCCCGACGATCCCCACCACGACAAACCTTCCGCTGCTCATCGGTTGTCCCTTGCGTTTGGATTCTGCCACTACTGGGGATGAGATACCGGGTCTACGGACAGAAGAAGTACGAACCGTCGAGCAGCCGGCGGAGCTCCATCGCAGAACAGGGATGGCATTGATCGATTCTTCGACGGATATTCGCCGAGTTGTCGTGGTAGTACCGGTTCACGACGAAGAAGAACTACTGCCAGCGTGTCTGGACGCGCTCGCCGACGGCCGGGCCCAGGTCCCCGACCTCGACGTATTCACGGTCGTCGTGCTGGATTCGTGTTCCGACGGGTCCGAGTCGATCGCGCGTCGCTGGGCGGACGGGTCGGGCGACCGATCGGTGAGGTCCGTCTCGGCATGCAATGTCGGTGTCGCGCGCGCGGCCGGCTTCCACGGTCGAGCTGCGTCGCCGGACACGTGGTTCGCGACGACCGATGCCGACAGCGTGACTCGGCCCGATTGGTTGGCGTCACAAATCGCCCATGCCCGGCGCGGAGCCGGGGCCGTCGCCGGAACGGTCCGCGTCGACCTCGACGGACTGCCTGCCGCGGTGGCCGCTGCCTACCGGTCCGGATACCGCGAGCATGCAGGCCACCGCCACGTGCACGGCGCGAACCTCGGTGTCCGTGCCGATGTGTACCGACGCGTCGGCGGCTTCGGGCCGCTGCGCACCGACGAGGACGTCGACCTGGTTCGACGGCTGGAGCAGGCCGGGATTCCGGTGCTGTACGCGTGCGATTCACCGGTGTCCACGTCGAACCGGCTGTTCGGGCGCGCTCCCGACGGGTTTGCGGCACATCTTCGTTCGCTCGACGCGGCGGTCCCGCAATGATCGACCGCCTTCGAGAATTCTTCGACGCCCCCCTTCCCCTCCCCGGCTCGGGGCGCACCGAAGAGCGGTGGGATCGGCTGGCGGCGCTGAGCCGCGAAGATACCGTGCTCGGACGGTTCGCCGAGGCTCATGCGGACGCGCTCGCGATCCTCGCCGAGCTGGGCGGGCCGCAACCGCGCCGCGGACAGATCTGGGGTGTCTGGGCAGCCGAGCCACCGTCGCCGGTTCTGGGGGCCGACGAGACGTCGGACGGGTGGACACTGACCGGGGTCAAGCCGTGGTGCTCGGGAGCGCACCTGTGCACCGACGCCCTGGTGACGGCGCGCGTCGGCGATCGACGCAGGCTGTTCGCCGTCGATCTCACTCAGCCTGCGTGCTCGCCGATTCCGGATACGTGGCACGCAGTGGGTATGGCGGACAGCGACTCCGGCCATGTTCGATTCGACGGCGCCCGTGCACACCCCGTGGGTGAACCGGGCGCCTATCTCGAACGGCCCGGGTTCTGGCACGGCGCGATTGGTGTCGCCGCCTGTTGGTTCGGCAGCGCCTGCGGCGTCGCCGACACCCTGCACGCCGCGGTCCGATCAGGTGCCGACGCCCATGCCGCGGCCCATCTGGGTGCCGTCGCCGCGGGACTGAGCGCCGCATCGAGCACGCTGAAAGTTGCTGCAGCCGAGATCGATTCGGACCCGTTCGACTACGACGGCCGAGGCAGGCTACGCGCCAGGACAGTTCGTGCGGTCGTGGAGAACGCCGCCTCCGATTGCATCGATCGGGTCGGCCGCGCGCTCGGCGCAGGACCGTTGTGCATCGACGCCGCGCACGCACGCCGCGTGGCGGATCTGACCGTCTACCTTCGCCAGTCGCACGCGGAGAGAGACCTCGCCGCGTTGGGTGAGGACGTCGCCGAGGAGAAGAGTCCGTGGTAGAGGAGTCGTTCGACGGTTCGGAAGCCGGCACACCCGAATCCGTCTGGCGCGCATGGCAACACACGTACCCGGCTGCGGATCTCGCGGGGTGCCGCGACATGGTCGTCGTCGCACCGCATCCCGACGACGAGATTCTCGGCGTCGGCGGACTCGTGTCCACCGCGTCGGCGGCAGGCATCGACGTACGCATCGTGGCGGTCACCGACGGCGGCGGCTCGCACGAGGGTTCTCCCACCGTGACGAGGGAACACCTGATCGCCGAACGGCCCGAGGAGTCGCGTCGAGCGCTGACGCAGCTGGGTGTCGAGGCCGAACCGATCCGCCTCGGTATCCCGGACGGCGACGTAGCCGCGCACGAGAACGATGTCGCCGACGCAGTGGCCCGCGTCCTCACACCAGAAAGTTGGTGCCTCACGACGTGGCGAGGGGACCGCCATCCCGACCACGAGGCCACCGCCCGAGCCTGCCTGGCGGCCGCGTCGCGCACCGGAGTCCGCGTCGTCGAATATCCGGTGTGGATGTGGCACTGGGCTCGTCCCGACCATCCCGACGTACCGTGGGATCGAGCGCACGCCGTCGCTCTCGAGCCGCACGTTCTTGCCGCGAAAAAAGCTGCGGTGCAGGAGTTTCGGACGCAGATCGCACCGCTCTCGGAGCATCCCGCCGATCGAGCGGTGCTGCCACCGCACGTACTCGACCGACTCCTGCGACCGTACGAGGTGATCTTCCTGTGAGCGTGCCACCGGCCTACTTCGACGGCGTGTACGCCGAAGGCGAGGACCCGTTCGGTCTCGGCTCGAGCTGGTACGAGGATCGCAAGTACACGATCACGATGGCGTCGTTACCGCGTCAGCGCTATCGCCGCGCCCTCGAACCGGGATGCTCCGTCGGTGTGCTCACCGAACGGTTGGCCGCGAGGTGCGACGTTCTGGTGTCCACCGACGTCGTCGATCCACCGATTCGGACGGCCAGGGCACGCGTCGAGTCACCGCACGTGCATTTCGTGACATGGTCGCTGGCCGACAGCTGGGAGAGCGTCGGCACGGGGTTCGACCTGATCGTGCTCAGCGAGGTGGGTTACTACCTCGACGAGACCGATCTACGACGCGCACTCGACGAGTGCGTCCGGCACCTCGAACCGGGCGGAACGCTCGTCGCCGTGCATTGGCGTCATCCTGTGGCGGACTACCCGCTCACCGGGGACCAGGTGCACGACGCCGTCGCGGACACCGTCGGACTCTCGCGTCTCGGCGGGTACGTCGACGAGGATTTCGTCCTCGAAGTCTTCACCGCGTGGCAGCCCACGGAGACACAGCCCTCGGAGACGAGGCCCTCGTCGATCGCTCGCGCCGAAGGCCTCGTCTGACGCCGCTACACCACGTTCGGTGCGATCAGCAGGTGCACGAACCGCATCTTCTCCATGACCGCGGGCGGCAGCACGAACGGGTACAGATCCTGGTGGCCCATCGACCGGTTGATCTGGTTGAGCGCCCAGGACAGCGGGAGCCACCACTCGATGATCTGCTCGAACCCGATGTCGCCCGGCAGCGCGCTGTCCAGCGTCGATCCCGCGGGCGCCATCGCGAACGCCGCCGCGGTGTCGAGGGTGTCGCGGATGTGCAGATAGTGCGCGAACGTTTCGGCCCAGTCCTCGGCCGGATGCATCGTCGCGTACGACGAGACGTAGTCGTCTTCCCAGTTCTCGGGCGCGCCCTCGCTGTAATGCCGGTCGAGCGCAGCCTGGTAGTCGGTGTCGGGGTCGCCGAACAGTTCCTCGAACCGTGCGCGATGCTCACCCGTCCCGACCAACACCATCTGGTAGAAGTGGCCGATCTCGTGTCGGAAGTGACCGACGAGGGTTCGATACGGTTCCGCCATCGACACCCGAAGCTGCTCGCGGTGGACGTCGTCGCCCTCGGCGAGGTCGAGGGTGATCAGTCCGTTGGCGTGACCCGTCATCACCTGCTGGTCGGCGCTGGACAACAGATCGAAGGCAAGTCCGGTCTCGGGGTCGGCGTCACGGCCGATGATCGGTAGACCGAGCTCGGTCAGTTCGAGAACGACGCGACGCTTGTTCGTCTCGGCGTCGGCGTACGCGACCATTGCGTCGAGGTCGTCGTCGGCAGGCCGTGTCCGCGTGAGCCTGCACGAGATACACAGCTCCTCGCCCTCGGAGGTGTCGACGAGCCAGTTGCACCGAGCGGTGTCGAGGTTGGCGCAGACTCGCCACGTCGTGCCGTCGACGTCGACTTCCGCTGCACCGTCCTCCGACTTGTCCGGCAGCACGAGCATCGCTCTCGACGGCAGGTGGAACCCGAGCGCACTCTGGCAGCTCAGGCACAAGGAGTTCTCGAACGACAGCTTCTGACCACACTTGCGGCAGATCAAATCACGCATGCTTTCCGACTTTCGTTCCGCACAGACTCCCGCGACGGCGCTGCGCCGACGCATGAACAAGACCCTCCGACCGATCTATGCTGTCCTGCGAATACACGAATACTTGCAGGCAGCCCCGCACACGATACCGATGTGGAAGCAATTCGGAGTGGCGGCGGTTGGGTTGTCTGCGCGGGTTTTCCCGGACTGCACGTAACCGAAACCGATCGAGGGGAAACCGTCACCGATGGCAGACATGACACCGACGATGTCCCCGGTTCGCAGGCTCGCTCAGCGGCTCGGCGAATCACGCGGCGCCAGGAACAGCGAAACCTTGGCCGCCGGATTTCTTCTCGCAGCGACACTTCTGGCGTTGCTGTGGGCCAACTCGCCGTTCGGCGACACCTACGACACTTTCTGGCACACCGAGTTGTCGATCTCGATCGGCGGTCACGGAATCTCCCTTGACCTCGCCCACTGGGTCAACGACGGCTTGATGGCCCTGTTCTTCTTCGTGGTCGGCCTCGAGGTCAAACGCGAATTCGCGATGGGCGAGCTGACCGACCGCTCGCGCGCGAGCATCCCGATCGTCGCCGCCCTCGCCGGACTCGCGGTGCCCGCCGTGTTGTTCCTGCTGCTGAACCCGTCCGGCGAAGCGGCAGGTGCGTGGGGCGTCGTCATCTCGACCGACACCGCATTCGTTCTCGGCGCGCTCGCCGTCGTCGGACCCAAGAAGGCGGCGCGCCTGCGCATCTTCCTGCTGACGCTCGCCGTCGCAGACGACGTCGGCGCGCTTGCAATCATCGCGTTCTTCTACACCGACGACCTCGACATCGGTGCGCTCGCACTGGCATTCGTCGGACTCGCAGCGATCGCGCTGCTGCGCAAACTCCAAGTATGGCGCGGCATCAGTTATTTCGTCGTTTCGGTCGCCACCTGGGTCGCGTTCTACGAATCGGGTGTTCACCCGACGCTCGCCGGCGTCATGATCGCATTGATTCTTCCGGTCTACCCGCCGCGTCGACGCGAGGTCGAGCGCGCCGCCGATCTGACCCGCGCGTTCCGTCAGTCACCGAACCCGGAGTACGCGCGGGCCGCGAGACTCGGCTTGGATCAAGCGGTTTCGGTCAACGAACGTCTCATGCGGCTGTACCAGCCGTACACCGCGTTCATCATCGTGCCGATCTTCGCGCTGGCCAACGCAGGCGTTCCACTGAGCGGCGAGACGCTCCGGGCTGCCGCCACGTCCCCGTTGACGTGGGGAATCGTCGTCGGTCTCGTCCTCGGAAAGCTCATCGGCATCACCGGTGCCGCAGCGATCTTCTCGAAGATTCGTCCCGACGCCCTCGCACCGGGACTCACGTTGTCGCACATCGCGGGCGGTGCCGCACTGTCCGGAATCGGGTTCACGATCTCGCTGTTCATCGTCGACCTGGCTCTCGACGACGAACTGCTCGCCGACGAGGCCCGCGTGGGCGTCCTGGCCGCGTCGGTCATCGCTGCCGCTCTGGGGTGGTTGTTGTTCCGTATCGACGAACGAGTCCACCCGCCGCGTAAAGAGATGTCGCACAAGATCCTTCGAGGCGTGGACCCGAAACGCGATCACATTCGCGGCCCCGTCGACGCACCGCTGACCATCGTCGAGTACGGCGACTTCGAATGTCCGTTCTGCAGCAAGGCGACCGGCAGCATCAAGGAAGTGCGAGCACACTTCGGTGACGACGTGCGCTACATCTTCCGCCATCTGCCGCTCGACGACTACCACCCGCATGCGCGGTACGCCGCTCAGGCGAGCGAAGCGGCTGCGGCACAGGGAAAGTTCTGGGAGATGGCGGACGTGCTGTTCACCAACAGCGACGCACTGTTGCCCGAGGACATCGACCGCTACGCCGAAGAACTCGGTCTCGACATGGAGCGGTTCGAGGAAGACCTACGCACCGGCGACTACGTGGTCCGCGTCGAGGACGACGAGCTCGACGCCAAATCCAGCGACGTCGAGGGAACTCCGACGTTCTATCTCGGCATCGGCGACAAGGATCTGATCCGGCACACCGGACCGTACGACGCCGCGTCGCTCATCCGGGAGTTGGAGGTGGCGCGGACGGTCTAGCCGCTACTCGACGCGATTGCCCTGTTCGTCCCAATGCTCGGCGACTTTCTTCGACGGCTGTACGCGAGGAGGTTCGCCGGGCATCTTGGGATAGTCCGGCGGAAAGTTGAGCTCTCCCCCGGGCAACGTCTCCCACAGGTGCAGAAGCGGTTCCAGCGAGTAGGACTCGCCGTCCATGTCCTCCCACGGATCCCCGTCGGCCAGGTAGTCGCGCACGGTGACGATGTTGTAGTCGCGGGGATCGGTGACGGACTTCAGGTGGTCCCACGTCATCGGCGTGCTGACGGGCGCCCCCGACTTGGCCCGAAGGCTCCACGCACTCGCGATGGTGCGGTCGCGGTTGTTCTGGTTGAAGTCGAGGAAGATGCGTTCTCCGCGTTCCTCTTTCCACCACTTCGTCGTGACGCCGTCGTCGCGGCGTTCGAGTTCGCGTCCGAGTCCGATGGCCGCGTGCCGCACCTGCTCGAACGTGTACTCCGGCCTGATGCGGACGTAGATGTGAATTCCCCTGTTGCCGCTCGTCTTCGGGTAGCCGCGTAGCCCCAGTTCCTCGAGGAGCTCGCGGGTCACCTCGGCCACGCGTTGGGCGTCGGCGAACGTGGTGCCGGGCTGCGGGTCGAGGTCGAGGCGCAGTTCGTCGGGCTTGTCGACCTCCGGGCGTCGAACCGGCCACGGGTGAAACGTCAACGTGCCCATCTGTGCCGCCCACACCAACGCCGCCGATTCGCGCGGGCACAGCTCGTCCGCGGACCGGCCGCTGGGAAACTTGATCCCGACGGTCTCGATCCAGTCGGGAGCGCCTTTCGGCAGTCGCTTCTGATAGAAACCGTCGCCCTCACGATCCTGCGGTCCGACGGCGAGTCGCATGCCCTCCCGGTAGCCGTCGGGCCAGCGTTCCATCGCCGTCGGACGGTCTCCGATGGCACGGATCATCGGTTCACCGACGGACGCGAAGTATTCGCACACCTGAACTTTCGTGATCTCGGGCGTGCGCTCGGTGGCCTCGTAGATGACGCGGTCCGGACTCGACACTCGGACCTCGCGTCCACCGGCCTCGACGTATGCGGGCGGAGTCTTCGACGGCATCAGTGTCCTCCCGCGATGACGTCCGCGACGTCGTAACTTGCCGGCACTTCCAGTTGGTCGTAGGTGCAGGACGTCGGCTCACGGTCCGGACGCCAGCGCAGGAACCGTGCCGCGTGCCGCAGCCGTTCCCCTTCCATCTGGTCGTACGCCACCTCGACGACGCGCTCGATGCGCAGCGGCACCCAGCTGCGGTCCTTGTTCGACGTCCACCGGTTGGGTTCGGCGGACTTCGGGTCCTCGCCGGTGCGCAGTGGCTGCAGCTCTTCGAGCAGTTCGACGCGCCGCTTGTCGGTGAACGCCGACGCCCCACCGATCATGCGAAGTTGGTCGCCGTCGTACAGGCCGAGAAGCAGCGATCCGATTCCGTTGCCGGACTTGTGCACTCGATATCCGATGAGCGCGCAATCGGCCGTCCGCGCATGCTTGACCTTGATCATCTCGCGCTTGTTCGGCAGGTAGACGCCTTCGAGCTTCTTCGCGACGACACCGTCGAGGCCTGCGCCTTCGAACTGTTCCAGCCATCGCTCCCCGGTGGCCGCGTCGTCGGTCGCGCTGGTGACCTGGCATCGATCGCCGCCGGAGGCCGCGTCGAGCATGCGCCTGCGGCGTTCGTCGAACGGCGTGTTCATCAGGTCGTCGGACCCGAGCGCCAGGAGATCGAACGCGACGAACATCGACGGAGTCTTCTCCGCCAACATGTTCACGCGGCTCTCCGCGGGATGGATCCGCTCGGACAACGCGTCCCAGTCGAGACGCGTGCGGCCGTCGATCTCACGGGGCACGACGATCTCCCCGTCGACCACGATCCGTTCGGGAAGTTCGCGCTTGATGTCGGCCACCAGTTCGGGAAAGTAGCGCGCCAGATCCTTGCCGCCACGCGATCCGAGAATCACCTCGTCCCCGTCGCGGAAGACGATCGCGCGGAAGCCGTCCCACTTCGGCTCGTACGACCACTGGGCCGGGCCGTCCGCGGGCTGCGGAGGCACCGCTTTCGCAGCTTTCGCGAGCATCGGTTGCAGAGGCCATTCCACCGGTAGGTCCACGACCTCAATACTGCCCCATCGCTCCGACACCGTCGCTGCAAACGGAATCGAACCGACGGGTTGGACGTCGGTGATGCTTTCGGGCGGTTGGTCGGATATTTTTGTTGCGCCCGTCAACGAAAGCACTCACAGCTAGGAACGATCGATGACTCACTTCGGCCGAACGCTTCGTGGTGCTGCCCTCGGCGCATCCGCCTGTGCGTTGCTGATTCTCACCGCCTGCGGTTCCGACGTCACTCCCCGTGCCGTTCCGGCCGACGACCTCGGCGCGATCGCCACGTCGACGACGTCCACCACGTCCGAACGCCCGAGCACACCTCCCGGACAGCAGGGTGAGGACATCGGTGGCGACGTCGACATCGACGTCGAGATCGGCGACTGCGTCGAACTCGGGGGAACGATGTCCGACGCGACGATCGACAACGCGACGTGCGGAAGCCAGGAATCCAACTACAAGGTGATCGCCAAGGTGCCGACCGGTGACCAGTGCTCGCCCGACGCCGATCAGTACTACTACGAGACGTACGGGGGCGTCGAGCAGGGCGCGCTGTGCCTGGACGTGGACTGGGTGATCGGCGGTTGCATGGAGCTCTCCGGTGACGATCCGCTGCGCGCCGACTGCACCAGCCCCGGCAGCAACACGGTGCGCGTGGTCGAGATTCTGCCGAACACCACCGATGTCAACCAGTGCTCCGACCCGGCAGACAGTGGTTACGCTTACTCGGATCGCAACTTCATGGTGTGTGTCGAGGAGTTGTAACCAGGTGTGAGCAGCGCAGTGTCGATACCGCTTGCGTCCGCGCGCGGGCGCTGGATCGTCGCTGCCACGGTGCTGGGCTCGTCGCTCGCGATGCTCGACGCCACCGTCGTCAATGTCGCACTGCCCGCGATCGGCCGTGATCTCGGATCCGGAGTGGCCGGATTGCAGTGGACGGTCAGTGGTTACACGTTGTCGCTCGCGTCGCTGATCCTGCTCGGCGGATCGCTCGGTGATCGGCTCGGCCGCCGCAGGGTGTTCGTCTGGGGCACCGTCTGGTTCGCGATCGCCTCCATCCTGTGTGGGCTCGCGCCCAGCATCGAAGTGCTCGTCGCCGCGCGTGTACTGCAGGGTGTCGGTGCGGCGCTGCTGACGCCGGGCAGCCTCGCGTTGATCTCCGCGTCCATCGACTCCGACGATCGCGGCGCTGCCATCGGTGCGTGGTCCGGACTCGGTGGGGTGGCGTCGGCGATCGGGCCGTTGCTGGGCGGCTGGCTCGTCGAGGTCGCGGGATGGCGATCGGTGTTCCTGCTCAACATCCCGCTGGCGATCGCCGTCGTGTGGGTCGCCGTGAAACATGTTCCGGAAAGCCGAGATCGGAACGCCGAGGGCCGTCTCGATCTCCTCGGGGCCGCGGTGGTGGCCGTCGCGCTCGGGCTGCTGACGTACGGGTTCATCGCGTCGGAGTGGATCGTCGTCGGGTTCGGTGTCGTGGGGGTCGCCGCGTTCTTCGTCGTCGAGGCCAGATCGCGGAACCCTCTCGTGCCGCCGTCGCTCTTCTCGTCGCGTGTGTTCCTGGCCGCGAATCTCGTGACGCTCGCCGTCTACGCGGCGCTGGGCGGGGTCTTCTTCCTGCTCGTGCTGCAACTCCAATTGGCACTGGGCTACTCGCCCATCGCGGCAGGCGTCGCGACACTGCCGATCACCGTGCTGATGTTGTTGCTGTCGGCGAGGACCGGACGCATCGCGCAGCGGATCGGCCCGCGCATCCCGATGACGATCGGTCCGCTCGTCGCCGCCGCGGGACTTCTGCTGATGCTGCGAATCTCGCCCGGTGCGTCGTACGTCCTCGACGTCCTTCCTGCCGTCGCCGTGTTCGGTCTCGGCCTGTCCTTGCTCGTCGCGCCGCTGACCGGGGCAGTGCTGGGGGCGGTCTCGACCGACCGTGCCGGTATCGCCTCCGGCGTCAACAACGCCGTCGCCCGGACGAGCCAGCTGCTGGCCGTTGCGGCGCTCCCCGGTCTCGCGGGGATATCGGGTGTCGACGATGACGACCCGACACTGTTCTCGAACGGATTCCACACCGCGATGGTCATCTGCGCGGTCCTGCTCGTCGTCGGTGCCGCGATTGCAGCCGTCATGATCCGCGGCGAACGCAGGTCGGATCCCGAGTCCATGGAATGCCACGCGCGGTGCGATATGTCGTCACCGGCCGTGAGCCCGTCGGAACACCGTTAGGGTCAAGACTGGATACAGCCCATCCGCGATAGGTCAGGAGAGTCATGTCGACCGAGAACGAGTCACCGGACGTCAAGCCGCGCAGCCGCGATGTCACCGACGGCCTCGAGAAGACCGCGGCCCGCGGCATGTTGCGTGCCGTCGGAATGGGCGACGACGACTGGACCAAGTCGCAGATCGGCGTCGCCTCGTCGTGGAACGAGATCACCCCGTGCAATCTGTCGCTGGAACGACTCGCGAAAGCAGTCAAGGAGGGCGTGCACGCGGCGGGTGGGTACCCGCTGGAATTCGGCACGATCTCGGTGTCCGACGGCATTTCGATGGGCCACGAGGGCATGCATTTCTCCCTTGTCTCACGTGAGGTGATCGCCGACAGCGTCGAGACCGTCATGAGCGCCGAACGGCTCGACGGTTCGGTTCTACTCGCCGGGTGTGACAAGTCGCTGCCCGGAATGCTGATGGCCGCAGCCCGTTTGGACCTCGCGAGCGTGTTCCTGTACGCGGGATCCACGCTGCCCGGTTTCGCGACCCTGTCCGACGGCAGCGAGCACCAGGTGACGATCATCGACGCCTTCGAAGCCGTCGGTGCTTGCTCGCGCGGCCTGATGTCCCGCGCCGACGTCGACACGATCGAACGCGCCATCTGCCCCGGTGAGGGCGCGTGCGGCGGCATGTACACCGCCAACACGATGGCCAGCGCGGCCGAAGCGCTCGGAATGTCGTTGCCCGGCAGCGCATCTCCTCCTGCACCCGATCGTCGACGTGACCAGTTCGCGCACGCGAGCGGCGAGGCCGTCGTCGAACTGCTCCGACGCGGAATCACGGCGCGAGACATTTTGACGAAGGAAGCATTCGAGAACGCCATCGCGGTCGTCATGGCGTTCGGCGGGTCGACCAACGCGGTGCTGCACCTGCTCGCGATCGCTCACGAGGCGGAGGTCGAACTGAGCCTCGACGACTTCACCCGGGTCGGCTCGCGTGTCCCGCACCTCGCGGACGTCAAACCGTTCGGCAAGCACGTCATGACCGACGTCGACGCCATCGGCGGAGTGCCCGTCGTCATGAAGGCGCTGCTCGACGCGGGGCTGATGCACGGTGATTGCCTGACCGTCACCGGAAAGACCGTCGCGGAGAACCTCGCTCACATCGCGCCGCCGGACCCGGACGGAAAGGTGTTGCGCGCCATGAACGAACCTATCCATCCGACCGGCGGCATCACCATCTTGAAGGGTTCACTCGCCCCCGGCGGAGCCGTCGTCAAGTCGGCCGGATTCGACTCCGACGTGTTCACCGGCACCGCACGGGTTTTCGAGCGCGAACGCGCCGCGATGGACGCGCTCGCCGACGGCACCATCTCCGCGGGCGATGTCGTGGTCATCCGCTACGAAGGCCCCAAGGGCGGCCCCGGTATGCGCGAGATGCTCGCCATCACCGGCGCGATCAAGGGAGCCGGACTGGGCAAGGACGTTCTGCTTCTCACCGACGGCCGATTCTCGGGCGGAACGACGGGACTGTGCGTCGGGCATGTGGCGCCGGAAGCCGTCGACGCCGGGCCTATCGCGTTCGTTCGCGACGGTGACCGCATCCGCCTCGACGTTGCCGAGGGAACCCTCGACGTGCTCGTCGACGACGCGGAACTCGAAGCGCGCAAACAGGGTTGGGCTCCGCTTCCTCCGCGCTACACGCGAGGAGTGTTGGCGAAGTACTCCAAGCTCGTGGGCTCGGCGTCGAACGGGGCTGTGCTGATCTAGCGGGCTCCCGCTCGTCGGCATCGACTCCCGCTCGTCGGCATCGATGGACCGCGGCAACTGTCTAACGGCTATCGCGTGCCATCGATGCCGGAAGGGGTTCTGCATCGATGGACCGCGGCAACTGTCTAACGGTTACCGCGTGCCATCGATGCCGGAAAGGGGACTACAGCGGCATCGCCCACATCGAGCTCGACCGCTCCTGAATCTCGGTGTCGTGACGGTGCCGAGAGTCGGCGTATTGGTAGATGTTCAGCTGCCCGGGCCTGTTGACGGGTCTCGGCGCCCGACGCATGACGGGGAGTTCGGCGAGGTCGAGTGCCGCGTCGAGTTCCTCCTCCGCGAGTTCGCGCCTCCTGCGGGCGATGTCGGCAAGCGCCAGCTGGTGGATGGTGACGCGGTCACCGTGGTCGGCGAGCCGCGTCTCCGTCTTCTCCGCCGCTTCGAGTTCGAACACCTTCGCCGCGAGCTGGTAGATGCTCGGGCGTGAGAGTTCGTCGTCGACAAGCGATTCCGCCACGGGCGGGCTCGGTGCCGACGGTTGCCCCAGCATCTCCTCCAACTCGGCGATCTCGTGAGCGACTCCCTCGTCGACGATCGGCGTCACCGTCACGACCCGACGCTCCCGCGACGCCGGTAGAAGGATTGCCACCAGCACTGCGCCGACTCCGAACACCACCGTCGCGATCACCGACGTGTGGCTGACGGCGGCAGCATAGGCCTCGACCGCGGTGACCTCCAGCGAATCTGCGTAACCGGTCAGAAATGGGTTGTCCCGCAACATGTCTGCGACGATGACCGCCCCGGCCACCGAGTCGCTCGACGCCTCGACCGCCTGGGCCGCCTGCGCCGTCGGCTCACCGCTCGGCGTGCGGCCAGGGAAGTCTGCGAGAAAGTCGACGACGCCACCGCGGTAGGTCGTCGCCAGAACCGAACCGAGGATCGCGATTCCGAGCGAACCCCCGAGTTCCAGTGCCGTGTCGTTGAGTCCGCCCGCAACGCCGAGCTTACCGTCGGGAAACTGCGCCATGATCGCGTCCGTGCACGGGGACACGCTGAGCCCGATCGCGAGGCCGAGCATCGTCAGCGCCGGGAGAAAGTCGACATACGTTGCGTCGGAACGCGTTCCGATCATCGTGCAGACGGCGACAGTGCCGAGCACCATCCCTGCCGTCACGGTGTACTTCATGCCGAGCCGGGGCGTCAGCAACTCGGTGATACCGGATCCCACGAACACCGCGAGAGCAAGCGGGAGCAGGTGAATTCCCGTCGACACGGGCCCGGAGCCGAGTACGAACTGAAGATGTTGTGCAACATAGTAGATCGCGCCGAAGGTGACGAGAAAGAACAGCAGGACCGCGAGGACGGAGCCGGAGAGCACGCGGGAGCGAAACGCGCGGACGTCGAGCAGCGGGTTGGGGTGTCGCAGTTCCCACGCGACGAACGCCGCCGCTCCGAGAACGCCGATCACAGCGAAATAGACCGGCCCGACGTTCCATCCGAAGTGCGATCCCTCGATGATCGAGTAGACGGTCGCCGACACGGTGAGCACCGACAGGACACCGCCGAGCCAGTCGATCCGCCCGGTGTCCGCGGCGCGCGACGGCGGAACGACGAGCACCGCCGCGACGATCGCGAAGACCGTGATCGGCACGTTGAGCAGGAAACTCGAACCCCACCAATAGCTTTCGAGGAGCCATCCGGCGAGCAACGGACCCATCGCGATCGCCAATCCCGACGTCGCCGCCCAGATGGTCACGGCCGTCGCCCGCTCGTGCTTCGGGAACGTGGCCACCAGAAGCGACAGCGTGGCAGGCATGACCACGGCGGCAGCGACGCCCATGACGATGCGGGCGAGTACGACACCTGCCGTCGCCTCCGTCAATGCACCCGCGAGCGATCCGGCGGTGAACATCATCAATCCGATGAGCAGTGCGCCGCGTCGGCTGTACCGATCTCCGATCACACCGAACAGCAGCATCAGTGCCGCGTACGGGACGGTGTATCCGTCGATGACCCACTGGAGGTCCGCGCTGCTGAGGTCGAGATCCACCGTCATCGCCGGAGCCGCGACGAGAAGGGAGGTGTTCGCCATGACGACGACCAGCAGACTCAGGCACAACACGCCCAGCGCTGCCCACCGTCCGGCGTACGGCTTCTCCATCTCGTGGACAGGCGTCATCGCAAGCAAAGTCATGTCTTCCCCCCAGAAGCACCGAAAGCTCAGAGGCACGAAGCCTATGGAGGGCGCGTCGACGCGTGCAAATCGGTGTGGTGGCCGTTACAGTGGCCGGTTACATCTCACTGCCGCAGCGGAATTCACGCCCCGTTCTTGTCACCGATCACAAACAACGACACTGCCCACCAACGACACCGCCCCCAACAACGAAGGGGCCGCCGCGTTGGAGTACCAACACGACGGCCCCTTCGGCCGTAAAACCCGCTACGGGATCGGGACGAATCCGGCTCCCACTGCGTTGCCTGCGTTGATCTGGCGCAGGATCGCATCGATGTTGGTACCGACCTGCGGGCCGAAGCACGCAACACCCAGGTATGCGTTGACCATTCCGACGAGCGTGGTGCCGACGACGACCGGGCTACCCGAGTCACCTTCGACGACGCACAGCTGCGACCAGGTTTCCTGCGACTGCAGGATGTCGCCGTAGGCGATACCGCACGTGTTACCGGTGGTGCGGCCTTCCTTGCACACGATGTTCGGGAACAGCGCGGGCGGACCGACCTGTGTGATGGTCACGTTGCCGACATGGTTGGTCGGGATGACCTTCGAACGGTCGAACTCGATGACCGCGAAGTCGTACTCCGGGTTGGAGAAGGCGATGCGTCCGACGACTCCTGCGCTCGGGTCGTACTCGGGGACGATGGTCGCGCCTGCGTTACCGCAGTGACCTGCCGTGAGGCCGACGAGACGACCCGACGAATCATTGCCGATGGTCGTCAGAGTGCACTCTGCGGCGCTGTCGACGATGATCCCGGATCCACCTCCGAGGACCGCCGGGGCTGCAGCAGATGCGGTCCCGACGCCGACGCTTGCCGCGACGGCTGCGGCGGCCACGGCGACGAGCATGAACTTCTTCAACATGAATTCCCTCTCCAGCGGTGTCCGCAGAACCCTAGCAATAACTGCGACCTCGGGACGACCATGTCGGTCAACGTTCTCGTCACGACTAGGGCATCGGTGTCCGTCTCGTTATCCGGCGCGGAGCAGCGATTCGTCCGGTTCGTTCGGTTCGTTCCTTCTACTGTGTGCCGCTTTCGAGGGCTGCGAGCATCGACTGCGCTTCCTCCAGCTGACGACTCAGCTCGGCCACTCGCTGCGCAGCTTCCTCCCTGGCATGGGAAATGACGGCCTCGACGGCCTGGACAGCGCTGTCGTAACCGAGCTCCCGAACGGCGCGCGAGACCGACTCGGGCGACACCGGCTGCGCCTTGCCCGGCCTGCGCGCTCCATGCGTGACCGTCACGGACCAGTCGTTGTCGGCGCCTGCATGAATGGTGACGCTGACGCTGTCCGGTCCCTTCTTCCCCTTCCGCGCGGACTGCGCGGCGGGTTTGGGTGACGCGGCGGGCTTGGAGACCTCGGCGGGCTTCGGCGTGGCCGGCTTCGGCGCCGCCGGCTTGGCCGCAGGCTTGGGCTTGGGTTCGGCCGCGGGCTCGGTCCATTCGGCGATCTCGGGCTTCGGCGCTGCGGGCGCAGCAGGCTTGGGAGCACCGCCGGGTGGGTTGCGCGTCATGCGGAGTTCGTCGGCCTCGAACGGAAGTTCGTCGTTGACACCCTTGGGACTGATCGTGACGGTGTTGCCCGCGATCGACACCACGCGTGCCGACGTACCTTCCGGCAGCCCGAGACTCGGCGTCGCCTCGATGAGATACACCGTCGCCCGCTTGCCTGCGGCGAGCGCATTCGCCAGCGTTTCGAGGTTCTCGGGCGTCAGGGACTCGTTCGCGGTCGAACGTCTACGCGGTGGCATCGGGCGAACCTCTCTCGAAAGTGTTTGCGAATACTGTCCCATACTCGCCGCACGTCGGCATCAACGACGAACCCCCTTCGTGTGGGCCGCGTCACGCGTAACCTGACGGCGTACCTGTTTACGGGGTGCGGAACGGGAGGGATTTCGATGTATCACGTCGATGCCGGCGCGCAGAGCAAAACGTACGAGGGCCAGCCGGTCTATCTTCTCGACGCGGCATCGACCCTCGAGGTCCAGGCTCTGAATCAGTGGATCGATTCGACCACTCCGGACGGCGAGACGCGGCCGCCGTCGATAGTTCTGTTCGGAGAGAGCGCACATCAGATCGTCGAGACGGTTCGCACCGTCGGCGACGATCCTCTTCTCGTTCCGTTGCGCGTCACGCTCACGGAGAAGAAGCGCAACGGGCTGCTGCGTCGAATGTTCGCGCCGCGCGGCAACTCCAAGCCCACGCGGGTGTGGCAACGCTGGGTGCAGGGCGACGACCCCGACCGTTCCGAGGTGCTGATCGGTGCTCCGGCAACACTCACCGAACTCGAGACTCGCTTCGATCGCACCGGCGGCAAGTCGCTGTCGTCGTTCATCTGCAGGCAGGCCACGCTGGCACTCGACAAGGCCGAACGCGACGTCATCGGCTCCGAGTACAAGATTCCTCGGTTCGTCGTCGAGGACATGACGGAACAGAAGAAGTTTCACGACGGCATCGCGGAACTCGCCGCCGAGGTCGGCGAAAGCGTCGCCGACGTCAACCGTCGAGTGCACGAGATCCTGCACGAGATGGTGGCCACGGAAACCCGTCGAGCCGTCGAGATGTGGGGAACGCTCGGGGCCTACTTCTCCCGCGCGTACCGCGTCGACGTCGACCGCACCGACCTGGCGAAGGTCCGCGAACTCAACAAGAACTATCCGTTGGTGTTTCTGCCGAACCACCGCTCGTACCTCGACCCCCTCGTGTTGCGTCCGGCGTTGCTGACCGAAGGCCTTCCCCTCAACCACGTGATGGGCGGCATCAACGTCGGCTTCTGGCCGCTCGGACCCATCGCCAAACGCAGCGGCGTCGTACTCATCCAGCGCAAGTTCTCCGACGAGATCTACAAGTGGACACTGCGGCAGTACATGAGCTTCCTGCTCGGCAAACGTTTCAACCTCGAGTGGTACATCGAAGGCGGACGCAGCCGCACGGGCAAACTGCGACCACCGCGGTTCGGTCTGCTGACCTATCTGGTCGACGCGCTCGAGAGCAGCGACGCCGAGGACGTCTATCTCGTCCCGACGTCCATCACGTACGACCGCCTGCACGAGGTCGGCGCGATGGCCGCCGAATCGCACGGGGCACAGAAGCAGGCCGAGGGCATCCGCATGTTGATCGGGTACATCCGCGCGCAGGGCAAGCTGCGCGGCAACGTGTATCTGACGTTCGCCGAACCCATCTCGGTGCGATCGATCCTCGCCGAGAACGACGACAAACGCGTCGCGGTCCAGAAGATCGCGCTGACGGTCGCCCACGCCATCAACGACACGACTCCGGTGACGCCCGCTGCGCTCGTCACGATGGCGCTGCTGGGCATCGAGGATCGTGCGCTCAACGTGCACGAGATGTGGGCGATCATCTCGCCGCTCGCACGCTACATGCAGAAACGAGGCCTCCCGACGGCTGGAGGCGTCGACATCAGCGAGGTCGACGTCGTGCGCAGTGCCGTCGTCGCCCAGGTCAATGCGGGCGTCGTGAAGCGTTTCGACGACGGACCCGAACCGGTCTTCTACCTGGCGCAGGACAAGCATCTCGTCGCCGCGTTCTTCCGCAACAACGCGATTCACTACTTCGTCATGCGTGCCATCGGCGAACTCGTCGTGCTTCCCGACCGAGATCAGACCGAGGCGTCGACGCCGGAATCGATGTGGAAGGCTGCGCTCGAACTGCGGGATCTGCTGAAGTTCGAGTTCTTCTTCGGCGACAAGAAGGACTTCGGGCAGCGACTGGAGGCGGAGGTCGCGCTGATCGATCCCGACTGGCGAGACAATCTCGCCGATCCGGAGTATGCGGCGCGCCAGATCGAGATGCAGGATCTACACCTCGCGCACCGCGTGCTGCAGCCCATTCTCGAGGCGTACCAGGTCGTCGCCGACCAACTCCTGCTCCTCCCGGTGGACGCCGAACTCGACAAGCCGTCGTTCATTGCGCAATGCCTCGGTGCCGCTCAGGCCAGGCGACTGCGACAGCAACTCGATCACAGCGAGGCCATCTCGGGCGAATTGTTCGACACCGCACTGCAATTGGCCGACAACCGTAAGCTCGTCGACCCCGGTGGGGAGAACCTCGCGCAGCGTCGACGGGATTTTGCACGCGAGATCAACGAGTGGGCACGCAAGGCACGCGTCATCCGCGACATGGCGCACCGCATGCTCGACGACGTCGACCCGCTGAACGTTCCGGGCCCGATGGCCGGCGACACGGTGTCCGACGAGAGTGGGGACGAGGTTCGATGATCGATCTGGCCGAGCAACTACGCGCCATCGCCGCCGCACCTACCGGACCCGACACCGCTGCGTTCTTCGATCTCGACGGCACCTTGATCAACGGGTTCTCCGCGAAAGCGGTGTTTCTCGAACGACTCAAGACGCTCGACGTCACGGTGCACGAACTGTGGGAGATCTCGAGTGCCGTCGTCGAGATGCGGATGAAGAGCTCGCCCGTCGACAATCTGATGGGCAAGGCCGTCAGGGGGCTGGAAGGGCGTCGCGAAGCAGACCTGATGGAACAGGCATACGCATTGTTCCGCAACGACATCGCGCCGATGATCTACCCCGAGGCTCGCATTCTCGTCGAGGCTCATCGACGTGCAGGCCATCGCGTGGTGATGGCGACGTCGGCGACGCCGTACCAGGCGATTCCGGTCCAGGAAGACCTCATGGTCGACGAACTCCTCTGCACCACACCGGTCGTCGTCGACGGCGTTCTGACGGGCGAGCTCGTCGGCAGTTCGCTGTGGGGTCCGCGCAAGGCACAGGCGGTGGCCGACTACGCCGCGGGGGAGGGCCTCGACCTCGCCGGATGCTTCGGCTATTCCAACGGTGGCGAGGACATTCCGTTCCTGTCCGAGGTCGGCCTGCCCGTCGCGCTCAACCCCGACGACGAGATGACGCGGCACGCCACTCGGGTCGGTTGGCCGATCCTCCGGCTCCAGAACCCGAAGCGGGGAACCGACCTCGTGTCGGCAGTGCGCAGCACGGCCGCACTCGGATCGGTGCTCGCGAGCGCAGGTCTCGGCCTCGGACTTGGCCTGCTGACGCGCAGCAGACGCACCGGCGCCAACATCACCTCCACGATCGCCCCGGACATAGCCCTGACGATCGCGGGCATCAAGCTCGACGTCACCGGCACCGAGAACGCGTGGTCGGCCCGACCGGCGGTGTTCATGTTCAACCACCAGAGCACCGCGGACTCCGTCATCGTGGCGTCGATCCTTCGCAAGGACATCACCGCCGTCGCCAAACGCGAACTGGGGCATGACATCCGGTTCGCGTTGCTGGGCGCGATGTTCGACGTCGCCTACATCGATCGTGGTGATCCCGCGCAGGCACGGGAAGCGATGAAGCCCGCCATCGAGAAGCTGCACTCGGGCATCTCCGTCGCCATCGCTCCCGAGGGAACACGGATGCCGACGTCTCGTCTCGGCCGCTTCAAGAAAGGCGGATTCCACCTCGCGATGCAGGCGCGCGTTCCTATCGTCCCGATCGTCATCCACAACGCAGGCGACGTCATGTGGAAGAAGGACTTCACCGCCCATTCGGGTACGGTCAGAGTAACCGTCGGGGAACCCATCTCCACCGAGGACTGGGTCCCCGAGAAGATCGACAGCTACATCGACGACGTCCGATCCTTCTTCGACAGAACGTTGGGACATGCCTGACAGTGACATCAGTTTCGTAGTACAGCGGGAGATCGAGAAGACTCTCCTCGGGGGAACACCGAAATACACTCGAATGGACATCGTCGAGAAGTCGGGAATTCCCCTCGAGCGCGTCGTCCAATTGTGGACGGCCATGGGATTTCCCTTGCACACCGATCCCGAGGCAGTGGTCTACACCGACGCCGATCTCGACGCCCTCCGCCTTCTGACCGGGTTGACCGAGCGACGCGTCATCGAACCCGACATGGAAGTCGCGATCGCGCGCACGCTCGGGCAGGCCATGTCGCGCTTGACGGAGTGGCAGGTCGGCGTCGTCAACAGCCATATCCACGACCGGTCGACCGAAGGCGCCGATATCGACGCAGTGCGCAAGAACGCCAGAGAGGTTGCCGCACAGACCGTCCCGACGCTCGAAGCGTTGCAGTCCTACACGTGGCGACGCCACCTCGCGGCGACGGCGGGCCGGTCCATCGCGGATCCGGGCGAGGAAACCACCAGTCGCACTGTGGCCGTCGGGTTCGCGGACATGGTCGGGTACACGAGCTTGACGCGCCGCATCGGGGTCGACGAACTGACCGAGCTGCTCGAGGAATTCGAGTCGATCGCCTCCAACATCATTGCGCGCGGACGTGGTTCGATCATCAAGAACGTCGGCGACGAGGTGATGTTCAGCGCGCAGACCGCCGAGGACGCCGCGCACATCGCGCTCGACCTGCAGGACGCCTACGAGGCGAAAGAGGACATGCCGGAGTTACGCGTCGGGCTCGCCTGGGGGCCCGTCCTCGCCCGCTACGGCGACCTGTACGGCTCCACGGTCAACATCGCTGCGCGACTGACCAGTTCGGCACACCCCGGCACCGTCCTCGTGGACACGACGATGGCCGAGATTCTCCAGGAAGACGCCGAATTCTACGTCAAGTCGCTTCGATCACTACGTGTGCGCGGATTCCACAAGCTCAAGCCTCATGCGTTGCGCCGCAACAAGAAGGACCGATAGAAATCGAGGTGCTTCTGCGCCGCAGCGTCCCAAGTGAGACTCCGGGCGAGTAGCCGTCCAGCCTGCGAATCACGCGGCCGATCCAGTGCCGCTGCGAGCTGATCGGCCATCGACTTCGGTTCCGACGCGTACGTGACCGCGTCGCCGAACACCTCGCGCAACACCGGCAGATCCCGTGCAACGACGGGAATTCCGGCTGCGAGCGCTTCCATCGCGGCGAGTCCGAACCCCTCCTTCGTCGAGAAGAACGGCAGCACCGACGCCTGTGCGACGAGGTGCGGTAACTCGTCGTCGTCGACGGTTCCGAGGATGATGGGCTCGATGCCCAACTGCGCTGCGTACGAGTCGAATCGACGACGGTAGTCGCGGTAGTCGAACAGCGTCTCCCCGCCGGCGAAGACGAGAGACAGGTCGGGACGATTCAGGCGGGCGAACGCGTCGAGCAGGTCGATCGATCCCTTGCGCGGCTCGATACCGCCGACCGCGAGCACGTAACGGCCGAGCTTCTGCTGCCACTCGGTGCCGCCCGACGCCGCCGCTGCTTCGAATCGCCCCGCGTCGACACCGTTCGGGATGACCGTCGGCTCGAAGCCCCACCCCCGGCGGACCTCCTCGGCCACCGCTGCCGAGACACAGATGCGGGCGTAGGGTTCAACGACGGCACGTTCGTGGCATGCCGCCAGCGCGGGCGTCGTGAACGTGTCGAGGTGGTGAATGGTCCTGATGCACGGCCCCACGGCGTTGGCAGAGATACAGTCCTGCGCGTGCACGATGTCGTAATCGGAGTTCGAGAACGCCTGTCCCAGAACATCGATCGACCGCAGAATACGGTCGCCGACGGACTCGTCGTCTCGCGCCTCGAACGGAACCATCCTGATCGAGACCGACGGGTCGACCCGCCGGAAGAACGCGCTGTCGCCACCGCGTCCGAGGGACCAGACCGTCACGTCGACACCGATGCGCGCCAACGCTTCCGCAAGGTGCAACGTGTGCACCACGCCTCCACGGGGTTTCGACGAGTACGTGAGCAGTGCTATTCGGGTCATTCCGCAGGCTCCACTCCCAGGGCAATTCGGGTCATTCCGCAGGCTCCACTCCCAGTGCTATTCGGGTCATTCCGCAGGCTCAACTCCCAGGGCGACTCTCATGTCGACGTGCCCCCGTACGCATCCACCCGGCGCTCCTTCAGGTGATGCAGCACCCGCCGGGCACGATCTACTTCGGCGTCGACGTCGATGTCGCACACCGCAAGTCCGCCCTTGGACCATGTCTTCGCGAGGACGTCACCACCCGGGCCGACGATCTTCGCCTGCCCCAGGAACCGCAACGACCCCATCACACCCGTCTGGTTCGACGACACCAGCACGACCTGATTCTCGGCCGCGCGGGCCGCGTCGTACAGGTCGAAGAGGCGTGACTGGCGGTCGTTCGGCAGACTCGACGCCCGGTCGGTGACGCTCGCCGGCCACGCGGACAACGCTGCGATGATGCGAGCACCGTCCAATGCAAGTGCCCGAGCGGATTCCGGAAACGTCTTGTCGTAGTCGATGAGCATGCCCATGCGACCGACAGGGGTGTCGAAGGCCTCGAAGCGATCGCCCGCCGCATACGCCAGCGACTCACCCACGGGCTGATGGACCTTGCGGTGACTGCCGAGCACACCGTCACCCGTCAGACACGCAGCAGCGTTGTAGCGCAACCCGTTCGACAGTTCGGTGTATCCGATGCAAACCGTGAGGTCACCGGCCGCTGCCATGATCGCCCCGATCTCCGGGCCGTCGATGTCGAGCGTCGGCGGAAGCTCGGACACGTCCGGGTTGCGCAGGCTGTCGATGTATCCACCGAGAGAGGCGTCGGGCAGCACGAGCAGGTCGATTCCGTCGCGCTTCGCGCTCTCGACGATCGTCGTGATCTTCGAGACCGCGCGAGGCACATCGCGACCGAAATGTGCTGCCAGAGCGCCTATCCTGATCGACGTCACCGAGCTACACCATCGACTTGTCCGGTTGTGCCGCACTGATTTCCAGACCGATCTGATCGGCCAGGAACTCGGCATCACGCGCGACGGCCGCGAACCGACCCGATCCCCACGTGTGCTGCCACGGGAGCCCGAGGAAGTAGAGGCCACGCACCGCGCTGACGCCACGATTGTGCGTGGGATGCCCCTTGCCGTCGAACGCACCGACCTCGAGCCAGCGGTAGTCGGTACGGAAGCCGACGGACCAGACGACGGCAGTGATATCCGCGTCGGCCAGATCGAGTTCGGTGGTCTCGACCTCCGGACGCCATACCGGCGTGTATCGCTCTTCGGTGGGCGCGGAGATGCCCTCACGCGCGATGTACGCGTCGATGTTGTCCTTGATGCTCTCGGCCACGGCGTCGGCCGCATCGAGCGACGCCTCCAGCGTCGGCGCGAACTGCAGGACACCGTCGTCCACGTCGAGAAGCCTGCCGTACAGCTGCATGCCCTCGGTCGCGAACGCACGCAGGTCGATGTCGCGACCACCGTCGCGACCCGTCACGTAGTGGTTCGTGTTCTCGCGTTTGCCGACGCCACCGGGCTGATCCTCGATGGAGACATCATAGATGCCCATGTCGTGCAGCCAGGCGACACAATCACGGCCGCGATAGAAGCGTGCGACGCGTGGCGCGGTACCGGCAACGAGGTGCACGCGTCGACCGTCGAGATGCAGGTCCTCGGCGATCTGGGCGCCGGACTGTCCGGTGCCGACGACGAGTACGTCGCCGTCGGGGAATTGGTGCGAACCCCGATACTGCGACGAGTGGATCTGAATGACGTCCTTCGGGAGCTTTTCGGCGAACCGCGGAATGGTCGGGACGTGGTATCCGCCGATCGCGACGACGATCTGGTCCGCGTGCATCGGCCCCGCGGTGGTCTCGATGTCGAAGCCACCCCCGATTCCCTGCCGCGTGGACGTGACGGTGACGTGCTCACGGACGGGGGCGTCGAAACTTCGGGCATACCGCCGGACGAAGTCGTACACCTCGTCGCGCTTCATGAAACCGTCGGGATCGTCACCGTCGTACGAGAACCCGGGGAGCACGCACTGCCAGTTGGGTGTCACGAGCGTGAAGTTGTCCCAGCGGGAATCCTTCCACTCGTGTGCGATCGTATTCGACTCCAGCACAACGTGTTCGATCCCGCGCTGCGTCAGGTGCCAGCTGATGGACAGACCGGCTTGCCCACCGCCGACGACCACCACCTCATGTGTCTCTCTCACAACAAATCAGCTCCCGTCATACTCAGGACCTTCACGGCGCCGCCGTCCGTATATGCCGCACCGACGTCGCGAATTTCCTCCATCTGCTGCGCGGCCGACGTACAGCGCATTCCGAACTTCGCCAGCACGCGATCACCGGCCACCGTGAGCGCTTCCGACGTCCGCTCGACGAACTCGTCGACCGGGTACTCCGCTCCTGGTGCGAGGTAGTCGTGCATCACCAATGACGGTGAGTAGCAGGACTGTTCACGCCCATCCGGCCATCGGACCTGGAATCTCATCTCAGGCATGGACCGGCTCTTTCGTTATCGTCTTGTACACCGACGGACGGCGATCGCGGAGGTTGTACATACCGCCTCCACGCGCCGCACCGAGAAGCCCGTCGACGTCGACAGTTGCCGTCGCCAAACCCGGCTCGACGCCTGTGCCCGCGAGGATTTCACCGCCCGGCCCGACGATCTTCGCGCTGCACACGAAACGAAGCGAACCGAACGTGCCTGCCTGGTTCGCGGCCACCCAGATCACCTGGTTCTCCAATGCCCGGGCGCGGTCGTAGATGTCGAAGCGCTGCTTCCAGCGATCGTCCTCCATGTTCGACGTCGTCGCAGTCCGTGCGGTCGGCCATGCCGAGATGGAGGTGATGATTTCGGCGCCGTCGAGTGCGAGTTCCCGTGCTGCTTCGGGAAATCCCTTGTCGTAACAGATCTGCATGCCCATGCGTCCGACCGGAGTGTCGAACGCCTCGTAGGTGTCTCCCGCGTCGTAGCAGAGGTTTTCACCGAGCGGCTGGTGCACCTTGCGGTACGAACCGAGGATGCCGTCACCGTTCAGTGTCACGGCCGCGTTGTAGCGAGTGTCGCCGTCCTTCTCGCAGAACCCGAGGGTGACCACCATGTCACCGGCCATGTCGATGACGCGTTTCAACTCGGGACCGTCGAGTTCCAGTGCGGGCGGCAAGCTTCGGAGCCGACGCTGCCGCGACTCCTCCGACTCGTCCCCGCCCCCGAGACTCGGCAGGTACCCACCGAGGCAGGCCTCGGGAAGTACCAGGAGTTGGCTTCCGCGGTGACGCGCTTCTTCGAGTAGCGCCGCGATGGTGCTGTAGCCCTGTTCCATGTCGCGGCCGAACTCGGCGGCGGCCACGGAAATCGTGACGGTGTTCGTGTGGATGTTCATGCTTCTCCCAATCCAGTCACGGTCGATGCAACTGCGCGAGTGGTGATTCCGTCGGGCCATCGCAACGCGACGCCCGGAGTGTCGGTGAGCTCTCCGCAGCGAGCGGAGACTGCAGGTCCCGACGACGCGAGCGACGCGTCGGGACGGTCCGCGGTGATCATCGCGAACCCTGGAAAGCACGTGACCCATTCGCCCACCGACGCAGTCGTCGGCGTGGGGATGGAGGCGACATCCAGGACGGCTCCGGTACCGCACGCTTCGGCGAGCATGCCCGTCGTGCCGGCGAGACCGGCCATCGACACGTCCTTGGCCGCCTTGGGTGCGGTGCGGGCGACGAAGGACGCCATCTCGTCGAGTTCTTCGGACGTGCGTCGCGACGTCGAATCCCATTGCTGTCCCTGATATCCGCGACGCCATCCGCCCTCGATGTCCGCGGTCAGGGTGAGGACGTCGCCGGCAGCAGCACCGCCCGCGCGGACCGGCGACGGCGTGCTGCCGAGCGCCGTGACCGACAGGGACGACGGGACCCCGACCTGGGTGTGGCCACCGAGCACCGGAACCCGCCACGCCTGCGACGCATCGGCAAGACCCCGGATGATGCGCGTGAGCCTTGACTGTGTGGGTGCTCCGACCGAGTCGAGCATGCCGACGGCTCTGGCACCCATGGCCGACAAATCGTTCAAGTTGGCGAGCGCCGCACACCATCCGGCCCACTCGGGATCCCGATCGACCATCGACGGGATGATCGCGTCACATGCGGCGATGACGTCGCTTCCGGGCACCGGGACCCCGTCGTCTCCGCGAAAGCCTCTGGCGCCCAGCCCCAGTGATTGCGCCTTCAGGGGCGCAAGTACCCCCGCGAGCATGGCCTTGGTCGCCGACACCAGTCGTTCGATCCGGTCGATCGGCCAGTTCATCGCGACGTGCGGTGCACCGTGGATGTCGAGGTCGCCGCGCCGGACCCAGCCGAGCCTGGTGAACAGCTTCTCGTGCTGTCTCTGGACCGTCGCGTCGAATCTCAGGACGCCGTGGCTCTCGGCGTGCGCGCACGCCGCTCGGACCAATGCAGGTCCGACGCCGGATGCGCGGGCGTCGGACGAAACGACGAGACGACTGCCTGCCCACCACCCCAGATCCCGTGCCGTGCAGGGCGCAAGGCGGACACCACCCAGGACGATGCCGTCGGCGCTGCGGGCGATCAGGACGACGGTACGCGGGTCGTCGTCGACGTCGTCATGATCCGAACCCGTGAACAGACCCTGCTCGGTGACGAAGATGTCGCGTCTGAGGCGTCGATACGCGTCGAGTTCGGTTGCGCCACCGCATTCGTGGATCAGGAACGGGGCCTGCGACGTCGCGACCGCGGTCCCGGCCAAGTCGGTGTACATCAGCCACCCGCATTCTGGAGAACACTGCAGGCACCGCACGCAGCACAGCCTGCCTTCTGGTCCGTACCGAGCATCGACGCGGCCTGAAGTTCCTTGGCGACGCGGCGCGTCACGTCCTCCAACACGTCACGGTTCGGTGCGACCGCACGGTCGACGTCGACGGCCAACGTTCCTGCGAGCGGCCGGAACGGAACGATGAACGGGTAGACACCCATCTCGATGAGTTCGGCTGCACCCGAGACCAATTCGTTCGGGTCCTCGCCGAGGCCCACGAGAAGGTAGGTCGACACCTGGTTTCGTCCGAACACGCGGACGGCTTCGGCCCATGCCGCCCGGTAGTCGTCCATCGGGACTGTTGCTTTGCCCGGCATCCACTTTCGGCGAACGTCGTCGTCCAGCGATTCGACGTGGATCCCGATGGATTCGGCACCCGCGTCGTGCAGATCGGTGATGGTCTGCAGATCGCCGGGTGGCTCGCACTGCACCTGGATGGGCAGATCGGGAACAGCTGCCTTGATCGCTGCGACACAACGCGCAATGTGCCGCGCACCACGGTCTTTCGCCGCCGACGTGCCGGTCGTGATGACCATCTGGGTGACGCCGTCGAGTCGGACGGCGGCTTCGGCGACCTCGGCCAGCTGCGCCGGCGTCTTGACGGCAATGGTGTCCCCCGCGTCGAGTGACGCCTCGATGGAGCAGAAGCGGCACCGTTGTTCGGGGTCGTACCGGATGCAGGTCTGCATGACCGTCGTCGCGAGGACGCTGGAGCCGTGCAGTTTGGCGATCTTCTCGTAGGAAATCCCGTCGGCGGTCTCGAGATCGTAGAATTTCGGCCGGGAGACGGCCTCTATGTCCACTCCGATGTCGTTGCCGTCGAACAATATTCGGTCTCCGTCGAGAACGTACGGGCTCGACGGGTTTCGAGGGATGGCCGCGCCGAGGCCATCGATTCGGACATGCCCGTCGTCGCTGGGCCCGGCGCCGGCCGTTCTGTTGACCGGTGGCGTTCCTCGAATCCCGAGGAGCGCCAGATCTACTCGCACACCGACAGACATAACAAGCTCCTAGACCATGTACGTCGAGTTGATGATGGCGCCCTTGCGTGCGTAGTGGATGAGCGCGTCCTGAACGTCGAGCGGATGCGCCGGGATGACGCCCTCGATCAGGTCTTCTTCGCGGCCACCGTGCAGTGCGAGACCGAAGCGGCAGCAGAACACCGTTCCGCCCTCGGCGATGAAGGTCGCGAGCGAGTCGTTGATGTTCTGCTCACCCGGGAATCCGGAATCGCCCGTCGTCGGAAATCCGCGCGTGGCAAGACAATTGATCGCGCCGGGACCGTAGAAGTACATGGCCGACTCGAAACCCTTGCGCAGAGCGCGCGTTGCCTGCAGCACGGCGACGAAGCTGACCGACGACTCGTGCGCGATGCCGTGCACCAACGTGAAGTAGCTTTCGCCGTTCTCTGCCTTGTAGTCCGGGAAGATCTTGGTGGAACCGTAGATGTTGCTGCCCTTGGGCAACGAGGGGTGCGGAATCTCTCCGAGCGACTTCTGGATGTTCTCGGCGATTGTCTTGTCGATGTCGGACACTGCGTCGGCTCCTGAGGGTCGTGTGCGTGAGGAGAAGAGGATGGCGTCGGAGGTGCTCCTCGGCCATGTGACCAGTACAGGCGACATCCGTTTCCGAGTGGTCACGCCCGGAATAACGCACTGTTTCGAAGGCCTCACCGCTGGGGCGACGCGCACCCCGATACCCTGGGATGCGTCCACACCACCCGAAGCCACCGAGAGGGAACGATGATCGGCGCCGTCACCGGCTTGCTGTACGTGATGTCACTGGCCGTCGGCCTCTGGGTTCTCGTCAAGCTCGTGCTGGGCAAGCCGGTGCTCCTGAAGAACGCATCGGACCGCGCGTTGTTCTGGGCGATCTCCGCAACCGAGGCCGTCGTCCTGCTCCAGGCGATCATCGGATTCGTCATGATGTTCACCTCCGACCGCGACATTCACCGGTTGACGTTCGGCGCCTACCTGATCGGATTGCTCCTGCTGCTGCCGATCGGTACGTGGTGGTCACTGGGTGATCGTTCACGCGGCGGCACCGCAGTGCTGCTCGTCGCCGTCACCACCCTCGCAGCGATGGTGCTGCGTCTCAGCCAGATATGGGCCGGATATGCCTGATACTCCCGACCGCCTTCAGGAGGCGACCCGCACCGGCTTCGGTCGCTTCCTCATCGCCGTCTATGCGGTGTTCGCCGTCGCCGCCACCTCACGGTCGATCGTGCAGTTGACGACACGCTTCGACGTCGCCCCGCTCGCGTACATCCTGTCGGCGCTCGCAGCGGTCATCTACATCGTGGCGACGGTCGGGCTGGCACGCGCGACCGAGGCGTCGCGCCGAGTCGTGACGGTGTCCTGCATCATCGAGCTCGTCGGCGTCCTCGCCATCGGTGCGCTCAGCTACATCCAGCCTCAGGATTTCCCCGACGCGACCGTGTGGTCGCACTTCGGTCAGGGATACGTCTTCATTCCCGTGGTGCTCCCGATCGCCGGGCTCTGGTGGATACGGCGGACCCGCCGCCTGTGAGCGCGAACGTATAGCGGGCAGGAGCGGAGCCTGCGAAGCGACCCGAAGACGCTATGCATTCGCACTCACGTGTCGAGTGCAGCGAGATTGTCCACCGACTGCTTGATGTCGGTGTCGAGGGCCTTGGCGACGACCTTGCCGACGGGCCCGAACAGGACCCCGCCGCCGAAGTAGGCGTCGAGCGTCAGAGTGGAGCCGCCCTCGTGGTTCTCGCGCACGTGGATGGTCATCGCGATCTTGATGCCACCCTTTCCGCGGCCGGACATCTCGATGAGTTCGGGCTCCTTGTACTCGGTGAACGTCCATTTGATGGTGTTCCGGAAGCCCTTGACCTTCACGAGCGACTCGACCTCGGTGCCCTTCTCGATCGTCGCGGGAGGCGGGCTGCACCAACCACCGTGGATCGTCATCCATTCGTCGAAGCGGTTCAGCGCGGACGCCTTGTCCCAGGCACCCTGAGGATTTTCGGGCATGTTCACGGTCACTCGGATCGTCGCCATACCCCCGAGATTGGCACTTCTCGCGCGCGGCCAAACCTGACCAGTGACTAGCCTGGGGAAATGGCGACGCTCGAGATCGCAGGCCGAAAGCTCTCGGTCACCAATCTGGACAAGGTGCTGTTCCCCGAGACCGGCACGACGAAGAGCCAGGTCATCGAGTACTACACCTCGATCGCACCCGCGATGCTCCCGCACTTGGCCGGCCGTGCCGTGACGCGGAAGCGGTGGCCGAACGGGGTGGATCAGCCGTCGTTCTTCGAGAAGAATCTCGCATCGTCGGCGCCGGACTGGCTGGAACGACGCGACATGCAGCACTCCGATCGCGTCGTCGTGTATCCGTTGTTCTCCACCGCCGCGGATCTCGCGTGGCTCGGGCAGCAGGCCGCCATCGAGGCACACGTCCCGCAGTGGCGTTTCGACGGCGATGCGCAGGGCCTGGCCACGAGGATGGTCTTCGACCTCGATCCGGGCGACGACGTCGACCTCGCCCGCTGCGCCGAGATCGCCTGCGAAATCCGCGGCCTCATGACCGACATCGGGTTCACCGCCTATCCGGTCACGAGCGGCAGCAAGGGCATTCACCTCTACGTTCCGCTCGACAAGCCACTGACGTCGTCGGGAGCGTCGACCGTCGCGAAGCACGTCGCGACGATTCTCGAGGAGCGCTCACCCGACCGCGTGACGGCGACGATGGCCAAAGCGAAGCGGACCGGCCGAGTCTTCGTCGACTGGTCGCAGAACAACGGGAAGAAGACGACGGTCGCGCCGTACTCGATGCGTGCGCGATCGGAACCGACCGTCGCCGCGCCCCGGACGTGGGAGGAACTCGAATCCCCCGGCCTCACACAATTGCGGTACGAGGAAGTGCTCGAGCGCTATCAGGACCAGGGAGACCTCCTCGCCGATCTGGACCCACCGCTGGACGACGTGGAGACCGCTCCTGCCGAGCCCGACAAACTCACGAAGTACCGCAGCATGCGCAGCCGCGCGAAGACGCCCGAGCCGATACCGACCGGAGGAGAACCGCGCGGGAACGACGACACGTTCGTCATCCAGGAGCATCACGCCCGACGCCTGCACTACGACTTCCGACTCGAACACGACGGCGTCCTCGTCTCCTGGGCCGTGCCGAAGAACATTCCCGACGACCCGACGCAGAACCGCCTCGCCGTACACACCGAGGACCACCCACTCGAATACGCGACGTTCGAGGGCAGCATCCCGAAGGGCGAGTACGGCGGCGGAGAGGTGACGATCTGGGACAGCGGTACGTACGAACTCGAGAAATGGCGCGACGACGAAGTCATCGTCGTCCTGTCGGGAGCCAAGGCGAAGGGCCGTTTCGCTCTCATCAAGACCAAGGGCGATCAATGGCTGATGCATCTGATGAAGGAGCAGTCTCCGTCGCCCGATGATGAACATCCGTCGAACAAAGGCGTACCCGAAAGCAATCTCCCGAAGAATGTTGCGCCGATGCTCGCGACCGCGGGCGACGTCCTCGGCCTTCCCGACGGCGAATGGTCCTTCGAGGGAAAGTGGGACGGCTTTCGCGTCGTCGCACAGTTCTCGTACGGCGAGATGAAGCTGACGTCTCGGACCGGAAAGGACCTGACCGAGCGCTTCCGTGCATTTCAGGCTCTCGCAGACGATCTGAAGGACCACGAGGCCATCGTCGACGGTGAAGCAGTCGTCTTCGACGCCGACGGCATCTCCAGTTTCGAACTGCTGCAGAACAGCACCGGCAAGCACGTCGACTTCATCGCGTTCGATCTGCTGCATCTCGACGGAACGTCGTTGCTGCGCAAGAAGTATTCGGATCGGCGCAAACTTCTCGAGCTGCTGACGACGGGCCTCGATTCGGTCATCGTGCCGGAACTGTTGCCGTCGACGGCATCCGAGGCGGCGGCCGCGAGTATCGAGCGAGGACTGGAAGGCGTCGTCGCCAAGCGGTCCGACTCGATCTACCAACCCGGCAAACGCGCCAAAACCTGGATCAAGTCCAAGAATTGGCGTACTCAGGAAGTGGTCATCGGTGGGTGGCGACGCGGCCGCGGGCGCCGGGGAGGCGGCATCGGCTCGCTGCTCGTCGGTGTGCCCGACGAGGGTGGCCTGCGCTATCTCGGCCGCGTCGGAACCGGTTTCAGCGAACAGGCACTCGACCGTCTGAGCACCGAGTTGTCTCCGTTGCAGACCGACAGCTCGCCGTTCGCAGAGACCCTCCCGACGGCCGACCGGAAGGATGCGGTGTGGGTGACGCCGCTTCTCGTCGGTGAGGTCCGGTTCTTCGAATGGACCGACTCGATGCATCTGAGGCATCCGAGTTGGCGCGGTATTCGTGAGGACAAGAAGCCGGAAGACGTAGTGATCGAGCACAATTCCTAGGCGCGCGCTCGAGCCCTCTCGCGGTTGCCATAAAATCTCTTGCTGCGTACCCTTTCGAACATCGTTTCCGGGGGGAGCGTAACGAGCGGGGTCACTTTTTCTATATCGCACCTGGTGCGGCGTTCTCTCGATCGGGCGCTGCAGGGGGGGTGCGGTCGGACTGTGTCTCCCGCACGGGAAAACGAAGCTTTGTCGGGAGGGATTTGACGCCATGCGCGCTTACAAACTGATCGGGGCAGCGGTCGTGTCCGCAGCCACGGTCATGTGTTCGACTCTGATGACCGCAGCACCTGCTACGGCGATTCCGCTGGAGCCCACGCCCATTGCCGATGTGTTCTACGCTCCGGTTCCTGGTCTGGATGCGCTGAACCCCGGTGACATCATCTCCAGCAGGCCGATGCCGCCACCTCCCGGTTTCTTCGACGTCGACGTGTGGCAGCTGCGCTTCCGGTCGACCAACTCCGCAGGCAATCCGATCGCCGCGGTCAACACGGTCATGGCTCCGAAGAACAAGGCACCGAACGGGCCTCTGCTGTCGTACCAACACATCATCAATGCACTGGGCTTGAAATGCGCTCCCTCACAGGCACTCTGGACGTCCGATCCCAACCTGATGATTCGTGAGGCTCCGGCACTCAACGTTGCCCTGCAGCGTGGATGGACCGTCGCGATCGCCGATCACCTCGGCCCCAACAGCGCGTACGGCGCAGCCAAGATGGGCGGCCAGATCGTCCTCGACAGCATCCGTGCGACGCAACGCTTCGATCCGCTTCAGGTGCAGCAGAGCCGCGTCGCGCTCGCCGGCTACTCGGGCGGCGGCATGGCGACGGCGTGGGCGGCCGCACTGCAGAACGACTACGCACCCGAGCTGAACATCGTCGGCAGCGCTGCGGGCGGTGCGCCGATGAACCTCGAACGCATGGCTCGCGATTTGGGCTTCAACCCGCATCCGGTGTTCGGCCTCGCATTCGCTGCGGCGCTCGGACTCGAGCGGGAGTACCCGACTCGGATTCCGATCAGCGAGCAGCTGAACCCGCTGGGCCGGCAGATGGCCGCCGAAGTGCAGAACGCGTGCACCAACGACATCATTCGGGTCGGCGCAGGCAAGAGCGCGACGCTCGTCGCCGACTCGCTCAGCCTCATCGACAGCCCCGAGATGGTCGACGCGGTCAACGAGAACAGCGTCGAGCTCTACCCGGGCGTTCCGAAGGCTCCCTACTTCGAGTGGCACAGCCCGACGGACGCACTCATCCCGGTCTCGTCCATCACCAACACCCTCGGCCGCTACTGCGCCGCAGGTGTCCCGGTCACCGAGGTTCAGGTGCCCAGTAACGATCACCTCACCGCCGCGGTGCTCGGGCTCCCACAGGCTCTCGAATGGATCAACGCCCGCTTGAACGGCGTTCCTGCGCCGAGCAACTGCTGAACTGGCAACCACACGAGCGAAGGACGCCCTCGGTCACCCCAAGTGACCGAGGGCGTCCTTCGCTTCCGGCCCTTGAAATTTCGATGACCTCGGGCATCGGTTAGGCTAACCTCGCATTTCGTACTTACGCGAGGAGTCCCACAGTGCGCACCAGTTACCTCCGCATCGCCGCAGGCGCTGCAGCAGTCGCGCTCGTCGCCGGCTGTTCGTCCGACGGCAGCTCGTCGTCGACCAACTCCGACGAGTCCGGCGCTTTCCCCGTCACCATCACCCACCACTTCGGTGAGACGACCGTCGACAGCGAACCGTCGAGCATCGTCACCATCGGCTTCAACGAGCAGGACTTCGTGCTCGCACTCGGCGTGAAGCCCGTCGCGACGCGCGGCAACCTCAGCTACGACTACCGGAACCGTCCCTGGGCGCAGGAAGCTCTCGGTGGCACCGACATCCCCGAGGTCGGCTCCGAGGAACTGAACCTCGAGCAGATCGCGAACGCGGGGCCCGACCTCATTCTCGGCCCGTACTCGTTCATCGAGCAGGGCCAGTACGACCAGCTGTCCGAGATGGCACCCACGATCGCCGACATCGGCGGTTACGACGACGTCCCCGCGGCCACGTGGCAGCAGGAGTTCGAGGTCATCGGCAAGGCGCTCGGCATGGAGCAGGAAGCCGCCGACCAGACCGCCGAGCTCGAGCAGAAGTTCCAGACGACGCAGGACGAGAACCCGCAGTTCGCGGGCAAGACGCTGACTCTGGGCTTCGACATGGGCGACGGCACCTACCTCGTGCTCGGCGAGGACGACATCCGCGCCCTGTTCTTCAAGGATCTCGGTTTCGAGATCCCTGCGGTCACCGAGACGATCAGCCCCGAGAATCTGAACAAGCTCGATACCGACGTTCTCGTGATGGCGGGCGCCAGTCGCGAACAGCTGCTTGCCGATCCGCTGTTCGCTGCACTGAACGTCGTCTCGCAGGATCGCACCGCCTACATCGGTGCGTTCAGCGAGGACCTGCCGTCGGCTCTCGGCTACTCGAGCCCGCTGTCGCTGAACTACGCGATCGACGGCTTCGCACCGATGCTGGCAGCCGCGTCCGACAACGACCCGTCGACGGTCGTTCCCGCACCGGCCAACTGAGAATCCGTCCTGAACTGCGTCCGATGGAGCTCCTCGTAGCGGCCACCCGCCGCGAGGAGCTCCTCGTGCGTTCCACGTTCGACGATCGACCCGCCTTCGACGACCAGAATCGTGTCGGCAGCGCGGATGGTCGACAACCGGTGTGCGATCACCACCGACGTCTTGCCTGCCAGCGCCTCACCGAGGGCGGCCTGAACCGCGGCTTCCGACGTCGAATCCAGTGACGCCGTCGCCTCGTCGAGAATGACGACCTTCGGCCGGGAGATCAACAGTCTGGCGATCGTCAGACGCTGTCTCTCACCACCGGACAGCCGGTAACCGCGTTCGCCGACGACGGTGTCAAGGCCGTCGGTTGGGGCTGCACGAGATCGCTGAGCCTGGCGCGTCGAAGCGCGTCCCAGACTTCGTCCTCGGCGGCGTCGGGGCGCGACAGCACGATGTTGGCGCGGACCGTGTCGTGGAACAGGTGCCCGTCCTGGGTCACCATGCCGACCGCGTCGCGAATCGATTCGGCCGTCAGATCACGGACATCGTTCTCGCCCAACCGCACCGAGCCGTCGTCGACGTCGTAGAGACGAGCGACCAATTGCGCGATGGTCGACTTTCCGGCTCCGGATGTGCCGACGAGCGCGACCATCTGTCCCGGCTCGGCCCGGAACGACACCCCGTGCAGAACCTCCTCATCGCCACGCGTGTCCAACGCCGCCACTTCTTCCAACGACGCGAGCGACACCTTGTCCGCCGACGGGTACGCGAATCGCACGTCCTTCAACTCGACCGACACCGGCGCGTCGGGCAACGCGACAGCGCCCGGCTTGTCCTGGATGAGGGGCACGAGATCGAGAACCTCGAAGACGCGCTCGAAGCTGACCAGGGCGCTCATGACCTCGACGCGTGCGCTCGCCAGTTCCGTGAGCGGTGAGTACAGACGAGTGAGCAGAAGCGACAGCGACACAACGGATCCCGGGTCGAGCTGGCCGCGCAGAGCGTAGAAGCCGCCGAGCCCGTAGACGACGGCCAGAGCCAGTGCCGAGACCAACGTCAACGCGGTGACGAACACCGTCTGGACCATCGCACTGCGCACACCGATGTCGCGGACCCGGGATGCCCGGACGGCGAACTCGCGAGACTCGAATTCGGGCTGCCCGAACAGCTTCACCAGCGTCGCGCCGGGCGCCGAGAAGCGCTCGGTCATCTGCGTGCTCATGGCCGAGTCGTGCGCGGCTGCCTCGCGCTGCAAGCGTGCGAGTCGACGACCCATTCGACTCGCCGGGATCACGAAGACCGGCAACAGCAGGAGCGCGAGAAGTGTTACTTGCCACGAGATTCCGATCATGACGACCAGCGTCAGGGCCAGCGTCACGAGATTGGAGACGACGCCGGACAACGTGTCGCTGAACGCACGCTGCGCGCCGATGACGTCGTTGTTCAGTCGACTCACGAGTGCGCCCGTGCGAGTGCGTGTGAAGAACGCGATCGGCATGCGCTGCACGTGGTCGAACACGGCGGTGCGCAGGTCCAGGATCAAGCCTTCCCCGATGTTCGACGACAGCCACCGGTTCAACAGACCGAAGCCAGCGTCGACCACCGCGATGAGCGCGATGAGCAGCGCGAGCCGAAGGACGATGTCGAAGGACTCACCGTCGACGATCGCATTGACCACGCGTCCCGCCAGCACCGGCGTCGCGACCGCGAGGACCGCAAGCACGACGCTGAGCAGCACGAAGCCGAGCAGTTTCGTCTTGTGAGGACGGGCGAAGTCCAGGATTCTGCGGGCGGTGTCGGCATTGAAACGGGCCGTACCGGACGACGCATGCATCGTCCGGTACAGCTGATTCCACGCAGTGACTTCCATGCTCATGCCTGAAACCGTAGAACCTCGACATAGGTGGAGGTCAAGGGTTCATGCTCGACCGGTTCACGCAGTCCTGACCTCGCCCACGACAACGGTCCCGTCGAGTTCGTCCGAATGGGCGATGCGTGCGTCGAACCCCGCACCGCGCATGATCTGCACGGTCCCCTTCGCCTGGCCGACGCTGGTCTCGATCAGGAGATGACCGCGGTCGGTGAGCCACTGCCTGGCGTCGTCGGCGATGCGGCGGTGCCAGTCCAGTCCGTCCAATCCGCCGTCGAGCGCGACGCGGGGTTCGTGATCACGCGCTTCGGCCGGCATCGAGGCGATGGCGTCGGTGGGGACGTAGGGCGCATTGGCGACGATGACATCGATGCAGCCTCGAAGGTGTTGCGGCAGAGCAGAATACAGATCGCTCTCGTAGACGTGGCCCGCACCGATGTTGCGGCGAGCGCACCGGACGGCGACGGGGTCGATGTCGGTGGCGTGGAGGTCGAGGTGCCCGAGCTCGTGTTCGAGCGCCGCCCCGACTGCCCCGGATCCGCAACACATGTCGACGACGGTCGTCGGCCGGAGCGCGAGTGCCTCCTCGACGAGGAGTTCCGTGCGACGTCGGGGCACGAAGACGCCGGGTTCGACGACGATACGGAGTCCACGAAATTCTGCCCACCCGAGGATCTGCTCCAAGGGGGTGCCCGCCACGCGTCGGGACACCATCTCGAGGAGCCGATCACCGGTGAACGCCTGGAGGAGAAGTGCGGCCTCGTCCTCGGCGTACACGCATCCGGCGGCGCGGAGGGTGCGGGTGATGGCCTGGTGGGAGTCGATGCTCGACTGTATCCCAGTGCTCACGCCGGTAGGAATATCCGGCCACTGACCGTACCGCGCACGGTGCCCCAGGCAACGATTGCCCATGCCGCGACGAGCAGTGCATAGAGGCCGATTGCGACGATGTTCAGTGCGCCGAACGTGACCCCGAGCGCGGTTGCGCCGGTGACGCAGGTGCCGACGGGGAACGTGAAGCTCCACCAGGTCATGGAGAACCGGAGGCCGCTGCGGGCAGCTGTGACGGTCAGACAGGTTGCAACGGCGAACATGACGATGCCGAACACGCCTGCGCATATCCCGTAGGCGATGCCGATGTCGTGGAGCCAGTCGCTGCCCGCATCGGCGGCCAAGAGATTGGCTGCGGTGACCGACTGGCCGACGAGGCCCAGCGTGATCCAGATCGTCGGAATCGCCTGCACGGGAGGCGTTCTCCTATGCACGAGCTCACCGCAGACCGTGACCATGATCCGCGCACCGAGGATCAGGCTGAGCGCGAACAGGACATAGCACAGGGCGAGGAATTCAGTCCTGACCGTGCCGCTCGGGATGTGTTGCGCCAGAATTGCTCCCCCGGTCGCCGACACCATCGGAGGCACGACGGGCATCAGCAACGCGGGCAGACGGTGCCCCCACACGCGAACCGGAATCCACAGCACGGTCGCGATTCCTGCGAGAGTTCCTATGGTCCACAGCGTTCCGGCGATCCAGAGAGCCGCAGTGATGCCGAGTAGATCCTTGCCGAGAAGGATTGTTCCGCTGCCGACGGTCAACAGCGCCATCGGGATTGCGCCGTAGAAAAGGCCGATGACCGGATGCGCGACGTAACCGCGAGCGTTGTCGACATGCAGGATCCAGTGCGCGGTGAAGGCAATTGTCAGCGCGACGAGGGCGGTTGCCGCGACTCCCCAGACCACGGTGGCGAAAGAATGCAGAATCGGAGAGTGCAGGGGAAGCGTGGCCGCGGCGTTCGCGACGATGCCGGTTCCCATGATGGACGCGAACCAGTTCGGGGTGAGGTGTTCCAGCACGCGGCCAGGACGGTCGAGGTCGCGGAACAATCCCAGGGGCGCGTCGGCGAGAACGGCTGCGGTCATGGTTCCACCGTCGTCGGCGAGGGGCATTCTCGGTAGAGGTGCCGCTGTTGTGTAGCCACAACCGGTTCTTGTGGCCGGCCCTCCCCGTGCGCGCGAATGTATAGCCCGCTATACATTCGCACGCACGACCGATACTCGACCTCGCGGTGGTAACCGGTTGGGGCGCGGGTGAATTGGGAGAATTGGGTTGCGCTGAACCTGTTGTGTTCGAACATGCGTTCGAGTATCATGGTGGGCATGGACATGCCGGGGGGCTTCGAACAGATCAGACGCGACGCCGACGCGTCCGCATCCGACATGCTGACCACCCTCACCGACCTGCGCCGCCAGGAGAACATTGCCGCTGCCGCGACCGTGCACCGAGTGCACGACCTCCTCGACCTACGGATCTCCACCAAAGCCGCGATCTACGACTACGGCCTCGAACACGACACTCCCACCGGACCACAGCAATACGGCGTCGCCGAACCCGACATCTACAAAGCCCGCCTCGCCGCCGAAACCGAAGCGTCCGTAGCATTCTCACTCTCCCGCCAGATCACCCGCGACATGATCACCACCGGCGAAGAACTCGCGCAGCGACTCCCCGCCATCGACGCCGCCTTCACCGCAGGAGATCTTGACTACCCCCGCGTCCGCACCATCGCCCTCACCCTCTCCCGCGCCGGCGACGACACCGTCGCCGCCCTCGAACCCGACATCCTCGCCGCCGCCCACCGCTGCACCCCACGATCACTCCGCGACAACATCTGGCGACACTGGTTCGACCACAACCCCCACGAAGCCACCGCCGCACGCGCCCGAGCCGACGCAGACGAACGCTCGGTCAACATCCGCCGCAACACCGACGGCACCGCATCACTGTTCGCCCGAATCACCGCCGTCGAAGCCTCCGAAATCGACGCCATCCTCGACCAATTCGCCGCCACCGTCTGCGACCGCGATCCCCGCACCAAACGGCAACTCCGCGCCGACGCCCTGGTCGCGCTCATGCACCAAGAAGACGCCCTCGCCTGCACCTGCCGCACCGACGAATGCCCCGCAGCAGCCACCGCCGACCGCACCCCAGCCCGGCCAAAACCACTCATCCAGGTCATCGTCGACCTCGAAACCCTGCTACGCCTCACCGACACCCCCGCCACCCTCTCCGACGGCACCGTCCTCGACGCCGACACCGCACGCCTACTCGCCACCGACGCACACTGGCAAGCCTTCCTCACCGAGGCTCTCGAACTCGCACGCGCCCACCACAACTCTGCCAACGACAGCGATGAAAGACCGACGGCTGCAACACAACCGGAGCCCACCGGGCAGGCATCCGAGGTACACGAGCCCGAAAACGAGAAGCCTGTCGACGACGACAGAACACCGGACGACGACGCAGCAGAGAACCGCGACACAGTAGAGAACACCACCGGCGATATCGACAGGCCGAACGACGATGACCCGAACACCGACGGTCCCGCAGACACTGGACACTGCGACGACAGCGACGGTACCGGTGAGACACCCGCAGCCGACGAAACCACAACCACCGGCGGCGAATTCGACATCGATTCGAACACGGCCGATTCGAACGAGATCGATTTGAACCCTGACAGCCCGGAAAACCATGGCGGACAGTGTGATTCAGAAGAACCGAGCAACCCGCCACCACCCGCACCGCGCGGCACCAGTTCACTCGTTCCCCGCGCCCGCCGCATCCTCACCCGCGGACGCACACGACCCGCACCGCCCTTACCGCCGGCCCACCCGACGCCCGGGCCCGGACCCGGACCCCGACAAGGCTCCGGGCGTCCCCGCACGCCCATTCTCGCCGGGCGCGACACCGCCCTGACCGCCACGATCGACGCCTACCTCGCCGCCGCTGCCCTCGACCCGGCCCTCACCCGCGGACCGCACCCCGACGGCCACGGCGGCCACGGCGGCCACACCATGAATCACCCCAGGTTTGATGCCGCTTCCTTCTGAGTCAGGAAGGATGAGCACATGCCTAAGAAGATCGATCCGGAGGTCCGTGCGCGGGCGTTGCGGTTGTTGGAGACCCACGGCGGGGAGTACCCGTCGATGACTGCTGCGGCCGAGGCCATAGCTAAGCAGGTCGGTGTGGGCCAGGAGACGGTGCGCCGCTGGGCGGTGCAAGCCCAGATCGACGCCGGCGACCGGACCGGAACCACCTCGGCCGAGGCCGCCGAGATCAAACGACTCAAGGCCGAGAACAAGCAGTTACGCGAGGACGTCGCGATCTTGAAAGCGGCGACGACTTTCTTCGCGGGGGAACTCGACCCCCGCAATCGATGATCATAGCGTTCATAGATTCGTTGCGCGCCAATGGTTTTGCGGTCGAGTCGGTC
>NZ_QGNK01000026.1:0-69012 GCF_003336925.1 Rhodococcus sp. Eu-32 | reverse complement strand
GCGGCGCCGGTGCCACGTCCGGTGACGCCGTCACCGCACCCATGCAGGGCACCGTCGTCAAGGTCGCCGTCGAAGAAGGACAAGAAGTCGCCGAAGGCGACCTCATCGCCGTCCTCGAAGCGATGAAAATGGAAAACCCCGTCAACGCCCACAAAGCAGGCATCGTCACCGGCCTCGCCGTCACACCCGGCTCGGCGATCACCCAAGGCACCGTCCTCGCGGAACTGAAGTAAGAACCCCTCTGGGACCACGAACGTCCGGGTTAGTCTGTCTCTCATGGCAGACAACCCGGACGTTCGCATCGGTACGGCCGAGCGCGAGCAAGCACTCGAAGCGTTGAGCAGACATCTCGGCGACGGGCGCCTGACGTTGCCGGAGTTCGACGAACGTAGTTCCGTCGTCTCCTCCGCCACGACGCGCGGCCAACTCGACGCGGTGTTCGCGGATCTGCCATCCACGACGGTCACTCCTTCCGTCTCGAAGCCGTTGGAGAGGACCGCGTCGCAAACACCTGCCGCGGAGTCGTCCGACGACGACGGCTGGGACTGGCGCAAAGCGGTCATGGCTGCGACGCCGATCGTTGCGCTCGTTCTGTTCTTCGTCGTTCCCGTGTCGAACAGTTGGTTGTTCTTCCTGTTGATTCCTTTGGTCGGTGCCGTGATCTTCGGCGGGGACCGGTCGAGCCGGAAGCGGGATCGACGGTGACGGCGCCAAAGGCCCTGTTGTTCGACGTGTTCGGAACGGTCGTCGACTGGCGCACGAGTGTGGCTGCCGCAGTCTCGTCGGCGCTGCCCGAGTTGCAGGATCCATATTCTTTCGCCGATCGGTGGCGCAGCCTCTATCAACCGTCGATGGAAGAGGTCAGATCCGGGTCACGCGAGTTCGTCCGGCTGGATGAACTGCACCGTGAAAGTTTGCGAACAGTGTTGTCGGAGCAGGACATCGAGCTACCCGACGCCGCTGTCGACGACCTCAACCTTGCGTGGCATCGCCTCGATCCCTGGCCGGATTCGGTCGACGGCATCACGCGGTTGAAGGAGCATTTCGTCGTCGCGCCACTGTCCAACGGCAACATCTCTCTGCTGCTGGACATGGCGAAGAATGCGGGTATTCCGTGGGACGCGATCCTCGGAGCCGAACCGGTCCGCGCGTACAAGCCCACGCCCGACGCCTATCTTCGTACCGCCGACATCCTCGGATTGCGGCCCGACGAGTGCATGATGGTCGCTGCACACAACAGCGACCTCGACGCCGCTCGCAACTGCGGTTTCCGCACCGCGTTCGTCTGCAGGCCGAGCGAGCATGGGCCGCAACAAAATTCGGATATGCGGCCCGAATCCGATTGGTCGTACAGCGTCGAGTCGATCACCGAGTTGGCGACGGCATTGCACTGCTGACTCGTCAGTTCACCTCGGTCAGTGCTCCCCCGACCCACTGTTCGACGGCAGCGCGAGACTGCAATTGGACTATCGAAAGTTCCGGCCTGCGCTCGGCCACCGCGAGGACACGTTCGCCCGTGAGCGAGTGCGTCCTCCAGGCCCAGCGGATGATGTGGTCTTCTTCCCTGAAGATGCTGCGCAGCGGCGGTTCGATGTTGCCGTTCCACAACACTTCTCGACGCAGCCGCCGTCCTATCGTGCGCTGCGACACCTGGCGCATGACCGTAGTTCGCGGTAAGTCGAGCCAGACGAGCAGATCGGCGCGGTCCGCCAGCTTGTCTCGAACCGAACCGTACTGCCACTCGGTCACCCACGACGGTCTCGACGAGAACTCGTCCACTTCGGCCTCGAACGACGGGCGGGGCGTCCAGCCTGGACCGTGGAACAAGCCGTCGATCTCGATGTGCTCGGTGCCGAGGACTCGAGCGATCCGTGAGGCCAACGTCGTTTTCCCGGACCCCGACGTGCCGGCGACTATCACCCTCGACGGTCTGTCGGTCAGCGTGTCGGCGGGTCCGAGGATCACCGAAACACCCTACCCGTGCGTGCGAATGTATAGCCCGCTATACATTCGCACGCACGACCGGCAGTAGCGTAGGAGCACGCCGCCCGGCCGAGCCAGTTCGGTCACCGACGGTAATCCTGATCCACACCCGTCGCCCAGCGCGAACATTCGACGGGAACGACATCCGTCCGCCCACGGAGAAAGTCACGCGCACCGGAATCCCCGACGGCCGTGGAGATGACGTCGTCCCAATGTTCGCGTCCGAACACGACCGGATGACCGGGTACGCCGTCGAATACTGCTCGTGCGAGGTGCGACTGCGCAGCGCGAGCAGTGTCCAAGACTGCACCGACGACGTCGCTCCCCACATCCGGCGTGTCGACGACGTGGACGACTGCGAAGGAAGCGTCACCGGCTGCACCGAGACCCGCCCGCAACGATGCGCTCAGCCCCTCACGCCATTTCGGGGCGTGGACCGTCTCCGCGCCGAGAGGCACCGGCACCGAAGCAGCCCCGAGTACGACGAGCACTCGGCCGCAGCCGCCGTCGACCAGCGCACGAACGGCCGCGTTCAGCCACGCCCCGTCGTGCGCGAGTACTTTCGGTGAGCCGTACCGAGTTCCAGCACCGGCGGCGAGAAGCACTCCGACCGCGTCAGACGTCATTCACCAGTCCTTTCCGACTGCACCATTCTGCCCGCTCGAGTCGCGGTAACGGCCGTCATGGTCGATCCTGTTACCACTCGCCTGCAGCGTCGCAGGACCCAATACCTGCTGCCACCTGCGAGGTACCCATGTCCGTTCTTCCCACGAAGCGTCGCCGTGTTCATCCCGTCGACGAGGTTCTCCCCGTCCCGAAACTCGCCGCGTACGGATTTCAGCACGTCGTTGCCTTCTATGCGGGCGCAGTGCTGGTTCCGATCATCATCGGCAGCGCGATCGGACTGACCGACGAACAACTGATTCACCTGATCAACGCGGATCTGTTCACGTGTGGGATCGCGTCGATCGTCCAGTCGGTGGGCTTCTGGAAAATCGGCGTGCGACTTCCGTTGCTGCAGGGCGTGACCTTCGCGGGCGTGTCCCCCGTCATCGCGATCGCCATGGCGAACGGCGGCGGGACCGAAGGCCTCCTGTACGTCTACGGCTCCGTCATCGTCGCAGGTCTCGTCACGTTCTTCATGGCCCCGTACTTCAGTAGACTCCTCAGATTCTTCCCGCCGGTCGTGACTGGAACGGTGATCACGATCATCGGCGTCGCGTTGCTGCCCGTCGCTGTCAACGACGCAGTGACGAATCCTGCTACGCACGAACAAGATCCGACCAACGGCCGCTGGATGGCCTACGCCATCGGAACCCTGCTCGTCATCGTGTTGATCCAACGATTCTTCAAGGGCTTCATGGCGACGATCGCCGTCCTGCTCGGGCTCGTCGCAGGCAGCGCAGTCGCATTCGTGCTCGGAGACATGAACTTCGACCGTACGGGCGAGGCGTCGTGGGTCGGCTTCACCCAGCCGTTCCTGTTCGGCGTACCGAAATTCAGTGTCGTCGCGATCATCTCGATGATCGTCGTCATGCTGATCATCGCGGTCGAGACCACCGGCAGCGTCTACGCGACGGGTGAGATCGTCGGCAAGCGCATCAAGAAGGACGACATCGCCGCGACGCTTCGGGCAGACGGCGTCGCCACGGTCGTCGGCGGCACGTTCAATTCGTTTCCGTACACGGCATTTTCGGAGAACGTCGGACTGGTGCGCCTCACCGGAGTGCGAAGCCGGTGGGTGGTGGCGTCGGCCGGCGTCATCATGATGCTGCTGGGATTGCTTCCGAAAACGGCCGCCGTCGTCGCGTCCATTCCGCCACCGGTTCTCGGTGGGGCCGCTCTGGCGCTGTTCGCGACCGTCGCCGTCGTCGGCATTCAGACGCTGTCGGCCGTCGATTTCACCGACCATCGCAACTTGATCGTCGTAGCGACCAGCCTCGGACTGGCAATGCTGGTCACCATTCAACCGAGCGTCGCCGACGGCGTCCCGGACTGGCTGGAGATGCTGTTCGGAAGCGGCATCGTTCTCGGAGCCGTCACCGCGATCGTGTTGAACATCGTGTTCTTCCACATCGGCAATCGTGGTCAGACCGTCGCCGGCGGCCCGGGCGACGGCATCACGCTGGATCGTGTCAACACGATGACCCACGACGACTTCGCCTCGACGTTCGGAGGCCTCGTCCAGGGGACACCGTGGGTGGTCGATCGTGCATACCAGCAGCGACCGTTCGCCGACGCGCACAGCCTGCGCGAGGCTTTCCAGGAGGCCCTACTGGCAGGCACGACCGAGGAACAACTCGAGCTCATCAACAGCTACCCGGACCTCGGGAGCGAAGACGACACCGGCATGCCCGAGGCGGCCGATCACACGGGCCTGTCGAATCTCGACGAGGACGAGCACGACGACATCGTCGAACTCGCCACCGAGTATCGCCGGCACTTCGGATTTCCCTTGGTCATCTGCGCCCGCGAAACGGAACGGTACGACCGAGTGCTGGCGAACGGCTGGTCTCGTATCGAGAACGCGCCCGCCGCCGAGCGTTCGTTTGCGATGATCGAAATCGCCAAGATCGCCAACTATCGTTTCGACGACCTCGTCGCCGACGCCAACCCCATCGCCGCAGCCAGGTTCGGACGGTTGACCGACCGTACGTAGCGAGATACGAAAGAGACACGCGGTGTTACACGAGAACACAGGCCTGGAGGGTTTCAACAGGCTGACCGACCGACAGGCGATGCATGCGCTGTTCGAATGCTGCTCCTCGTCGATCTGGGCGCGACGTGTCGCGTCCGGCCGACCGTTCGCCAGCCGGGACATGCTGTTGGACAGAGCCGATCGTGTGTTGGCCGAACTCCCCGAAGCCGAGATCGACAGAGCGCTCGACGGTCACCCGCGCATCGGAGCACAGGCCGACAACCCGTCGTCGCGGCGGGAACAGGCGGCGGTGCAGACCGCGGGCTCGGACGTTCTCGACGTGCTGGCGAAAGCCAACCGGGCGTACGAGGACAAGTTCGGGCACGTGTATCTCGTCTGCGCGACTGGCAGGTCGGCCACCGAGTTGCTCGCTATTCTCGAGGAACGACTGGGCAACGATCCCGAAACCGAACGACGGGTGATGCGCGTGGAACTGGCCAAGATCAATCGGATTCGTCTGCATCGCCTGCTGGGAGAAGACACATGACCGGCATCAGCACCCATGTTCTCGACGCCGTGCGCGGCACACCCGCCGTGGGAGTTCGCGTCGAGCTGTTCACCAACGGAGTCGAGATCGCGTCGGCTCTCACCGACACCGACGGCCGTGTGCCCGAACTACTTCCGGGTCCCGTCGACGAGGGCACGTACCGCCTGTCGTTCGACACCGGAACGTATTTCGACGCACTCGGCACTCGGACCTTCTACCCGGAGGTGTCGATCTCGTTCGCAGTCGCCGATTCCGGTGCGCACTATCACGTGCCGTTGTTGTTGTCTCCGTTCGCCTATTCCACCTACCGCGGCAGCTGAAAAGAGGATTTCGCACGATGACCGACCTCGACGGCAAGATCGTCCTCGGCGCCAACCAGTACGGGAAGGCAGAGAACCGCGTCGTACGCATCTACCGGGACAGCCCGCGTCACGAGATCCACGACATCAACGTCTCGAGCGCTCTGCGCGGGGATTTCGCACCGGCACACCTGGTGGGCGATCAATCGACCGTCCTCCCCACCGACACGCAGAAGCAGACGGCGTACACGTACGCGAAGACGAAAGGTCTTCTCCATCTCGAAAGTTACGGCCTCGACCTGGCGCGGCATTACGTCGACGACGTCGAACCCGTCGACGGCGCTCGCATCGAACTGGAGGAGTACGCGTGGCAGCGTGTCGTGATCGACGGCGTCGAACACGATCACACGTGGACTCGTAAGGGCGAGGAGACGCGCACGTCGGCGGTGACGGTCGAGGGAAAGGGTGACAGCCAGAAGACGTGGGTGATCAGCGGTTTCAAAGACCTGGTCATCCTCAAGTCGACCGGTTCGGAGTTCGCCGGTTTCCTCGAGGACGAGTTGACCGTGCTCGAGCCGACGCACGACCGCGTCATGGCCACGTCGTTGATCGCGCAGTGGCGCTACACCCACATCGACGTCGACTGGGACGGCGTGTATGCGGGTGTCAAGGCCGCGATGATCGAACGCTTCGCCAACCTGCAGTCGTTGGCGCTGCAGCAGACCCTGTTCGCGATGGGTGAGGCAGTACTGCAGAAGTATCCGTTCATCGCCGAGATCCGGATGTCGGCGCCCAACAAACATCACTTCCTGTACGACATCGGCCGGTTCGGGGTCACGAACGACAACGAGGTGTTCAACGCCGACGACCGCCCCTACGGACTCATCCAGGCCACCGTCGAGCGAGAGGACGCACCCGACGCCGGTAGCGCCTGGCGGACCTACTCGGTCGTGGGCTGACGGCTCTCGCGGGCGATGCCTCCGCGCTATCGCATCACCTGCTCCGCCCATTCGACGAGCGGGACGAGCGTCCGCCACGCCGTGCGCACGTGGTCGGCCGCCGCAGCCGTTTCGAGCCACGGCGGTGAACCGAAGTGCGTGCTCGCCGTCAGCGACTTGTGGCGCAGCAGGTCGATGCGCGGGTGGTCGAGTTCGTAGCCTCGCGGCTTGGTCTTCAGCTTGTCCCCGCCGATGTCGAACCCGGCGTCGGTCAGCGTCGACACCAGCCCTTCGAGTTCGGTGCCGCGTACCTCGTTGTCGACGGCGTCGCGGAACAGTGCGATGCCGTCGGTCGTCGCACCGTAGAAACCACAAGCGACGAACAGTCCTGCAGGATCGATCTGCACGTAGAAACCCAGGCTCGGACCGCGGGCGACGAAGCCTCCCTGATGCGTCTTGTACGGCGTCTTGTCCTTGGAGAACCGGACGTCACGGTACGGCCGAAATACCTTGCCGCTGCCGAACTCGCCTTCCAACTCGGCCAACAATTCGACCATCGGCACCTTGACCGATTCCTCGTAGACATCCTTGTGCGCGTTCCACCACGGCTTGCTGTTGTCCGCTTCGAGATCCTCGTAGAAGTCGAGCGCCGCGAACGGGAATCCGGTGAAAGCCATGCGGCGAGTCTAGGTGGCACGGTGAGCCGGTCCAGATGGGTCGCTCCGCAGGCTCCGCTCCTGATGTTTCGTGCGAGTTTCCACTCGATCGACGAAGAACCCTTCGTTCGTAACACGAGCTGACTACTGTTCGGCACAGACAGTCGTGCAGGTGAACCACACCGGCAAACCGCAGCGCCGAGAGCAGGTGCGTCATGGACTTGGGAACCATCGAGGACGTCGTGATCCCCACCGATCGTTCCGGCCTGCCTCCCGGCGCGCCCGACACGGCCGTCATCGCAGGTGGCACGTGGTTGATGTCCGAGAAGCAGGATCACCTGACGCGGTTGGTGGACATCACGGCACTCGGCTGGCCTGCTCTCGACGCCGGGTACGACGAACATGCGAGCGACGGCCTCGAGATCGCCGCAACCTGCACCATCGGTGAGCTCGCGGAGGCACGTTTCGACCGCGACTGGCCCGCAACCGCCCTGTTCTCGCAGTGCGCGACCGCCCTGCTCGCGTCGTTCAAGATCTGGAGGGTCGCGACGGTCGGCGGCAACATCTGCATGTCGCTGCCCGCGGGCTCGATGATCTCCATGGCGGTCTCGTTGGACGCCGTAGCGACGGTGTGGTCGTCGGACGGTTCCGATTACCGAATCCCCGTGGTCGATCTCGTCACGGGACCGCACGAGAACGCACTGAACGTCGGCGACGTCGTACGCAGCATCCATGTCCCCCGTCACGCGCTCGAAGCGACAACGGCATTCAGGAAGACGGCGCTGTCGCCGCTCGGCCGTTCGGCGGCGGTCGTGATCGGGCGAGTAGACCGCGACGGCCAGTTCGTTCTGTCGGTGACGGCCGCTACGGTACGCCCCCATGTGGTTCGCTTCCCGACGACGCCGTCCCCATCCGAACTCGAAGCGGCACTGCGACAGTCGATTCCGGACGACTCCTGGTACGACGACCCGCACGGCGCACCGGATTGGCGTCGGCACATCAGCATTCGTTCGGCACTGGACATCCTCGGGGAGCTGTCGTGAAATTCACCCTGAACGGCGTCGACGCCGACCACACACCGCGCCCGGGACAATGCCTGCGCACACTGCTGCGCGAGAACGCACACTTCGAGGTCAAGAAAGGCTGCGACGCAGGCGATTGCGGTGCGTGTTCGGTGCTAGTCGACGGCCACCCCGTCCACTCCTGCATCTACCCGGCCTATCGCGCCGCAGGCCGACGCGTCGTGACGGTGGCCGGTCTCGGCACACCGGACGACCTTCACCCGGTGCAGCGACGGTTCGTCGACGCGGGCGGTTTCCAATGCGGATTCTGCACTGCGGGAATGGTTCTCACGGCATCGACACTCGACGACGACGCCATCGCCGAACTACCGCAGCGTCTGAAGGGAAACCTGTGCCGCTGCACCGGATATCGATCGATCGACGACGCGGTCCACGGCGTCGTCAACACCGAGAAACCTCAGGGTGGTCCGTCGTGCGGTCGTTCGCTCGCTGCTCCGGCCGGAACACGCATCGTCACCGGCACCGAGCCGTACACGATGGATTTCGCTCCCCCTGGCCTTCTGCATGCCAGCGTGCTCGGAAGTCCCCATCCCCACGCTCGAGTGGTGGCGATCGATACTTCCGCAGCCGAGGCGATCGCGGGTGTCCGGTTGGTTCTGACAGCGGCGGACAGCCCCGATCGACTGTTCTCGACGGCCCGTCACGATCAACGCAACGACGACCCCGACGACACTCGCGTCATCGACACGATGATGCGGTTCAAAGGCCAGCGCGTCGCCGTGGTGGTCGCCGAAACTCTCGCTGCTGCCGAGGCCGGATGCCGTGCCCTCGTCGTCGACTACGAGATACTGCCCGCGGTGTTCGACACCGAGGCCGCCTCGGCACCCGGAGCACCGAAGATCCACGGCGACAAGAAACACGACGCGAGGATCGCGGACGCGTCGCGCAACCTCGTTGCCGAAGTGCACGGCGGCACAGGCGATGTCGAGGAAGCTGTCGCAGCTGCCGATGCCGTCGTGACCGGGCGATGGCGAACGGGCCGGATTCAACACGTACACCTCGAGACACACGGCACCATCGGCTGGCGCGGCGACGACGGTCGCCTGAATCTCCGTACCAGCACTCAGGTTCCGTTCCTCGTCCGCGACGAGGTCTGCGAGATCTTCGGCCTCGATCGCGACGAGGTCCGTGTGTTCACCGCCCGCGTCGGCGGGGGCTTCGGCGGCAAGCAAGAACTTCTGACCGAGGACATCGTGGCACTGGCCGTTCTGCGCACCGGTTCACCCGTGCAGTTCGAATTCACACGCCGAGACGAGTTCACGGTGTCGCCGTGCCGCCACCCGTTCCAGGTCGACGTCACGGCTGCGGCGTCCGCGGACGGCACCCTGACGGCTCTGGCGATCGACGTCGTCACGGACGCGGGCGCGTACGGCAACCACAGTCCAGGCGTGATGTTCCACGGCTGCGGTGAATCGATCGCCGTGTATCGGTGCGCGAACAAGCGCGTCGACGCGAAGAGCGTGTACACCAACAACATTCCGTCGGGTGCGTTCCGCGGCTACGGGCTCGGGCAGGTCATCTTCGCGGTCGAATCGGCGTTGGACGATCTCGCCCGCGAACTCGACATCGACCCGTTCGAGTTCCGTCGCCGCAACGTCGTCGTACCCGGTGACCCGCTCGTCGCAGCCCACGTCGAGGGCGACGACCTGGTCTACGGCAGTTACGGTCTCGACCAATGCCTCGACCTGGCCGAACAGGCTCTCCGGCGAGGCAACGGAGTGGAACCGCCGGAGGGGTGGAAGGTCGGGGAGGGCATGGCCGTCGCGATGATCGCGACGATCCCGCCCCGAGGCCACCATTCCGAGGCGTCCGTCGCGTTGCAGCCGGACGGACGCTACGAGGTGCGCATCGGCACAGCCGAATTCGGCAACGGCACGACGACGGTGCACACCCAGATTGCCGCCACCGCACTCGGAACGTCACCGGACCGCATCGTCGTCCGCCAGTCCGACACGGACGCGACGACGTACGACACCGGAGCCTTCGGATCCGCGGGAACCGTCGTCGCGGGCAAGGCACTGCACGCGGCGGCGACGCGTATGGCCGACCACGTCGTGGACATCGGTGCGTCTGTGTCCGGTTGCCCTCGAGAGACGTGCACGCTCGGGCCGCAGGGCGTGCAGTGCGGTGACCGATTCGTCTCGCTCGACGACATTCTCGCCGCGTCGGGCGGAACCCTCGTCGCCGACGGTGACAGCGGCGGCGTCCCCCGATCACTCGCCTTCAACGTGCACGCATTCCGTGTCGCCGTCGACGAAGGGACCGGCACCGTCCGCATCCTGCAGTCCGTTCAGAGCGCCGACGCAGGCACCGTCATGAATCCGCAGCAATGCCGCGGACAGGTCGAAGGCGGTGTGGCTCAGGGCATCGGAACCGCGATGTACGAGGAGATGAAGACCGACGGCGCCGGAACGGTCGTCACCGATTCGATTCGCAGCTACCACGTTCCGCAGTTCGCCGACATCCCGCGCACCGAGGTCTATTTCGCCGACACGTACGACACTCTTGGTCCGTTCGGCGCCAAATCGATGAGCGAATCGCCGTACAACCCGGTGGCCCCTGCCCTCGCGAACGCGATCAAGGACGCCGTCGGCTCCAGACTCTACGAGCTACCGTTGTCGTCCGATCGTGTCTGGAGGTCGCTCGGCGAGATGTCGACGGACGACTGAGCCGCGGGAACTTTCCAGTTCTTCGTCAGCCTCCAGTACAGGTACGAGATCAGTCCGATCGGAATGGGCAGCAACCACGTCGCACATCGGAACAGTAGGACCGCGGCCACGAGTTGCGCCTGATCGCTCGCGACCAGTCCTGCGCCGAGCACCGCGACCAGTGCGGCTTCGGCGATTCCGAGTCCGCCCGGCGTCGGCGCGACGAACGCCGCGAGCCACATCGCACCGAACGCGACCACGATTCGATCCCACCCGACCACGTCCTGGCCGATGCCGCACATCCGTACCGCCACCCCGAGCACGAGTGCACCGAGCAGTTGGGACAGCAGCATCGTCGCAGTCAGCGACCGCCAGCAGGTGCGCACCCGATTGTTGACGTGCGCACGGAAATCCGACACGGCCTGTTCCATGTCTCTCGGATGTACCCGCGACAGGTGTCTGGCCACGGCGTTGCGCATCCGCGTCAGCAGTCGACCTACTCGACGCGCGAATCCGTCGTCGACGATGATCGCCGCGATCAACAGGCACACGGCTGCCACGACGATGCACGACGCCACGGCGACCCATACAAGGGAACCGGACCCGGTACCGAACACCACGAGGATCACGAGCGCGATCGACATCAACACGTAGCGGGTGAGGTTCGTCCAGATTCCGACGGTGATGATCGACGTCGTGCTGTCGACGGCGCGAAAGCCCCACGACCGATACATGGCGAATGTCAAACCCGTTGCGACAGTGCCACCTTCGGGCACGGTGTTGGCCAGAGCAAGCGACGCGGTGCGAGCGACGCCGGCTTGCGCCGTCGTCAGTCCGGGAAGTGTGTACGCCATCGGCCGCAGCATCGACGCCAGGTACAGCAGCCCGAGCGCACACACGACGACCACCTCGGTCACGGTGATCCCGCCCACGGCCTCGGAAACCGCGCCTGTCTTGCCGACCGAGCGATAGAGCAGCCACATGACCAGCGCCACGACGCCGTACGACAATCCGGCCGACGCGATCTTTCGGACACCGATGCGGTTCATCGGGCGTAGAACGTCTGCAGAATGATCGTGCTGCGGGTCTGCACGTTGGCCGTCGCTCTGATCTCCTGCAGCAGGTGTTCGAGACTGCGCGGCGAGTCGACGCGCACCAACAACACGTAGCTCTCCTCGCCCGCCACGGAGTGGCACGAGTAGATCGCCGGGATGTGCTTCAGCCGCGCGGGAGCGTCGTCGGGCTGGGCAGGATCGATCGGCGTGATGGCCACGAACGCGGACAACGGTCGTCCCAACGCCTCGTCGTCGACCAGGGCCGTGTAGCCGCGAATGACGCCGCGCGATTCGAGACGACGCACCCGCGACTGCACCGCGGACACCGACAGACTCGCTTTTTCCGCCAACGTCGCGAGGGTGGCACGGCCGTCGGCGACGAGTTCGTCGACGATCAATCGGTCGACCCGATCGAGATTTTCGCTCACCTGCGCAAATCTAGCTCAGAACGCGCAGTTCGGTTTACGATGCGTCGGTGACGTCCTGGCCGGAGCGAGCCCGAGACCTCGCCGACACGGTGCTCTTTCCCGCCGCCGACGCAGTCGACGCAGCGGGAGAAATTCCGCGCAGCCACTTCGATGCTCTTGCCGCCGCGGGCTTCTACGGCTTGGCGGCGCGCGACGACGGCCCCGACATGTCCGAACTGCCGGACATCTTCGAAACACTGTGCGGCGCCTGCCTTTCCACCGCGTTCACGTGGATGCAGCACGGCGGAGTCGTGATGTCCCTCGCGAACAGCCCGAACGAGGGGCTCAGAAACAAGTACTTCGACGAGCTCGTCGACGGCTCCATGACAGCAGGCGTCGCATTCGCCGGTGCCATTCCGAGGCCGCCCAAGTTGTACGCGCGCCGTGAGGCTTCCGGATACGTCCTCGACGGATCGGCACCTTTCGTATCCGGATGGGGCATCGTCGACGTGGTCCAGTTGTCGGCGCGCGACGAGTTCGACGATTCGATCGTCCATGCCATCGTTTCCGCACAGGCAGTCGACGGCACCGACACCGGTAGCCTGACCGTCGAGCCGCTGACGTTGATCGCCGCCGACGCGAGCAACACCGTGCGTCTGCGCTTCGAGAACTTCCACGTCGACGACGCGTCTGTCGTGTCGGTCGTCACGGACTCGCAGTTCCAGGCAGGTCAGCTCTACGGTTCGTGGATCAACGGATGCATGGCGATGGGCATCGCACGACGCTGCATCCAGCAGATGGAGGAGTTGGGCGTCGACGTCGACGCGTACCGGCGGCTGCATGCCGGCGCTCGCGCGAACTTCGACGACGCGCTCGCGGGCCGGTACGACATGTTCTGCGCGCGGGCAGACGCGTCGGAACTGGCGGTGCGCACCGCGGCCGCGCTCGTCGCGGCTACCGGCAGCAGCGCATTGGTCGGCCACGGGACCGCCGAACGACTGATGCGGGAGGCGACGTTCACGCTCGTCGCCGCGAGCAGGCCGCAGATGAAGACGGCGCTGCTGAAGGGGTTGTCGAGCGAACGGACGGGGTCAGGCGAAGAGCGGGGGTAGCACGAACACCATCACGGTCGACCAGGTGACGTGCGTGATGATCGGCGCCAGGATGCCACCGGATGCACGCCGCTGCAGCGCGAGAACGAACCCGAGTGTGATGGCCGCGAACGCCAACATCGGGTTGCCGCTGGCGAGCGTGACGACGGTGTAGACGAGCGTCGTGATGACAACGGCCTTGTTCCTGCCGATGGCGGCGTACAGCGCGCCGCGGAAGAAGATTTCCTCGGCGACGCCGTTGAGCAGCGTGATGAACACGATCAGCGCCAGCGAACCGAATCTGGCGTGAGCCAGGACGTTCTCGGTGAAGTCGGCCAACGGTGGAATTTCCCGCACGATCAGCGCGCCGACGACGAACACCGCGCCTGCCATCAATCCGATGACGATCGGCGTGATGATCGGACGTCTCATCGATTCGTTGAAACGAATCCGTCCGAGATGGAGCGGCCCGGACGCGAACCCTCCCACGATCCATGCAGCCGCGAGACCGAGCGTCAACGGGTAGAACGCGCTGTCTCCCGGTCTGACCGACAGTGAGACACCCAGAAGCGTCGCGCCCACCACGAGAGTCACGACCACCACGATGCGTCGCCGCAGGAAGGCCTTGTCGGTTTCGTCGTGGTTTCTGTCGACCTTGTCGACGAGTGCGGATCGCATCACGTCGACGACGCTGGACTGCCAGCCCGGCATCAGACCTCCCCTGTTCGATCGTGACTCGCTCGGTCCTTCGTCGTGCGTCGCGCTGTCATCATGCGTCGCATTGCCGATCGTGCTCGTTCGGAAACGTCCTGCGCGACATCGAGGTGAGTGCGCACGACCGCCGCGACCGGCCACGAGTAGAGCAGCGTACGTGCGCCGAGGGCCTCGAGCAGGCTCCATGTCCGCCGTGACGACGCCGCGACCCCGTAACGGCGAATGCCGAGGGCGTCACCTCCGCTCCACGCCGCATCGGTGTTCGCGAGGCGTAACGGATCCTTGAGCGCCGCCACCCCCGGCGGCGTGCCGACACTGCCGAGAACGCTGCGGCGCATCGCGTCCTCGATCGTGGTCAGTCCACCGTCGGGCTCGCCTGCGATGTCGCGGATTCTGTTCTCGGACGTCGTCATCGTGTTGTGCAGCGACTCGACGAGATCCTCGGCCAACCCGTCGGGAACCGGAATGATCTTTCCGATGACGCGCCCTGCGAGGCTGGTCGGAACACCGGGCGTCGGCACCCCGATGCGCGTCAGTCCGGCGGCATCGACGTAGGCGAACAACAGATCGCGGTACGGCACCGTGTCGGGGCCGCCGATGTCGTACGCGCCGGCCGGCACGGTGGATCGAGAGGCGAGCAGGTAGAACAACACGTCGTCGACCGCGATCGGTTGTACGGGGTGGTCCAGCCAGTCCGGCAACGGCAGGATCGGAAGTCGGTCGGCGAGATACCGCAACATCTCGTACGACGTCGACCCTGCGCCGATGACGATCGCGGCTTTCAACCAGACCACCTCGACGTCGTCGACGGCGAGCGCTCGTCCCACGTCGGCGCGACCGGCGAGGTGTTCCGACAGCTCTTCGTCGTCGGGAACGAATCCGCCCAGATACACGATGCGCCGAACACCCGCTGCGGATGCGGCCTCTCCGAAGTGACGAGCCGCGGTCGTGTCCTGGGTACGGTAGTCGGCCTCACCGATGCCGTGGACGAGGTAGTAGGCGACGTCGACGGGTCCGGCTTCTCGAAACGCGGATTTCAGCGACAAGGGGTCGCCTGCATCGAGTTCGACGGTGTCCACCCGGTCGCGCCAGTCGAACGCGTCGAGCGTTTCCGGGGTACGGGACGCCGCGCACACCGAGTCACCGGCCGCCAACAACGACGCGATCAACCGGGAACCGATGTAGCCACTCGCTCCGGTGACGAGAATGTTCATGACTCGAGGCTAGCGTCGTTGCGTGCGGAGGCCGTGGCGTTGCAGGCCGTCGCGTCGTCGGCTGCGGCGTTGTCGGCTGTGGCATTGTCGTGTGCATGGCACTGGTGCTGGCAGGCGTCCGACTCCCCGACCCCGTCGACGGAAAGTCGGCGGTCGGCTTCGGGATCGGCGTGGTGAAAGCGAGCGCCCGATGGGCCCGCGAGTCGGTGACGTTCGCGGTCGAACTGCCGGGACGCATCAGTGCGCTGCTCGACGAAGCCGCCGTGCTCGTCGCCCGTATCGACGCCGTCGTCGACGCCGCGCAGCGCCTGATCGACCGAACGGGAGGTGTCATCGATCGCGTGGACAGCGTCGTCGACGGGGCTGCGTCGACCACCCGAGCAGCGAACGACGTGGTGCTGACGGCCGGTGCGACCTCCACCACCGCACTCGAATTGGTGGAATTGTTCGATCCGATTGCTCAACAGTCCGCCCCGTTCGCCAAGAAATTCGTCGACCATCTGTCCGAGGACGAGGTCGACGCGGCCATCGAGATGGTCGACCAACTCCCCGGGCTCGTGAAACACATGGAAGCGGTCATTCCCATTCTGGCCACGCTCGACACAGTGTCTCCGGAAATTCACGAACTGCTCGCCGTCACGAAAGATGTTCGACGCGCAGTCATCGGCATCCCCGGGTTCAAGTTCTTCCGCAACCGAGGCGAGGAGAAGCTCGCCGACGAGGAAGACCACCACTAAATCTCCTCACACGAACGCGAATTCGTCACCGCCGTGATACTTGGTCAGCGTCTCGGAGATGGTACGGCGTGACGGCGGATGAAACGCGTACGCCTGGATGGCAGCCGCGAGGTAGCCGATCTCGGGCGACTTGATGAATCCGATGCCGCCGAGCGACTCCATCGCAGCAGAGCTCGCACGCACCAGAGCGTCGCGAATCGCGATGCGGCAGAACAGAAGTCGGGCGGACAAATCCTGCCCCCGCGCCCCGGAATCGAATTCCCACGCCACGGATTCGATTGCAGCCATGCCGTTCTCGATGTCAGCCGCCGCCCTGGTGTAGCCCTCGAAGTCGCCCTTGTCCGCCGCGAGGAGTTTCTCCAGCAGCATCGACGCGGCGCCGAGGTAGTTGGCCGTGATCAGCATGCCGAACCACAGGTAGCCCGTCATCTCGTGAATGCCGTCGGGATCGTCGTCGATGTTGAGCAGCACGAAACTTGCCGGCACCTCGACGTCGTCGAGCTTCACCTCGTCGCTCTGCGCGCCGGCGAGGATGTCGGTGTCCCAGAACCGGTTCACGGTCACCCCGTCCAGATTGGACGGAATCAACGCGACTGCACGCTCGCCGTCCTTGTCGCCGACGCCTTCGACCTCGACACTAGCGGTCAACAAATCCATCGAACCCGACAAGCTACAGGGCTTCTTGCTGCCGTTGATGATGTACGAATCCCCCCGCTTCGTCGCCTTCATCGTGGGGATGAACACGCTGCCGCCCGGATTTCCCTCGGAGAAGCCCGATGCGATGACGGCTCGCTGCTCGACGAGCGCCGCGATCAACGCACGGTCGTCGTCGGACGCCTCCTGCGCGAACTCGTTCAGCGACGCAATGGACAGATGATGCATGGTCGTCGCCGCACCGAGCGACGGCGACCGCGACCCGATGGCCCGCTGCGCGCGGACCGCGTCGAGTGCCGTCGCACCCAACCCCCCGAGATTCTTCGGAACGATGAGGGCGGTACCCCCGGCTTCTCGGAATTTCGCAATGGCATCACCGCTACGACCTTCGAGATCGGCCAAGGGCGTTTCGTCCAAATAGTCCAGAAGACCCGGAAGATATTTCTCCAGAATTTCGCGTTCTCGAACCATCAATGCAGTCATGTTTCTCCTTCGATGAATACAAGAGTGATATGCACACGAGCGGTTCGCACCGTGGGCATGACTGAACAGCGACAATCGAATTCGCGACCGGTCGGCGATCTACCCGCAGTCTCACCTGCCGAAACCTCCGGTTCGAGGTTTCTTGTGTCGATGGAAACCGGGTTGCGAGTTTGTTTTGTCCATAAAAAGAGTTTCGATCTGCGGAAATGGAAATTTCCGTTCCGAATTCGTTCTCCACACCCATCCGATTACGCACCCGCGCCGAACTACTTCTCGAGTTCGCGACCATCGAATCTACGTAGTGCTCGACTTCCGTGCACCCGACGATGCCCTAGGAGACCAGGGACAGATGACCGTAAACCGATTGATCAAGAGACTCGACGGCGACGACCGCGTCGAATTGCTCCGCTCCGTTCGTGACGCCGACGTCAGCCCCTATTTCCGCGTCATGGAATCGGCAACCGCGCCCGTCGTACAGGTCGAAGGCGTGGACAAGATCATGTTGGGTTCCAACAACTATCTGGGACTCGCCGACCACCCCGACATCAAACGCGGCGCCCGAGAGGCGCTGGACACCTTCGGCTCCGCCATCACCGGGAGCCGACTGCTCAACGGCACGATGGATCTCCACCTCGAATTGGAGAACGAGATCGCCGAATGGCATGGCACCGAGGGGGCCATGGTGTTCACCACCGGCTATCAGACGAACGTCGGCACGATCAGCGCTGTCGTCGGCAAACAGGACGTCATCGTCGTCGACTCCGCTGCGCACGCGTCGATTCGCGACGGAAGCCAGCTGTCCGGTGCCCGAATTCGCAAGTTCGCACACAACGACCTGCAGGATCTCGAAGCCAAGCTGCAGGAACCGGTCGACGGCGACGGTGCCGTCCTGGTCATCGTCGACGGTCTGTATTCGATGGAAGGTGATCTCGCTCCGCTCGACGAGATCACCGCCCTGTGCACGAAATACGGTGCAGCACTGATGGTCGACGAGGCACACAGTCTCGGCGTATACGGCGACCGACTGACCGGCGCCGCCGAACTGTTCGGAACCGAGAACGACACCGACATCCGTATGGCCTCGCTGTCGAAGAGTCCCAGTTCCACCGGCGGATTCATCGCAGGCTCGAACGACCTGCTCGACACACTGCGCATCCACGCCCGCGCCTTTCTGTTCACGACGTCGGGGGTGCCGGCAGCAGTGGGCGCTTCCCTCGCGTCGGTCAGGCTCATCCGCAGCGACGAAGGTCGTCAACGCGCCGACCGCGTACTGCACAACGCAGAAACACTACGAAAAGGACTGGCCGACGCCGGTCTCGACGTCGGCGCGCGATCGAGGACACCGGGCGGTGACACCGCGTCTCCGATCGTGTCACTGCACGTCGGCGACGATCTCGTCGCAATGAGCCTATGGCGCACACTGTTCGACCGAGGCATCTTCACCAGCGCGGCTCTGCACCCTGCAGTCCCACGCGACGGGGCCCTGTTGCGGCTGTGCGCCATGGCGTCGCACACGGATTCGCACATCAGGACCGCAATCGAGACCATCGCCGACACGGTCGCCGAAAGCCGCGCGGAGCTGCCGTCGTGACACTTCGCATCGCGGTGACCGGAGCGACGAGCGACTTCGCTCGGGCGATACTCCCTGGCTTGCTCGACGACGACGACGTCGAGTCGGTCGTGGGAATCGCGCGTCGACGGACTCCCCTCGTGCATCCCAAATTGCAGTCCGTTCGGTCCGACATCCGATCTCCGGAAATGGAACACATCTTTCGGGGGTGCGACGTCGTCGTCCATCTCGCGTTCGTCGTGGAGGAACTGCGCGACAAACGAACGACACACGACATCAACCAGCGCGGATCGCGCAACGTGCTCGACAGCGCGTACCGCGCAGGCGTACGACGCATGGTCATCGCGTCGAGCATCAACGCGTACGGCCCGGACATCCACGACGAGCCTCTGACCGAGAAGGACTATCCCGCAGGCGATCCCGACCGGTACTACTTCCACGACAAGGCCGAGGTCGAGCACTACGCGGAATGGTGGCTGCGGCGACACCCGGGCGAGATGGCTGTCAGCATGCTCCGGCCGACGTACATCATCGGTCCCGACTTCTCCAACGACGGCATCGATCAGTTCACGTCCACGATCGGCGCATTCCCACAGGCTGATCGCGCGTCGTACCAGTTCCTGCATCAACACGACCTCGCCGACGCGTTCCACCGGGCGGTGAAACAGGATCTCGACGGACCGTACAACGTCGGGCCACGCGACTGGACAGGCGTGCGTGAACTCGCTGCGATGCAGGGTCAGAAGCTGTTCGACGTGCCTGAACGTGCGGCCGTCGTCGCCGCGAACATCGCCTTCCGTCTGGGCCTCACGCCGTTCTCGGGCCAATGGGTGACGGCAGGCGAACCCGTCGTCGACTCGACGGCCCTGCACACGGCCACCGGATGGTCGCCGACGCTGACGTCGCGAGAGTGCGCGGCAATCATGATCCTGCTGCAGGGACGGCCGATTCTCCTGCCCGAATACGCTCTCGAACGCGACGCCGCGTGTGAGGCAGCCCTGGCACCGGCATCGGCAGTCGTGGGCGTCGCCGCAGGTGAACACGTTCAACTGCGGACACCCGACGGAAGTGTGCACTGCGAACTGCATCGTGGGGGTGGGCGCAGGACGATCGTCCTGCCTGCCCGACCTGGCTCACACGCTCGCTATTGCACTCCGCTGGCCGTGGAACTGCGAGAGCGCGGGTACGACGTCGTCGCGGTCGATCCACCGGGGCACGGGCTCAGCACCGGCCCTCGCGGCCGCGTCGACCAGGCGCAGTTCGACAGGGCTGTCACCGAAGCCGTCGAGTACGCACGGCGCACGTTCGGTGGACCGATATCCATCGTCGTCGACGAGGGTTCCCGCTCGCCGTCACCCGACGACCCCTTGGTTCCGAAGCGCGTGCGAGGCCGCGTGTCCGTGGCCACCTACATCTCGGCACGCACGATCGACGACGTCATCGCGCACATCGGGCCCGCAGGCGCTGCCACCAGCCAGGCCGCGTCGTCGGCGCCGCAGACGATCCGGGGCTAGACGCACGGGAGGCCCGGGCGGCGGCGTCGACCGCGGCCCGGTTCACTCGCCACTGCTCGACCCACGCGTCGACGTCGACCGGAGAGATGGGAATCAACGGAGGCGACGGCACCCGAATCCAGGCGACGACGCGGGCGTTCAGATCGCGCAGATGGCTGCGAACCGACTCCTCGAGCCGCATGTCGATCAGGACGGCCGGAAGTTTCTCGATTTCCTTGCGTAGCTGCAACGATTCGGGCAGGAGCGCATCGGTGGACAGGTTCTCTCGTTTCAGATAGCCCTTGATCCACCACAACTCGTCGTGCGGACCGGTCCCCTTCGGGATCGGCTTGCCTGCGCCCTCGAGGTTCTCGAACGCGCCTTGCTCCTGCGCTTCTCGAATCTGCTTGTCGACGAACGACTCGAAAGTGACGCCGTGCTTCTTTCTTTCCGTCACACATCGATGATGCCTGTCGGGCGCCTTCGGCGCACGTGAGTGCTTATGTAGAGCAGGCTCTACATAAGCACTCACAAGGGGCTCAGCCGTACAGCTCGACCAGGCGATCGAACTCGGCCCGGTCGATCAGCTGCGGCTCGCCGATGGCCAGTGCCTGCGCGTACTTCGCGGCCAGGTGGTAGTCCCGCCCGAGGGGACCGCGCTCACCGTCGTCTTCCTGAACGCTGGCCCCCGGCGGAACTTCGTTCTGCAGGCCGTTGGTTTCCTTGCCCAGTCGAGCGTCGAGTTCTGCGGTGATCTTCTGCATGATCTCTTGGTCGTCGGTCATGGCTGGTCCAGTACCCAGCGAGCGCCGTCCCCACACGTTCGAGGTTCGTTGTCGGTGCCTCGGGGCATCATGGTCGAATGGCCCGAAAAGTAGAGACCGACGCGACGGCGGCACTCGCGCGTTTCTCCGCGCCGACGCAGGAGTGGTTCGCCGGCGCGTTCCACAGTCCGACGTCCGCGCAGGCAGGGGCCTGGGAAGCAATCTCGAGCGGTCGCCACACGTTGGTCGTCGCGCCGACCGGTTCGGGCAAGACGCTGTCGGCGTTCCTGTGGTCCATCGATCAGCTGGCCACCCGGGACGTTCAGGCCGAACGCAAGACGAAAGTTCTCTACATCTCGCCGCTGAAGGCCCTCGCGGTCGACGTCGAACGCAACCTGCGCGCACCGCTCGTCGGTGTCACTCAGACGGCCAAGCGTCTCGGCCTCGAACCGCCCGACATCTCCGTCGGTGTCCGGTCCGGTGACACAAGTCAGGCCGACCGCCGCACCATGATCAAGACTCCCCCGGACATCCTCATCACCACCCCGGAGTCACTGTTCCTGATGCTGACGTCGTCGGCGCGCGAGGCTCTGACGCTCGTCGACACCGTCATCGTCGACGAGGTCCATGCCGTCGCGGGCACGAAGCGCGGGTCGCACCTCGCGCTCTCGCTCGAACGCCTCGACCTGATGCTGCCGAAACCCGCGCAACGCATCGGCCTGTCCGCGACGGTCCGGCCGCACGAGGAGGTCGGCCGATTCCTCACCGGCGCTGCGCCGATCGAGATCGTCGCCCCGCCCGCGCCGAAGACGTTCGACCTCACGGTGCAGGTGCCGGTCGAGGACATGACCGAGCTCGGAGTCACCACGCCCGCCGAAGGAGACGCGTCGGCCGCGCCGCAGCAGGGGTCCATCTGGCCACACGTCGAGGAGAAGATGGTCGACCTGATCCTCGACCACAAGTCGTGCATCGTCTTCGCCAACTCTCGTCGCCTGGCCGAACGTCTGACGGCCCGACTCAACGAGGTGTACGCCGAGCGACTCGGCGACGGAATCGACACCGCACACGGGCCCGCATCGCAGCTCGGCAGCTCGGGCGAGGTCAACCACGGGGCCGAGCCGCTTCTCGCACGCGCCCATCACGGCAGCGTCAGCAAGGATCAGCGCGCCCTCATCGAGGACGACCTCAAATCCGGCCGACTGCGATGCGTCGTCGCCACCAGCAGTCTCGAGCTCGGAATCGACATGGGCGCAGTCGATCTCGTCGTTCAGGTCGAAGCACCCCCGTCCGTGGCGAGCGGACTCCAGCGCGTCGGACGCGCCGGCCACCAGGTGGGTGAGATCTCGAAAGGCGTGCTCTTCCCGAAGCATCGCACCGATCTGATCCACTGCGCCGTCACCGTCGAGCGGATGACGACCGGCAAGATCGAAGCGCTTGCCGTACCGGCCAATCCGTTGGACATCCTCGCGCAGCAGACCGTTGCGGCGTGTGCGCTCGAGCCCATCGACGCACACGACTGGTTCGACGCGGTCCGGCGCACCGGCAGCTTCGCGACCCTGCCACGCTCGGCCTACGAGTCGACGCTCGACCTGCTGTCCGGTCGCTATCCGTCGGACGAATTCGCCGAACTACGTCCTCGCCTGGTGTGGGATCGCGACGCCAACACCCTCACCGGCCGTCCCGGGTCGCAGCGGCTTGCCGTCACGTCCGGCGGTTCGATCCCCGACCGCGGACTCTTCACGGTGTACATGGTCGGCGAAAAGGCCTCTCGCGTCGGCGAACTCGACGAGGAAATGGTCTACGAATCGCGTGTCGGGGATGTGTTCGCACTCGGCGCCACCAGTTGGCGCATCGAGGAGATCACCCACGACCGCGTGCTCGTCAGCCCGGCGTACGGTCAGCCCGGGCGTCTGCCGTTCTGGCACGGCGACGGCCTCGGCCGTCCCGCCGAACTGGGTCGGGCTCTCGGCGAGTTCCTCCGCAGTACGTCCGAACGCGAGGGCCTCGACGCGCGACTGAGCGGCGACGGTCTCGACACCAACGCGGTCACCAACCTGATTTCGCTTCTCGACGAACAGAAGGAGACGACCGGGCAACTTCCCACGGACCGCACGATGATCGTCGAACGGTTCCGCGACGAACTGGGCGACTGGCGCCTCGTGCTGCACTCGACCTACGGCCAGCAAGTGCATGCCCCGTGGGCACTCGCGATCGGCGCGCGGCTGATCGAGCGCTACGGCATCGACGCGGCACCGACGGCGTCCGACGACGGCATCATCGTCCGACTCCCCGACACCGACGACAATCCGCCCGGCGCCGACCTGTTCGTGTTCGACAGCGACGAGATCGCCGACATCGTCACCGAGCAGGTCGGTGGTTCGGCGCTGTTCGCATCGCGCTTCCGTGAATGTGCCGCGCGCGCACTGCTTCTTCCCCGACGCAATCCGGGAAAGCGTGCACCCCTGTGGCAGCAGCGGCAGCGCGCGTCGCAACTGCTCGATGTCGCCCGCCGCTATCCGACATTCCCGATCCTGCTCGAGACCGTGCGCGAATGCCTGAAGGACGTGTACGACCTCCCTGCTCTCGAAGAGATCCTTGCGCAGATCGGGCGTCGGCAGATCCGGATCGTCGAGGTCGAGACACCGTCGCCGTCGCCGTTCGCCAACTCGTTGCTGTTCAACTACGTCGGCGCGTTCATGTACGAGGGCGACAGTCCGCTCGCCGAACGTCGTGCGCAGGCACTATCGCTGGACTCTGCGCTGCTCGCCGAGTTGCTCGGACGCGTCGAACTGCGGGAACTGCTCGATCAGTCGGTCATCGAGACCACCGAACTCGAACTGCAACGCCTCGTGCCCGATCGGCGCGCGAAGGACATCGAAGGCGTCGCCGACCTCCTACGCTTGCTCGGCCCGCTCACCGCCGACGAGGTAGACGCCAGGACCCACGGCGACGAGTCGCGACTCTGGCTGAACGAATTGGCCTCGGCCAGACGGGCGTTGGAGGTCACGTACGCCGGGAACACGTGGTGGGCCGCGATCGAAGACGCCAGCCGCCTGCGCGACGCGCTCGGTGTACCCCTTCCGATCGGAACGCCCAACGCGTTCATCGAACCGGTCGACGACCCGATGACCGATCTGATCAGCCGCTACGCCCGTACGCACGGACCGTTCTCGGTCGACGACGTCGCAGCACGGTTCGGTATCGGAACCGCCGTCGTACGGGGTGTATTGGCGACCCTCGGCGCCGACAAGCGCGTCGTCGAAGGCGAGTTCCGGCCCGAGAAGACCGGGAGCGAGTGGTGCGACGCCGAGGTACTGCGCAGGCTCCGGCGTCGGTCTCTCGCGGCCGCGCGACAGGAAGTGGAACCTGTCGGCACCGCGACCCTCGGACGCTTCCTCCCGGCGTGGCAACACGTCGACAGTCGCCAGCTCAGTGGCATCGACGGAGTGGCGTCGGTCGTGGAACAGCTTGCGGGGGTGCCCATTCCGGCGTCGGCGTGGGAGTCGCTCGTTCTGTCGTCGCGCGTACGCGACTACTCCCCCGCGATGCTCGACGAACTGACCTCCACCGGTGAGGTGGTCTGGTCCGGCCACGGGTCCATCAGCTCGAAGGACGGCTGGGTCTGTCTGCACATGGCCGACACGGCGCCCCTGACATTGGCGCCGCCTGCCGAAGCCGACCTGTCGGAGTTGCAGATCAACGTGCTCGACGCCGTCGCGGCAGGCGGCGCGTACTTCTTCCGCCAACTGTCCGACACCGTCGGCAGCACCGACGACGACAGCCTGGTCGCAGCATTGTGGGAGCTCGTCTGGGCCGGCCGCCTCAGCAACGACACGTTCGCGCCGTTACGCGCCCTGCTGAACGCCACCACCACCAGGTCGGCGCCGAGCCACCGGGCGCCCAGACGCACACCGCGTCTGCGGTCGTATCGGCGATTCGAGCGCCCGACGCTACCGTCACGCAGCGGTCCGCCGACGGCAGGCGGACGCTGGTCCCGTGTCCCCGAACTCGAACCGGATCCGACCGTTCGCGCGCACGCCACCGCCGACGTGCTGCTCGAACGGTACGGCGTCGTGACGCGGGGTTCCGTCATGAACGAGGGAATCCCGGGCGGGTTCGCGACGATGTACAAGGTGCTGACGACATTCGAGGACTCCGGTCGCAGCCGACGCGGCTACTTCGTCGATTCGCTCGGCGGCGCACAGTTCTCGACATCCGAGGTCGTCGACCGGCTGCGCAGCTACAACGAGCGGGAGAAGACGGGCGCCGTCGTTCTGGCTGCGTGTGATCCCGCCAACCCGTACGGCGCCGCGCTGCCGTGGCCGAAGCCCGACGACGACGTCGACACCCCGCGACACCGACCGGGACGCAAAGCAGGTGCACTCGTTGTCCTGCACGAGGGCGAACTCACTCTGTTCGTCGAACGAGGAGGGAAGACCGTGTTGACGTTTTCCAACGACGAGGAGGTCACTGCGACGGCCGCACAGGCATTGGCCGCGACGGTGAAGCGCGGTGGCGTCGACAAGCTGCTCGTCGAACGCGTCGACGGACACGACATCCACGGCACCGCCTTCTCGAAAACGCTTGTAGCAGCAGGTTTCTCTGCGACACCGCGCGGCCTCAGGCTGCGGGGGTAGCCGTGCCCGAGGGCGACACCGTCTATCGTGCTGCGAACAAACTTCGCGCCGCACTCGAAGGAAAAGTGCTCACTCGCTGCGACATTCGTGTGCCGCGTTATGCCACAGTCGACTTCACCGGTCAGACCGTCGACTCGGTCGCATCGCGCGGCAAGCATCTGTTGATCCGTGTGGCAGGTCATTCGATTCACAGCCATCTGAAGATGGAAGGGACGTGGCAGGTCTATCCCCACGGCGCGAAGTGGCGGCGACCTGCATTCCAGGCGCGGGCGATTCTCGAGAACGACGACGCGACGGCCGTGGGCTTCGAACTCGGCGTTCTCGAGATTCTCGAGAACGAGGACGAGGCCGTCGGCTACCTCGGTCCCGATCTGCTCGGCGACGACTGGGATGCAGGCACAGCCGTCGCGAACATCTCCGCCGATCCCGACCGCGCCGTCGGTCTCGCGCTGCTCGATCAACGCAACCTCGCCGGATTGGGCAACGTCTACCGCAACGAGATCTGCTTCCTTCGCGGCATCGACCCACGTACCCCGGTGCGCGAGGCAGGCAACATCGGCAAGATGGTCGACCTGTCGTATCGAACGATCTGGGCCAACAAGGACCGCAACCAGCGCGTCACCACCGGCGACCGCCGGGCGGGCCGCCACTTCTGGGTGTACGGCCGAGAAGGAAAACCCTGCAGGCGGTGCGGCACGACGATCGAGTTCGGGCTCCTCGGCGACAATCCGATGGAAGAGCGGCAGATCTATTACTGCCCGTACTGCCAGCCCAGTCCCAGCTGATCCACAGGAAGTCGCGCCAGGATCGAATCATGATCTTCTTGGCGATACTCACCCTCGTCGCGATGGCCGCGTCGGGCCCGATTGCAGCACGTGCTCCTCGGTCGCTCGTCCGTACCCGAGAACAGCAGATGGTCCGCGCCGCGCCGCACTAGGCTCCCTCACCATGGCGCCGAATCTGCGACACCTGCTGCATCGCCCGCTGCTGTCGCGCACCGACCCGCTCGACCGCGAGAACGCGGCCAGCCGGATCAGCGCCTACGTGTACGGCAACATCCTGATCCTCGCTGCGCTGATTCCCCTGACGTCACCGGAGGAACACACGTTTCAAGGAGTCGCGATCGTCGTGGGCACCGGAGTGTCGACCTTCGTGGCGCACGCGTTCGCCGAAGGGGTAGGGCAGACCGTGCGCACCGGCTCGCATCTGTCGCGCGCGGGACGGTGGGAGCAACTACGCGACTCGGTGCCGATCCTCAGCGCAACGGTCCTGCCCGCAGCTCTGCTCGCCGTCGGCTGGTGGGGACTGCTCGACCCGGCGATCGGTCAGATCGCCGCCGAGGTCGTCATTATCGCGCGCATCGCGTCGACCAATTTCGTCATCGGCCGCTTGCGCGGCGAGAAACCAACGCGCGGAACGCTGCTCGGATCCATCGCGTTGGCCGTCGCGGCTGCGCTCATCGTGTCCGTCAAGATAGTGCTGACGCACTGACGGAAGGCACAGGTCAGTGCGTTCCGGGCTGCACCGGTTCGAGGATCTCCTGACGCGCCTCCGGGGCGACGACGCGCAGTGCATCCGCAGAATCGTCGTCCGGTTGCATCTGTGATTTGATCTCAGCCTCCACGCGCGCCGTGTAGGTGGTCACCTCTCGATCGACGTCCGACGCATCCCATCCGAGAATGGGCGCCACCAGTCCCGCGACCTGCTCGGCACAGTTGACGCCGCGGTGCGAGTATTCGATGGAGATGCGTGTGCGACGCGCCAGGATGTCCTCGAGGTGCAACGCGCCCTCGGCCACCGCCGCGTAAACGACCTCGACCTGCAGGTAGCTGGGCGCGTCGGTGATGGGCTGCAGCAGATACGGCTTGTCGGCTGCCAGCGCGAGAACGTCGTCGATCAGCGAACCGTACCGATCGAGCAGATGCGTGACCCGATAGGGATGCAGACCGTACATCTGGGCGAGGTGGTGGGTCTGGTTGACCAGCGCGAAGTAGCCGTCGGCACCGAGCAGCGGCACCTTCTCGGTGATCGACGACGCGACGCGCGCCGGAATGTCGTCGGACGCGAGGTCGACGGCGTCCTTGGCCATGACCCGGTACGTCGTGTACTTGCCGCCCGCGATGGCGACGAGTCCGGGCGCAACGCGCGCGACGGCGTGTTCACGGGACAACTTCGACGTCTCGTCGCTCTCCCCCGCCAGCAGCGGCCGCAATCCGGCGTAGACACCGTCGATGTCCTCGTGCGTCAACGGCGTCACCAGAACCGTGTTGACTTCGCCGAGGATGTAGTCGATGTCGGCTTTCGTCGCCGCCGGATGCGCGAGATCGAGCTTCCAGTCGGTGTCGGTGGTGCCGATGATCCAGTGAGCACCCCACGGGATGATGAACAGCACGGACTTCTCGGTGCGCAGAATGATGGCCGCCTCGCTGACGATGCGATCGCGCGGGACGACGATGTGCACGCCTTTCGATGCGCGAACACGGAACCTACCGCGTTGCGACGACAATGCCTGGATCTCGTCGGTCCACACACCCGTCGCGTTGATGACGACGTGGCCGCGTACCTCAATGGTGGCGCCGTTCTCGGAGTCACGCACCCGCACGCCCGACACTCGATCGGCTTCGCGCAGGAATCCGACGACCTGCGTCGACGTCCGAACGACGGCCCCGTACTGAGCCGCCGTCCGCGCGACGGTCATCGTGTGCCTGGCGTCGTCGACCACGGTGTCGTAGTAGCGAATTCCGCCGATCAGCGACTTGCGCTTCATGCCGGGAGCCATCCGCAGCGCGCCGGAGCGCGTCAGATGTTTCTGCGCGGGAACGGACTTGGCGCCGCCCATGCGGTCGTACAGAAAGATTCCCGACGCGATGTAGGGACGTTCCCAGACACGATGCGTCAGCGGGAACAGAAACTTCAGCGGCTTGACCAGATGAGGAGCAAGGGTCGACAGCGACAGCTCACGCTCGTGCAGAGCCTCACGGACCAAACCGAACTCGAGCTGCTCGAGGTAGCGCAGACCACCGTGGAACATCTTCGACGATCGGCTCGACGTACCGGACGCGAAGTCACGTGCCTCGACGAGCGCCACCTTGAGCCCACGCGTCGCCGCGTCGAGTGCCGCTCCGGCTCCGACCACGCCACCGCCGACGACCACGACGTCGAACTGTTCGGATCCCAGCTGCTCCCACGCGTCGTCGCGCGCCTGTGGCCCGAGGGATGTGGTGTTCGACTTGTTGCTCAAGAACTCGCTCCCGTGTCGCGTCGATTCGAAGCAGCCGTGCTCTACCCGGATGTCGTGCTTCTCCGAGATTCACCGCAAGGCTACCGTTCGTCACGTATACCCGCGCGACCCGAAACGATAGATCCGGCCGAACAAGGGAGCTTTGGTGACGTCCGACACCTTCATCGCATCGATCGACCAGGGAACCACCTCGAGCAGGTGCATCATCTTCGGACACGACGGCAAACCCGTCGGCTCGGCGCAGAAGGAGCACCGGCAGATTTTCCCGCGTGCAGGCTGGGTCGAGCATGACGCGGAGGAAATCTGGGTCAATGTGCGTGAAGTCGTCGGCGCCGCGCTCGGAAACGCCGACGTCAAGGCGCAGGACATCGCCGCCGTCGGCATCACCAACCAACGCGAGACCGCGCTCGTCTGGGACAGGGCAACGGGCAAACCCGTGTACAACGCCATCGTGTGGCAGGACACGCGCACCGACGAACTGTGCAGGACACTCGCGGGCGACGCAGGTGCAGACCGATACCAGAGCGTCACCGGGCTCCCCCTGTCGACGTACTTCGCCGGACCGAAGGTGCGGTGGATTCTCGACAACGTGGACGGGGCGCGCGAGCGTGCCGATGCGGGAGAACTGTGTTTCGGCACGATGGACTCGTGGGTGCTGTGGAACCTGACCGGCGGCACGAACGGCGGCAAACACATCACCGACGTCACGAACGCGTCGCGCACGTTGCTGATGGACATCGAGACGCTGCAGTGGCGCGAGGACATCTGCGCGGACTTCCAGATCCCGATGTCGATGTTGCCCGAGATCAGGACGTCGTCGGAGATCTACGGTGAGGTTCGGCCACGAGGCGTGCTGGCGGGAGTGCCCATCTCGGGGATCCTGGGTGATCAGCAGGCCGCGACCTTCGGGCAGGCATGTCTGTCTCCCGGCGAAGCGAAGAACACGTACGGCACCGGTAACTTCTTGTTGCTCAACACGGGAACGACACCGGTCCGCAGCGAGCACGGACTGCTCACGACCGTCTGCTACAAACTCGGCGATGCGGCCACCGTCTACGCGCTCGAAGGATCCGTCGCGGTGACAGGCTCGCTCGTGCAGTGGTTGCGCGACAATCTCGGCATCATCCGCGACGCCCGAGAAATCGAGGAATTGGCGGACACCGTCGACGACAACGGCGGTGTCTACTTCGTGCCTGCGTTCTCCGGTCTGTTCGCGCCGCGGTGGCGTCCGGACGCCCGCGGCGTCATCTCCGGCCTCACTCGTTTCGCGAACAAGGGGCACATCGCCCGAGCAGCGTTGGAAGCCACTGCATTTCAGACCCGCGAGGTCATCGACGCGATGAACGCGGATTCCGACGTGACCCTGACGACACTCAAGGTCGACGGCGGCATGGTCGTCAACGAGCTCCTCATGCAGTTCCAATCCGACGTGCTCGGCGTTCCCGTCGTGCGCCCGGTCGTCAACGAGACCACCGCGCTGGGCGCAGCCTATGCCGCGGGCCTCGCCGTCGGCTACTGGAACGGCGAGGACGACATCCGCGCCAATTGGGCCGCCGACAAGACGTGGGAACCCGATCTCGACGAGGATGTCCGCGAAGAGATGTACCGAACCTGGAACCGCGCCGTCGAACGCACCTACGACAGCGTGTGAGCCGTGTCGGCGTGAGCCGACTTCAGACGTCGAACTGCTTCCTGCAGAACGGGTTCCGCTGAACTCGCGAAACAGAGCCGCGCCGCACCGGAGTACTGCGGCGCGTCGGCGAACGCCCGACCGGGCACGAACGCCACCCCGTTCTCCAGCGCCGTGGGGAGCAGTGCGGTCGTGTCCGTGCCGTCACGGAACGTCAGCCAGACGAACATTCCGCCGTCGGCGGGCGAGATGTGCACTCGATCGTCGAACTCTGCTTCCACTGCAGTCCGCAGCGCGGTCGCGCGCTGTCCGTACGCACTGCGCAGACGGTCCAGATGCATCCCGAGCCACGATGTGTCCGACAGCATCTCGGCCGTCATCTGCTGGGTCATCGACGAGCCGCACAGGTCCGCACCCTGCTTGAGCAGTTCGACGGCGTCGCACACTCTCTTCGGCGCGACCATCCAGCCGACCCGTAGCGCCGGTGCCAGGATCTTCGACGCACTCGACAGCCGGACGACACGGTCCGAGTGCGCCGCGATCGGCGGCGACGGCGGCGCGTCGAACCAGATCTCGCCGTAGGGGTCGTCCTCGAGAATCCAGAATCCGTAGCGATCGGCCAACGCCGCGAGATGCGCTCGCTTGTCGTGCGACATCGTGACGCCACGAGGATTGTGGAAGTTTGCGACCGTATGGACCAGGGCCGGGCGCAGACCAGCCGCGAGACGGCGCTCCAGCTCGCACGTGTCCATGCCGTCGGCAGCGATCGGAATTGCGTGGATGTCGGCACCGGCGATCGAAAACACTTGCAGCGCACCGGTATACGCGGGTTCGTCGACCACGACCACTGCGCCGGGGTCCAACAGAGCCTGCGCCACCAGGGTCAGCGCCTGTTGCGAGCCGTGCGTCACGACGACGTTCGATGGATCGACGACGCGTCCGATCGCGTCGGACTCACGCCCGGCGATCACCTCGCGCAGCCCCCGCCATCCCGGGGTCTCGCCGTACTGAACGGCCTGAGGTTCGGACAGCACCGCAGCCGCGGCTTCGCGAACCCGTTGCGCTGGAATGAGTTCCGTGGCCGGAAGCCCACCGGCGAGCGAGATGACGTCGTCACGCGCAGTCAACGCGAGCAGGTCGCGAATCGCCGAACTCTGCACGGAATCGAGGCGACGAGCCAACGACGGAATGGTTGTCATGGATTTCTCCCAGCAGCGAAATACGGATGTACGAGCTACCCGAGGATCGACTGGGGTGCGAAGTGTGCCGGATGGTGGTCGGCTCAGGCCATTATGTCATGACAATTCAAATTGTGGTACTGCAATCCCACGATGCGAGAAGGTGTGCCTTCGACAGCCGCACTAGTCCAGATCGTCGTGACGCATGAGCTGCCGCGCCGCCTCGGTGATCGACCCCGTCAGCGACGGGTACACCGAGAAGGTCGCAGCCAAGTCGTTGACCGACAGGTTGTTCTGCACGGCCATCGCGATCGGCAGGATCAGCTCGGACGCGGTCGGCGCGACGACGACGCCACCGATGACGACGCCGGTGGCCGGACGGCAGAAGATTTTCACGAAACCGCGCTTGAGACCGGACATCTTGGCGCGCGGGTTGGTGGCGAGCGGCAACATGACCGTGCGCGCCGGAACCTCGCCCTTGTCGATGGCCGATTGACTGACGCCGACCGACGCGATCTCGGGGCGCGTGAACACCGCCGACGCGACAGTCTTGAGCTTGATCGGCGTGACGCCCTCACCGAGAGCGTGGTACATCGCGATGCGTCCCTGCATCGCCGCAACCGAGGCGAGCGGCAGGAGGCCGGTGCAGTCACCGGCGGCGTAGATGCCCGACACGGACGTTCGCGAGACGCGGTCGACGCGCAGGTATCCGCCGCGATCGAGTTCGATGCCGACCTTCTCGAGCCCGAGGCCCGACGTGTTCGGGACCGAGCCGACCGTCATCAACGCGTGGCTGCCCTCGACGGTTCGGCCGTCGGCGAGCGTGACGATCACGCCGGAGTCGGTGCGCTGAACGGACTCGGCACGGGCGTGCTTGACCAGCGTGACACCACGCTCGTTGAACGCCTCCTCCAGCACGAGCGCTGCATCCTCGTCCTCGTGCGGCAGCACGCGGTCGCGGCTCGACACGGCGGTCACCTTGACGCCCATCTCGGTGTACGCCGACACGAACTCGGCACCGGTGACACCGGATCCGACGACGATCAGGTGCTCGGGCAGCGCGTCGAGGTCGTACAGCTGACGCCAGTTGAGGATGCGCTCACCGTCCGGTTCGGCACCCTTCAGAACCCGCGGGCTCGCACCCGTCGAGATCAGGACGACGTCGGCGTCGAGGATGCGCTCGCTGCCGTCGGCGAGGGTGGCACGCACCTGGTGGGCAGCCATTCCGACCTGGCTGTCGATCATCTCGCCGCGTCCGGACAGCAGTTCGACGCCGACCGAGCGCACGCGCGCCGCGATGTCCGCCGACTGGGCCTGCGCCAAGCTCTTCACACGCTCGTTGATCTGCGGGAGCGCGACGGTGGCCTTCGACGGATCGAGCGAGATACCGAGATCGGTCGCGCGTCGCATCTCCGTCCTGATGCCCGTCGACGCGATGAACGTCTTCGACGGCACGCAGTCCCACAGAACGCAGGCGCCACCCACTCCTTCCGAATCGACGAGAGTGACAGTGCCCCCGTGTTGTGCTGCCACCAGCGCTGCCTCGTACCCTGCGGGTCCGCCACCGATGATCACGATCCGGGTCATTGAGCCTCTTCCTTGTGGGAGTGAGTTCGAGCGCCTGTGGGTTCAAACTTATTCCCTTCGCGAAGTCTCTGCATCGGTAAGGATTGCTTCACTTGCCTTCGACCTGCCGAAACGCCCGATTCAGGGCTTCCGACGCGTGGCAGACACACCCGACGGTTTAGGCTTGCCGACGTGCCGATCTATGCCGCTTACGGATCCAACATGCATCCGGAGCAGATGTTGCAGCGTTGCCCGCACTCTCCGATCTCCGGAACCGGGTGGCTGCACGGCTGGCGATTGACGTTCGCCGGTGGCGACATCGGCTGGGAAGGTGCACTGGCCACCGTCGTCGAGGACGCCGATTCCAAGGTCTTCGTCGTGCTCTACGACGTTCCGGTCGAGGACGAAGAGCGCCTCGACCGCTGGGAGGGATCCGAACTCGGCTTCCACCGCAAGATCCGCCTGCGCATCGACACCGAGGACGGTCCCGTCCTGGCCTGGCTGTACGTGGTCGACGCGTACGAGGGTGGTCTGCCGTCGGCTCGCTACCTCGGCGTCATGGCCGACGCCGCCGAAATCGCCGGTGCGCCCGCCGACTACGTGCGCGGACTCCGCACCCGCAACAGCCGTAACGTCGGGCCGGGGACTACCTGACGTGTACGGAAGTACATAGCCCGCTAGTTCGGGTCGAGCGCGATGCTCGTCATCACCTTGACGCCGACGGCGAGAGCTCGCTCGTCGAGATCGAACGTCGGCTGGTGAATGTCGAGCTGCGGACCTGATCCGGACCACACACCGAGCCTCGCCATGGATCCCGGGATGTCCTCGAGGTACCACGAGAAATCCTCTCCACCACCGGATTGCGCGGTGTCGGCGAGCGCCGCGGGTCCGACCCGGTGAATCGCCTTCTCGAAGACACGCGTCGCGGCCTCGTCGTTGACGACGGGTGGGACCCCGCGCCGGTAGTGAAGCTCGTACTGCACACCCGTCGGCGCAAGTAACCCGGCGACGATCTCGTGCACCATCGGTTCGAGCAATGCCCACGTGTCGTGATCGCCGGTACGGACCGTTCCGGTCAGCATGCCGGTCTGCGGGATCGCGTTGGGTGCCTGGCCCGCGACGACCGCTCCCCACACCATGACGGTGCTGGTCCTGGGGTCGATTCGGCGACTGAGCATCCCGGGCAATCCGGTGATGACCGTGCCGAGCGCGTACACGAGGTCGGTCGTCAGGTGCGGCCGCGACGTGTGCCCACCCGGTGAGTCCAACCGCAGCTCGACGGTATCGGCGGCCGACGTGATCGCGCCGACGCGCACACCGACCTTGCCGACCTCCAGTCGCGGATCGCAGTGCAGCGCGAAGATCTTCGTCAGGTCCTTCAACGCACCTGCAGCGACGACGTCGAGCGCACCTCCCGGCATGACCTCTTCCGCCGGCTGGAAGATCAGTCGAACACCGAACGGCAGAGCGGGAAGCGACGCGAGCGCGAGCGCGGTACCGAGCAGAACCGTCGTATGCGCGTCGTGGCCGCACGCGTGCGAGACGCCGGGGACCGTCGACGAATAGGCCGCGCCGGTGAATTCCTGCAACGGCAATGCATCCATGTCGGCACGGAGCCCGACGCGCGGGCCGTCCGGGCCGATGTCGCACGTCAGGCCGGTGCCTCCCGGCAGCAGCTTGGGCGTCAATCCGGCGGCTTCGAGCTGTTCGACGACGAACGCCGTCGTGGCGAATTCACGCCGTGCCAGTTCGGGATTGGCGTGGATGTGACGACGCCACTGCGACAGCTCGTCGGCGTGCTCGAGAATCCATTTGTCGACGAGCGCGAAGTCCTCGATCATCGTGCAGCCGCCCGCGCTTCGACGCCGCCGAGCAGACGTGCACGCACATCGGCATCGGTCACCGCGCGAACCGTCGTCCGCGCGAGGAGCTGTGCGCCGTCGAGCACCGCCCTGTCGGCGGACTCGGTGACGCAGGCCGCGGCGAACTCCGGTTGATGCGTCACGGCCCCACCGGAATCGAGTCCGATGATCGGGTGGATGCCGGGTAGAACATTCGTCACGTTTCCCATGTCCGTACTGCCCAGTGGGCGAAATCCTTCCAACTCCGGTGCGAGCGGTGTGCGTCCGATCGACTCCGCTTCGCGGCGATAGGCGGCCGAGAGCCACGGATCCGGCGTCAACTCCGCATAGGTCGGCGAGACCGTTCTGATCTCGTGCGTGCACCCGGTCGCGATCGCGCCTGCCTCGAAACAGGCGTACGCCTTCTTCGTGAGCGCCTCGAGCGACTCCGACGTCGTGGCCCGCAGGTAGTAGAGCAGTTCGGCGTGACCGGGCACGATGTTGGGCGCGAGCCCGCCGTCGCTGACGATGCCGTGCACCTGCTGACCCGGTGACAGATGCTGGCGCATCAGGCCGAGCGCCACCTGACTCACGGTGACGGCGTCGGCGGCGTTGATGCCCCACTCGGGCGCAGCCGACGCGTGTGCCGCGCGTCCGGTGAACGACACGGCGATGTCCGACAATGCCAACGACGTTGCGCCGACGATGTCGAACGGGCCCGGGTGAACCATGATTGCCGTTGCGACGTCGTCGAACACGCCACGCTCGAGCATGAGGACCTTGCCGCCACCGGTCTCCTCGGCGGGCGTCCCCAGAACCCGAACAGTGATGCCGAGCCGGTCGGCGACGGGTGCGAGCGCCAACGCCGCGCCCACCGCCGACGCCGCGATGATGTTGTGGCCGCACGCGTGCCCGATCTCCGGCAACGCGTCGTACTCGGCACAGATTCCGACGACCAGTTCGCCACTGCCGAAGCTCGCCGTGAACGCGGTCGGCATGTCCGCGACACCGGACTCGACGTCGAAATCGGCCGCTCGCAGAAGCTCCATCACCTTTGCGGCGCTCTTGTGCTCTTCGAACGCCAGTTCCGGCTCGGAATGAATCGAGTGCGAGAGCTCTATCAGGTCGGTTGCAGCGCTGTGCACACCTGCATCGGTCTCATCGATCACCGACCCAGTCTGTCACTACTGGTTTCCGAAGCTGAAGTTGCTCTCGCCCGTCGGAGTGTTCAGTGCTGCGAGGACGTCGGCGTGAATGCCCCGTTTGATGCCCGCGAGGTTCGGTCCGCGGGTGCCGGTCAGCGCCGCCGCACGCGCGACGGCGTCCGGCAGTACACGATCCACGTCGGCCACCGCGTCGGCGATTCCGGCGGCGACCGCGTCGGGACCGCCGTAGCGCCTGCCCGTGGTCATGGCCTCGACGGCCGTCTGCTTCGGCAGCCTGCCGGTGATGAGGGCGGACATGCCGACCGTGAACGGCATGTTCAGCGACACCTCGGGGAGGCAGTAGAAGCCACGATCGGCGCGCACGACGCGGAAGTCGTGGGCCGTCGCGAGCATCGCGCCTGCACCGAATGCGTGCCCCTGCACCGCGGCGACGGTCGCCATCGGGAACGTGAGCAGCCGCGTGTACAGGGTGTGGACGCGGTCGAGGTACGAGGTGATCTTGTCGAGGTTCGCGAACAGCCAATCGGTGTCGAGGCCGTTGGTGAAGAACTTGCCGGTCGCCGACGTCACCAACGCAGACGGACCCGAGATCGCCTCGACCTCGTCGAGCAGCGAGTGGACGCTGTCGATCCAGTCGGGGTGAAACCGATTCTCGGAGTCCTCGGTCGACCCCTCGGGACCGAGAAACAGGATATGCACGTCGCCGTCGCGTTCGAGGTAAGGCATGAGCCGGATACTACCCGGCAGTAACTTCTTCGGTAGTGGGCATGGTGTACCAGTCTCGGCGCCGACGATGCGGGATCCCGCGTGCCGGACATCGACAGTGGAACACCATGCCCACCCGCGGTGTAGCTGAGACGGGAACGGCCCTATCTCCTAGGGTTGAACCCCGTGGGAACTACAGACGAGCAGCGACCCGACCCGACCACCGACCCGACCGGCGCAGCGTCCGCCGCTGCCGCCGCGATCGCAGACGCCACCGGAGTCTCCTCGCATTCGGTCGCAATCGTGCTCGGGTCCGGATGGCAGGCTGCGGCAGAACCTTTCGGCACTCCGACGGCCACACTCCGGATGGCCGACCTGCCCGGATTCGCAGCGCCGTCGGCGTCGGGTCATTCGGGCACCATCACGTCGGTGAACGTCGGCGGCACCCACACCCTGCTACTGCAGGGCCGCACCCATGCGTACGAGGGCCACGATCTGCGACGCGTCGTGCATCCGGTCCGGTCGGCCATCGCGACCGGAGTGAAGACGGTCGTGTTGACGAACGCCGCGGGCGGCATCCGGGAGGGCATGAGCGTCGGACAACCCGTGCTGATCTCGGATCACCTCAACCTCACGGCTCGGTCGCCGCTCGTCGGTGCCGAATTCGTCGATCTGGTCGACGCGTACTCCTCCGATCTGCGCGATCTCGCCCGCGAGATCGACCCGTCGCTCGAAGACGGCGTGTACGCCGGTCTGCCCGGTCCGCACTACGAGACACCCGCCGAAATTCGCATGCTGCGCACGCTCGGTGCCGATCTCGTCGGTATGTCGACCGTCCACGAGACCATCGCTGCCCGCGCACAGGGCGCACGCGTGCTCGGTATCTCGCTCGTGACCAATCTGGCCGCGGGCATGACGGGTGAGCACCTGAACCACGCCGAAGTTCTCGAGGCGGGCAAGGCATCCGCATCGCGGATGGGTGATCTGCTGCACCGCCTGGTGACGTCGCTGTGACGTCCGAGCCATCGGCGCTGGCCGAGCAGGTCGCCGCGTGGATCGCCGGCGACCCGGACCCGTCGACGCGCGAGGAACTGTCCGAGCTGACGGACGACGAACTGGCCGAACGCTTTCGCGCTCCTCTCTCGTTCGGCACCGCAGGCCTGCGCGGCGAGGTGCGTGCGGGACCGAACGGGATGAACGTCGCCGTCGTCGTTCGGACGTCGGCAGGCATCGGTGCGTGGTTGCAGAAGAAGTGCCTGGGCGGATCGACCGTCGTCGTCGGTCGCGACGCGCGGCACGGCTCCGAGACGTTCGCGACCGCGGTGGCGGAAACCTTGGCCGCTCAGGGGTTTTCGGTCGTTCTCCTGCCCCGGCCGCTGCCGACGCCTGTGCTCGCGTTCGCGGTGCGAGCGTTGGGCGCCGATCTCGGAGTGCAGATCACCGCGTCGCACAATCCGGCCGCGGACAACGGGTACAAGGTCTATCTCCGCGGCGGCGCACAACTCGTTCCGCCCGCCGACAAGGAGATCGAAGCGGAGATCGCGGCTGTCGGCCCCGCAGTCGACGTACCCCGGACACAGGTGTCGCCCGGTGGATCCGACGTCGCGGCCCGCTATCTCGACACGTTGCCCGCGCTCGTCCGTTCCCCGCGTCGCGCGATCAGAATCGCCCTGACGCCCTTGCACGGCGTCGGCGGCGAGCTCGCGCTGACGGCGTTGCGGGGACTCGGTTTTCGAGACATTCACGTCGTCGAGAGTCAATTCGCGCCCGACCCCGAGTTCCCGACCGTCGCGTTCCCCAACCCCGAGGAATCGGGCGCGGCCGATGCCGTGCTCGCTCTCGCCGCGGAGGTGGACGCCGACCTCGCGATAGCACTCGATCCCGACGCCGACCGATGTGCGATCGGCATTCCCGGACCGACGGGGTGGCGCATGCTCACCGGCGACGAGACCGGCGCACTGCTGGCCGATCACATTCTGACGACGGCACCGCCGAACTCGTTGGTGGCCAACACGATCGTGTCGTCGCAGCTGTTGGCCGCGCTCGCTCCCGCCCGCGGTGCGCGGTACGCCCGGACCTTGACCGGATTCAAATGGCTCGTCCGAGCCGGGCAGGGCCTGGTCTACGCCTACGAGGAAGCGATCGGCCACTGCGTGGACCCAGAGCACGTCCTGGACAAGGACGGCATCTCCGCCGCCGTCGTTCTCGCCGACCTCACGGCGCTGGGCGCGGCGGACGGGCGGACCTTGCAGAACATGCTCGACGACCTGGCCGTCGAATTCGGTGTCCATGCGGGAGCTCAGGTGTCGAAGCGCGTGACCGACCTGGACGACATCGCGTCGATGATGAAGACGCTGCGTGCGACGCCTCCCACGGAGCTCGCGGGCATCGACGTCACCGTCACCGACTTCCTCTCCCAACGCGGACCCCTGCGCACCGACGCCGTCGAACTCGCCGGGGACGGCATCCGCGTCGTCGTGCGACCGTCCGGCACCGAGCCGAAGGTGAAGGCCTACCTCGAAGCCGTGGTGCCCGTTGCCGATCGAGCCGGGCTGGCGGATGCACGCTCGGCCGCCGAGGCCACGCTGGAGGAGTTGAGGAAGGCGACTGCGTCACTCGTGCGCGCGAATGTATAGCCCGCTACACATTCGCGCGCACGTCAGAAGAGTGCAGACTGCACGGCCGGCAGCGTCGAGTCGTAGTCACCGAACCGCACCCGACGACCGGTGAGCTCGTGGAGGTCGACGACGTAGGACTCGCCGTCGATGTCGACGACGGCCGTTTGGCCGATACAGGCATCGACGGTGAATCCGTGTGTGCCCGAGTCAAGTCGGCTGGGATAGGCAACCCGATTGCCGGACGCCAGATCCCGGAAGCCCGCGACACGCCAGGCCTCGTCGACGGTGTGGAAGCTGTCGTCGCCGGGACCGAGAATGTCGCGGACCCTCCCTGCCAACGCAGCCGTCGCCGCGTCGAGGCGAGCGGTGTCGACCGGCAACGCCAGCGCCGCAGCCTTGGCCGACGACCGCACCGACTGCCGCACCTGCAGCACCTCGGTCACCTTGTCTTCGAGCACACGGATCACTTTGCCGTCCGTGGCCCAGGCGACGTACTGCGCACAGATCGCGCCCTGCTCGGCGAGCCGACCCCACTTACGCGTGTTCGCCGCGGTGCCGACCTTGTGCACACCGTTCGCGAACGTCGCGATGTACAACCAATGTGGTTGCATCACATGCGCTTCGAGGTCACGCGAGACGAAACCTCCACGGTGCAAGGTGTGGACGAACCGAAACGGGTCCTTGGATTCGCACACCTCGCACTGCGCACCGACCTCGGCGGGCGATTGCGTCGGGCAGGGAACGTATTCGGAGCCCTTCGGCGAGAACGCAACTCGGCCCGTACACCACCGACCGTCCCCGAGAGACTCGAATCCGATTCTCGCACCACGCAGTTCGACGTACACGACGTCTCGCGTCTCCACGTCGACGACGCGGAGCCGCGGATCGCCTTCACCGGCAGGCCACGTGACGCCGAGGACGAGCGAGACGTTCAGCGTGGGCCGAACTGCCGGTCGCCCGCGTCACCGAGGCCGGGGACGATGAAGGCGTTCTCGTTGAGTCCGTCGTCGATGCTCGCCGCCACCAGACGTACCGGCAGACCCGAGTTCTCGAGCGCCGAGACACCCTCCGGCGCGGCGACGACGCAGATGACCGTCACGTCGGCAGCACCGCGACCCATCAGAATCTCGATCGTGTGCACCATCGACCCACCCGTCGCGAGCATCGGGTCGAGGACGTAGACGGGGGTCTGCGACAGGTCGTCGGGCAGCGATTCCATGTACGGCACCGGCTGGTGCGTCTCCTCGTCGCGAGCCATGCCGACGAACCCGACGCGGGACTGCGGAATCAATCCGCTCGCCTTCTCGACCATGCCGAGGCCTGCGCGCAGGACCGGAACCAGCAGCGGCGGACGGGACAGTCGAGTGCCCTGAGTGACGGCGACCGGAGTCTTGACGTCGAAGTTCTCGATCTCGGCATCGCGGGTGGCCTCGTACACCAGCATGTGGGTGAGCTGGCGCAGGGCGGACCGAAATGTTGCGTTGTCGCTGCGCTCGTCGCGCATCGTCGTCAGCAAGGAGGCGGCCAGTGGATGTTCGACCACGTGAATTTCCATGGGCACAAGGATAGGTGTGGGAACCGTTCGAGCCGAACGTGCGTCGAAACGGGTTGTAGTCACTTTCCACGCGCAGGGAGTTCGAGGAACCATGGCGGAACTAGCGACGTCCACAGCCGAGCTACAGCGATACTCGGCCACCGCGGGTTCTCTCGCTGCACAGGTGGCAGGCGCGGCGGCAGCGTCGACGGCGGCGGGGCCAGCCCTGCTCGCCCCGATCTTCGGGCCGATCGGCTCCGAGTTCCTCGGCGCAGCCGCTGGCGTGCATGCGGCTCACACGACGGCAGTGGCACGCCTCGCCGAGGTCGTCGCCGGCCTCGGCGTTCAGGCGGCTGCGTCGGGCGTCGGATACGAGATGACGGACATCGCCACCGCCGGGAGTCTTACGTGATCGAACTTCTTTCCACGCCGATCGTCGATCTACTCGGGGCGTTCGGCTCCGGCCATGTCCCGACGGGCAGTCCCGCCGACGTACTTCGAGCATCGTCCCGCACGTTGGACACAGTGCAGCGCATCGGGCAAACCGCGGTCTCCGAACTCGCCACGACGTGGAGCGGCCGAGCTGCAGCCGCGGCTGTCGACCTCGCCGAGGAAGCTCACGGCAGCGCGACGCGCCTCGCCCGACACGGTGACGAGATGGCCGTGATCATCGACCGAGCATGCGAGAAGGTACAGGCGGGAGTCGTCGAGCTGCAGGGCATCGTGCAGTCGTTCACCACGATCGCCGTGTCGTCCGCGCCGGTTCTGCTGACACCTCCGGGGCAGACGATGATCATCGCCGCCGCGGTCGAACACCTCCAGCGTGCGCTCGCCGTCGTCGCGCGGGTGCGGGCCGAACTGGCCGTGCATGCGGGCGAGATGACGGCATTGGCGTCGCCACCCCCGGTACCGGCGCCGCCGGGCGCTCCCCCGGCACCCACCGTTCCGGCGGCAGTGCCCGCGGCAACCGGCGCAGATCCGAGCAACCTATTCCTGCGGAACTTCGCGCAGTCGGTTTCCGTGCCGTCGCTCCCCGAGCCGCAGACCTACGCGTCGACGTCGCCCGCGGCGGCCGTATCGGACAGCGGCATGTCGACCTTCGCCCCGCAGCGGGAGTCTGCTGCCGTGGGCGCGCGAGGCCGCGGCGTCGAGGTCGCGCTTCCCGACGGCACCGTCGCGGTCGCTCCCAACGAGCAGGCGGCGGGCGCGGTGCGGAGCGCGCTGAGCCAGCAGGGCGTTCCCTACGTGTGGGGCGGCACCGAACCGGGCCGCGGACTCGACTGCAGCGGGCTGACGCAGTGGGCGTACGGCGAGCAGGGCGTCCAACTTCCCCGCCTCGCCCAGGAGCAGGACATCGGTCCGCAGGTGAGCGAGGACGAGCTGATGCCGGGCGACCTCGCGGTCTGGGACGGTCACGTCGCCATGGTCATCGGAAACGGCCAGTTCGTCGAAGCGGGAGATCCTGTGCAGGTCAGCGCAATTCGGACGACCAACAGCGGCATGAGCTTCCAGGGCTTCTACAGGCCGACCGCATGACGCAGGACGTCACCGCGGTCGCCGGTACACGCAGCGACTCCGTGCGCGTCCGAGCCACGGAACACGGACGGCCCGTCGACATCTACATCGACCCGAACGAATTGCGTTTCGGCGGCACCGAATTGGCAGCGACCATCCTGCAGTTGTGTCGTCGCGCCACCGAGTCGGCCAAGGCGCACCGACGCGATCTCCTCGCCGACGACGGAGTGCCCACCGACGTTCTTGACCGTCTCGGCCTACCCACCCGGGCAGCAGTCGCCGACGCGGAGAACCGACACCTCGCCGACGACGAGGAACCGACCAGTTGGTTGCGGTCGGTATGACCGAACCGTTGGAGGGCTTGATCTCCCGCGGACAGCGGGCCCTGGACTCGATGCAGGGTACAGCGGAGACGCTCGCCGGGCTCCGCATCGTGCATCGTTCCCCGGACGGTGTCGTCGAAGTCGAAGTGGACAGCCACGGCGCCGTCGTCGGACTCGACCTGGCACCCGATCTGACACGCGAATCCGCTTCACGCCTCGGTTCGGTCATCGTCGCGACCGCGGAGGCCGCCGCCCGAGATGCGCTGGCACGGCGAGAGGCGATCCTGCGCGACATGCAAAGTTCTCTCACGGAAACCTGAGATAGGCTTCCGGCCATGGCTGGCGACATCATCCCGATCGAACTAGGTCTCACCCGCGGCGACTTCGTCACCCTCTGGGCGCCGGAATGGCGCGAAGGCGACGACGAATGGGAAGCGTTCCTCGGTCACGAGGACGATCTGTACGGTTTCGAGGCGGTGGCGCACCTGGCCGCGTTCATCCGGAACGACGACGACAACGATCTGGTCGACCATCCGTCGTGGACGGTCGTGTCCGCGCTCGCCGCGAACGAGCTCGAGCCCGACGACCTGCACCGGTTCGACCTCGTGGGCGTTCCCGAACTCGTCGCCGAGGAACCCGACTCGGATGTTCTGGCCGAACTGAACGCGACGTTCGAGATGGTGCAGACACTCGGCGATGTCTGCGAACTGGGTTCCGTCACTTCGTTTTTCGCGAAGAACCCACACCTCGGTGCGGTCGGCGTCGGCGTCGAGGCATTCCTCGGCAAGGACGGCGAGGCGCTCTGGGACCGGATCGGGTCCGCGGTCGCGGGGAGCTGGGACGACGTCGTCGACGCGATCGACTCCGTCGTGAAGACACCGGACGTCGACGCGTCCGCCGTCGAAGTCGCCGAGGCCGAATTACTCGCCGCTGCCGAGAACATCGTCGACGCCGACGACCTGTCGGAAGACGAGGACGAAACCGACGAGGACGAGACGGACGAGGAAGCCGAAGAAGACGTCGACCCCGTCGCCCGGGCTGCGTCGGACGACGGTTTCTGGACCGACGTCGGTATCGATCCCATCCGCATCATCACGTCCGACGACACGCTGTACACGCTGCGGTGCTACATCGACGACGAGCCGATCTTCCTCGGCCGCGCGGGCAGCATCACCGTCTTCGGGTCGGAGCGGTCGCTGGCCCGCTACCTCGCCGACGACCACGACCACGATCTGGCGAAGGTGAGCACGTTCACCGACGTGCAGACCGCAGCAGTCGACGGATCGCTCGAGATCGAGGTGACCGACGAGAACGTCTACGTTCTTCCGGGTCTCGCGGATGACCTCGCCGAGGGGCCTTCTGCGGTCGACGTCGACCAACTCGACCTGGCCGTCGAGTTGTTCACCGATGCCGCCGACTTCGCCGGGGACGAGTCCGTCGAAACCGCACTCGCGACGTCGACTCCGCTCGGGTGGTACGTCTCGTACACGCTGGAACCGGACCCGAACCGTCTCGCTCCGAGCGCGCCGTTCGACGCCGAAGCCGAGGCGTGGCGAGCACTCGAGCGTGAGTTCGAGGCCCGCCTCCGCAAGCAGTAGGAACTGCCGGCGCCAGCGAAAGCTAGCCGACGAGTACCGCGTATCCCGGCTTGACGACGTCGTCGATGAGTTCGAGTCGCTCGTCGAACGGGATGAACGCGGACTTCATCGCGTTGATCGTGAACCGTTCCAGGTCGGTCCAGCCGTAGCCGAACGCACCTACCAGCTTGTGCATCTCACAGCTCATCGTCGTGTCGCTCATCAGCCGGTTGTCGGTGTTGACCGTAACGCGGAAGCGCAGCCGCGCGAGCAGATCGAACGGGTGCTTCTCGAGACTGTCGACGGCCCCGGTCTGCACGTTCGAGCTCGGGCACAGCTCGAGCGGCATGCGGGTGTCGCGGATGTAGGCGGCCAACAGTCCCAGCGACGCATCACCGTCCGACCCGACGGTGATGTCGTCGACGATCCGGACACCGTGTCCGAGGCGATCCGTGCCGCAGAAGGCGACCGCCTCCTGGATGGACGGCAGACCGAAGGCTTCGCCGGCGTGAATGGTGAAGTGCGCGTTGGACGCTCGCATGTACTCGAACGCGTCGAGATGGCGGCTCGGAGGGAACCCGGCCTCGGCGCCCGCGATGTCGAACCCGACGACCCCGCGATCACGGAATCGGACGGCGAGTTCGGCGATCTCACGGGACCGGGCTGCATGACGCATCGCCGTCAACAGGCACCCGACCCGAATTCGCTTGCCCCGCACCCGCGCAGCCGACTCACCCGCCCGGAATCCCTCGAGCACGTGTTCGACGACCTGATCCAACGTCAGTCCGCGTTCGAGGTGCTGTTCGGGCGCGAACCGCACTTCCGCGTAGACGACGCCGTCGTCGGCGAGATCCTCGGCGCACTCCTGCGCGACGCGAATCAGACCCTCGGGCGTCTGCATCACGGCCACGGTGTGCGCGAACGTCTCCAGATACCGTTCGAGCGAACCACTGTCGGCGGCGTTGCGGAACCACTGCGCCAGCGCGGCACCGTCCGATTCGGGCAGACCGTCGTACCCGCACCGATCGGCGAGCTCGAGCACGGTCTGCGGCCGCAGACCACCGTCGAGATGGTCATGGAGCAACGCTTTCGGCGCGGTCGTGATGGACGGGAGATCGAGCGGCGTCGCGCCGCTGTTCGATGGGGAGACAGGATCGGCGGTACTCATGTCCGAACGGTATCGCGCCGATCCTGCCGCCGCCGGGTTACTGATCCCCGACCCGCCCGAGCACGAGGGCAGACGCCTCGAACGGCGAGTCGCCGATCGTCCAGGCGTCCGAGATGGCCTCGGTCGCGTAGTCGAACTTCTCCGGCGTGTCCGTGTACAGAGTGGCGACGGGTTGGCCGACGGCGACGCGGTCTCCCGGCTTCGCGTGCAGCCGCACTCCCGCGGCGGCCTGCACCGGTTCTCCCTGGCGTTCACGACCGGCGCCGAGACGCCATGCTGCACGGCCCACCGACAGCGCGTCGAGGCCGCTGACCACGCCGCTTCGCTCGGCGGTGACCGTCAGGGACTCCTTCGCGACGGGAAGCGCAGCCGTCGGATCGCCGCCCTGAGCGGCGACCATGGCACGCCAACGGTCCATCGCCGAACCGTCGGCGAGCGCATCCGCCGGATCGACGCCTTCGATGCCTGCCGCGACGAGCATGGTCCGTGCGAGCGTGACCGTCAGCTCGACCACGTCGGCCGGACCTCCGCCCGCGAGGACCTCGAGCGATTCCTCGACCTCGAGAGCGTTGCCCGCCGTGAGGCCGAGCGGAGAATCCATGGCGGTCAGCAGCGCAATCGTGCGGACACCGGCGTCGGCGCCGAGATCGACCATCGCAGAGGCGAGCTCGCGGGCGTCGTCGATGTTCTTCATGAACGCACCGGCTCCGACCTTGACGTCGAGCACCAACGCCCCGGTGCCCTCGGCGATCTTCTTGCTCATGATCGAACTCGCGATCAGAGGAATCGATTCGACCGTGCCGGTGACGTCGCGCAGCGCGTACAGCCGCTTGTCCGCAGGCGCGAGATCCGCACCGGCCGCGCACACGACGGCACCGACGGCCGGATCGGCCAGTATCGAGTGAATCTCGTCGGCACTCAGATCCGCCCGCCACCCGGGAATCGACTCGAGCTTGTCCAGGGTGCCCCCGGTGTGTCCGAGCCCGCGTCCCGACAGTTGCGGAACCGCGGCGCCACAGGCTGCGACGACGGGCGCCAGCGGCAGCGTGATCTTGTCCCCGACACCGCCGGTCGAGTGCTTGTCGACGGTCGGTTTCGACAACGCCGAGAAGTCCATTCGACTGCCCGAGGCGATCATCGCCGACGTCCATGCGCTCAGTTCGGCGCGGGACATACCCCGCCACAGGATGGCCATGGCCAGCGCGGACATCTGCTCGTCGGCGACGCGGCCGTGCGTGAATGCGTCGACGACCCAGTCGATCTGAGCGGTCGAGAGTTCGTGGCCGTCACGCTTGGAGGTGATGACGGAAACGGCGTCAGACATGCCCGTCCACCCGTCCTGTCTCGAGGTCGTCGGGACCGAAAGCAGCAGGAAGAAGCTGCGCCAACGGGGTCGGGCCGTCGTCGGTATCGACGAGGAGATCGCCGCCGCCGAACTCGTACAGCAGCTGTCGACAGCGCCCGCACGGCATCAACCGCGCTCCACGGCTGTCGCAACAGGCGAATGCAACCAGCCGGCCACCGCCGGTGGAATGAAGGTTGGACACCAGGCCGCACTCGGCGCACAGGCCCAAACCATATGAGACATTTTCCACATTGCATCCGGTGACTATTCGGCCATCGTCCACGACAGCGGCCGCGCCGACGGGATAGTTCGAGTACGGTGCGTAGGCTTGCCTCATAGCGCCACGGGCTTTGTCGCGCAACGTTTTCCAGTCGATTTCCGGCATACGCACCATCCAATCACGCGACGAGGGACGCCGCATCGCACTTCACTGAACCGATCACGAAGAATTGGGAAGGCATACCTAAGTCATATTTCGATCTCGGTACGAATCTCGAGTCGAATTAGTTCCGGCTTTCCAATGGGTTTACAGTTCAAAGACGGCGGCTCTTTGAATACCGGTGGAGCCGGAGTTCGACAAATCGAGCCAGGGTCAGCCCGGCAACCAGGCTCGACGCGTCCACCAATGACGTTGGAGGCTTTGCACTCGATGAGTAGCACGACGGAAGTCGCTCCGGCCAAGGAGCGTAAGCGGTCGTTGTACCGCGGAGATCCGGGAATGTGGTCCTGGGTTCTTCACCGAATCACTGGCGTGTTGACGTTCTTCTTCCTGTTCGTCCACGTCTTGGACACTGCCATGGTGCGTGTCAACCCCGAGACCTACGACGCGATCATCGACACCTACAAGACGCCGCTCGTCGGCCTCATGGAGATCGGCCTCGTCGGCGCAGTTCTGTATCACGCTCTGAACGGCATCCGCGTCATGCTGGTCGACTTCTGGTCACAGGGACCGAAGTACCAGAGGCTGATGCTGTGGATCGTCGCCGCGATCTGGTTCGTGGTCGTGATCCCCGGAGCGGGTCGAATCTTCTACAACATGTTCACGGCGGGCGGTCACTGATGGCAACGACACAAGGATCCGAGGCCAAGTCCCTCGGCAAGACCTACGACCGTCCGGCCAGCCTGGACAACCCGCGCTCGCCGCGGCGTTCGTCGCGCGGCAACTTCGAGCTGTACGCGTGGCTGTTCATGCGCTTCTCGGGCCTCGCCCTCGTCGTCCTCGTCCTGGGCCACATGTTCATCATGCTGATGCTCGACGACGGCGTGCACCGCATCAACTTCGCGTTCGTCGCCGGACGCTGGTCCAGCCCCTTCTGGCAGTTCTGGGATCTGACGATGCTCTGGCTGGCTCAGCTGCACGGCGGCAACGGCCTGCGGACGATCATCGCGGACTACTCGCGCAAGGACTCGACCCGATTCTGGCTGACGACGCTGCTCGTCCTGTCGATGATTCTCATCATGGGCTTGGGCACGTACGTCATCTTCACCTTCGATCCGAACATTTCGGCAAGCTAAGGGAACTGAAGCATTCATGCAGGAACATCGTTATGACGTGCTCATCGTCGGCGCAGGTGGCGCAGGCATGCGCGCGGCCATCGAAGCGGGCCCCCGCGCCCGCACCGCGGTACTGACCAAGCTCTACCCGACGCGTTCGCACACCGGTGCGGCGCAGGGCGGCATGTGCGCCGCTCTCGCGAACGTCGAGGAAGACAACTGGGAGTGGCACACCTTCGACACCGTCAAGGGTGGCGACTACCTCGCCGACCAGGACGCGGTCGAGATCATGGCCAAGGAAGCCATCGACGCCGTTCTCGACCTCGAGAAGATGGGCCTGCCGTTCAACCGGACGCCCGAGGGCAAGATCGATCAGCGTCGATTCGGTGGCCATACCCGTGACCACGGCAAGGCTCCCGTTCGCCGTGCCTGTTACGCAGCCGACCGCACGGGCCACATGATCCTGCAGACGCTGTACCAGAACTGCGTCAAGCACGACGTCGAGTTCTTCAACGAGTTCTATGCGCTCGATCTCTGCCTCACCGAGACCGACAACGGACCCGTTGCCACCGGCATCATCGCCTACGAGCTGGCGACCGGTGAACTGCACATCTTCCACGCCAAGTCGATCGTCTTCGCGACCGGCGGCTCGGGACGCATGTACAAGACGACGTCCAACGCCCACACCCTCACCGGTGACGGCATGGGCATCGTCTTCCGCAAGGGACTTCCCTTGGAGGACATGGAGTTCCACCAGTTCCATCCGACAGGTCTCGCAGGCCTCGGCATTCTCATCTCCGAAGCCGTTCGCGGTGAGGGCGGCATCCTGCGTAACGAGTCCGGCGAGCGTTTCATGGAGCGCTACGCCCCCACCATCAAGGACCTCGCGCCTCGCGACATCGTCGCGCGTTCGATGGTTCTCGAGGTGCTGGAGGGACGTGGCGGCGGTCCGAACAAGGACTACGTCTACATCGACGTGACGCACATCCCCGAGGAAGTTCTCGACGAGAAGCTCCCCGACATCATGGAGTTCTCGCGCACCTACCTCGGCGTCGACCCCGTCAAGGAGCCGGTCCCCGTCTACCCGACGTGCCACTACGTCATGGGCGGCATCCCGACCAAGATCAACGGCGAGGTCCTGCGCAACAACGACGACATCGTTCCCGGTCTGTACGCAGCCGGTGAGTGCGCATGCGTGTCGGTGCACGGCGCGAACCGTCTCGGCACCAACTCGCTGCTCGACATCAACGTCTTCGGACGTCGCTCGGGCATCGCGGCCGCGAAGTACGCCAACTCGGTCGACTTCACCCCGCTGCCCGACGAACCGGCCAAGATGGTCGAGGAGTGGCTGGAGCTGGTGCTGTCCGATCACGGACACGAGCGCGTCGCCGACATCCGCAGCGAGCTGCAGCAGTCGATGGACAACAACGCGTCGGTGTTCCGTACCGAGGAGCGCCTCGAAACCGCGCTGAAGGACGTTCGCGCCCTCAAGGAGCGGTACAACCACATCACCGTGCAGGACAAGGGGAAGCGCTACAACAGCGACCTCCTCGAGGCCGTCGAACTCGGCTTCCTGCTGGAGATGGCGGAGGTCACCGTCGTCGGAGCCCTCAACCGGAAGGAATCGCGTGGCGGACACGCCCGCGAGGACTACCCGAACCGTAACGACGACGAGTACATGAAGCACACCATGGCCTACAAGGAAGGCACTGGCCTGCTCACCGACATCCGTCTGGACTACAAGCCGGTCGTCCAGACCCGTTACGAGCCGATGGAGCGGAAGTACTGATGAGCGCACCAGCGATCGACAAGAGCGAAGACAAGTCCGACCTTCCTCCCATGCCCGACGGCGCGGTGATCGTCAACCTGAAGATCGCCCGCTTCGACCCGGAGAACGGCGACGGACAGCGCTGGGACACCTTCCAGGTCCCGACGCTGCCGACCGACCGTCTGCTCAACCTGCTGCTGTACGTGAAGGGCTACCTCGACGGCACCCTGACGTTCCGCCGCTCGTGCGCGCACGGCGTCTGCGGATCCGACGCGATGCGCATCAACGGTGTCAACCGTCTCGCCTGCAAGGTGCTGATGCGCGACATGCTGCCGAAGGACTCGTCGAAGACGCTGACCATCACGATCGAGCCCATCAAGGGTCTGCCGGTCGAGAAGGACCTCGTCGTCGACATGGAGCCGTTCTTCGACGCGTTCCGTGCCGTCAAACCGTTCCTCATCACGTCCGGCAACGAGCCGACGCGTGAGCGCATCCAGAGCCAGGCCGACCGCGCCCGGTTCGACGACACGACCAAGTGCATCCTCTGCGCATGCTGCACCACGTCGTGCCCCGTCTTCTGGAGCGACGGCAGCTACTTCGGACCGGCCGCGATCGTCAACGCGCACCGCTTCATCTTCGACAGCCGTGACGAGGGCGCTTCCGAGCGTCTCGACATCCTCAACGACGTCGAAGGTGTGTGGCGCTGCCGCACGACGTTCAACTGCACCGACGCGTGCCCTCGTGGCATCCAGGTGACCAAGGCGATCCAGGAGGTCAAGCGGGCGTTGCTCTTCGCTCGCTAGTCTCCTCCCCCTTTCGCGCATCGATGGCCCGTGGCAGCTGATGGACAGCTGCGACGGGCCATCGATGTTTTCAGGGCTCAGCGCGCAACAGCCGTGACTGCGCGCCCCGCGTCCGTGCGCAGCCCGAGACCCCCGACCACGATGACGATCATGAGCACGCCCAGAGCGGCGAACGACATCGAGAACGCCTCCCCCGAGGGACGCCCGAGAGCCTCGACGATGGCGGTGGACAGCGTCAGCGCAATGGCTCCGAGCGCAATGCCGAAGCCGGAGAACAGTTCCTGCGCGGTCGCGTTGAACGTGTTCGCATGGTTGAGCCGTTCGCTGTCGACGTCGGCGAACGCCAGACTGCTGTACGCCGTGAATCCGATCGACCGCAGGGCGCCGCTGACCACGAGTACCGCGGCGATGACGACGGGCGACGTGTCGACGGCGAGAAGCGCGATCGCTCCGAAGCAGAGGACCGACAGTGCGCCGTCGGCGATGATGACCGTTCGAATTCCGAAGCGCCGCATGAGAGGCGTCGTCGCCGGCTTGATCGCGATGTTGCCGACGAACAACGCGATGACCATCAGTCCCGACACGAACGGCGACCAGCCGAACCGCAGTTGGAACATCAGCGGCAACAGGAACGGCACCGCGGTGATGACCATCCGATAGAACGATCCGTACGTCACGGTGTTCCGGAACGTGTCGACGCGTAACACGGTGAGATCCAGCAACGGATGCTCGGTGCGTCGCAGGTGCAGGACGGCCGACGTCAGAACCACAGCCGCCACCGCGAGGCCGATACCGACGGCCGCCCACGGTGTTCCGTCGGTCCGGATGCTGTCGAGGGACACGATCAGCGCGGCGATGCCGACCGCGGTGAGGACGAATCCACGCCAGTCCAGCGTTCGCGTCGGGACGTCACCGTCGACGCCGCGGACGACGCGCAGCCCGACCACGAAGCCCGCGATGCCGAGCGGAACGTTGATCAAAAAGATCCAGCGCCACGACGCGAACGTGACGAGTGCACCGCCCAGTGCAGGTGCGATCACCGGAGCGGTCAGTGCAGGCCACGTCAAATACGCTATGGCTCGGACCAATTCGGACTTCGACGTTGCACGGAGCACCGCTAGCCTGCCGACCGGAACCATCATGGCCCCGCCCATACCCTGAAGTACTCGCATTGCGACCAGTACGGGAAGCGACGGGCTCAGCGCACATCCCACCGACGCGACGGTGAACACGACGATGGCGGCGAGGAATACGCGTCGAACACCGAAGCGGTCGGCCATCCAGCCGCTGACGGGAATCATGATCGCCAGCGTCAGGATGTACGCCGAGATCGCGATTCCGACATCGACGGCGTCGACCCCGAAGGACTCTGCCATCGCGGGCACTGCGGTCGCGATGACCGTCGCGTCGAGAATCTCCATGAAATACCCGCCCGCGACGAGCAGCGCGAGACCGCGTGGGAAGACCGGAGTCACAGACGTGCTCAGAACTCCTCGTACGTGTCGGGGTCCTGATCCCAGATCCGGCCGCGTTCGAGCGAGGAGATGGCCGAGACCTCGGCGTCGGTCAGTTCGAATCCGAAGATGTCGAGGTTCTGACGCTGACGATCCGGGTTCGACGACTTGGGCAGCGGTACTGCACCGAGCTGATGATGCCAGCGCAGCACCACCTGTCCGGCCGAGACGTCGTGCGCTGCAGCAGCATCCGCGATGGGTGCCAGTTTCAGCAGCTCCGATCCACGACCGAGCGGACTCCAACTCTCGGTGACGATGCCGTGCTCGGCGTGGTAAGCCCGCAGGTCGGCCTGCGGGAAGTACGGATGCAGTTCGACCTGGTTGACGACGGGCAGCACTCCGGTCTCCTGCGCGATCCGGTCCAGGTGAGCCTCGGTGAAGTTGGAGACGCCGATCGACTTGACCAGTCCGTCCTTCTGCATGTCGATCATGGACCGCCACGTGTCGACGTACTTGTCGACCTTCGGCAGCGGCCAGTGGATCAGCAGAAGATCGATCTGTTCGAGCCCCAGGTTGGCCAGAGAGAGTCTCACCGACTCCTTCGCCTCGTCGTAACCGTGGTACCGGCCTGGGATCTTCGTCGTCACGAGGATGTCGTCGCGTGTGACGCTCGACGCGCGCACGGCATCACCGACACCACCCTCGGTCTCGTACCTGAGCGCCGTGTCGATCAGACGGTAACCGGCGTCCAACGCCGACCCGACGGTAGCCGTCATGTCCTCCCCGTCGGCCTTGACGGTGCCGAGACCTACTGCAGGGAGGGATGTTCCGTCGGCGAGGGTGAATGTCGGTGTCATGAGACCTCTTTCGATCAGTAGTCGACGGTGACCGTACGGCCGCCCGAGTTCATCGATACCACCAACGCGTCGGCGACCACACCTGCCCGCAGGCCGTCCTCGGCGGTGGCGAGCGTCGACGGGCGACCCTCGGAGATCGCGTCGACCCATTCCTGCAGTTCGTAGCGGTACGCCTCGGCGTAGCGCGGCACCCAATCGAGCGGATACTCGATGGACCGCTTCAGTTCGCTGTCGACGATGACGTGCGCCGGTATTGCAAACTGCGCGATGCCTTCTTCGCCGACGATCTCGCAGCGCGTGTCGTAGCCGTAGCGTGCGTTCACGAACAGTTCGAGCGTCATCAGGACGTTCGACTCGGTGCGCAGCAACATGATTTGCGGATCCTGACGAACCCCCGAGTGCTTCGACGTACGGCCCGCGTGCCAGCTCACCTCGGTGATCGGCGATCCGAGCAGCCACGGCATGCAGTCGAGTTCGTGGATCGCGGAGTTGGTGATCGTCGCGGCCGAATCACCGGGCCCGGCAACGACGTTGCGGCTGATGCAGTGCGCGACGAGCGTCTCGCCGATGCGCTCGGGCGCCGACGCGCGCTTGAGTTCGTTGTACGCGGGGTCGAAGCGGCGCATGAAGCCCACCGAGATGAGGTTCCGATCGCCCTGTGCGGCGATGATCTCGCGGCACTCCGGCGCGGTGGGGGCCAGCGGCTTCTCGCACAGCACAGGTTTGTTCGCGGCGAGGGCAGCGTGGACGAGCTCGGCGTGCGTGGAGTCGTGCGATGCGACGACGATCGCGTCCACGGCATCGCTGGAAATGAGCTCGAAGCCGTCGGATGCAACGGTCGCGTCGCGCATCTCCGCCGCGACGGCCTTGGCGCGGTCCGCGTCGAAATCGGCGACGACCGTCACCTCCGCACCCGAGATCTGGCCGTTGATCTTGCGAGCATGGTCGGCACCCATAACGCCGACACCGACGATTCCAACGCGTACAGTCATGCCCTGAGTATGACATCCGAATGTCCTAACAAAGAAGCTTTTCTCGAGAACAGGCACTGCAGATGACGATTCCACGGTCACGCGTCCCCGATCCGATGGACGCACCCTCCCTCCGCTGGGGAATCCTCGGTCCAGGATGGATCGCTCACCGGTTCGTCGAATCGCTGAAGAAGTACTCGACGCAGCAGGTGGTCGCCGTGGCCTCCCGCAATCAGGGACGGGCGGACGAGTTCGCCGCGCAGCACTCTCTTCCCCGCGCGCACGGCAGCTACGACGCGTTGTTGACCGATCCCGACGTCGACATCGTCTACGTCGCAACTCCGCACACCGAACATCACGCGTGCGCGCTCGCTGCCATCGCCGCAGGTAAGCACGTCCTCGTCGAGAAGCCACTGGCGGTCGACGCCGCCCGCGCAGCCGAGATCGGCGCCGCAGCCGCCGACGCAGGCGTGTTCGCGGGCGAAGCGATGTGGACCAAGTTCCTCCCCAAGTTCGACGTGATCGCACAGATTCTCGAGAGCGGCGTGCTCGGCCCGGTTCGCACGGTCCTCGTCGACCACGGTGAGCACTTCACGACGGACCACCGCATCTACGACCCCTCGCTCGCCGGCGGACCACTGCTCGACCTGGGCACGTACGACGCGTCGTTCATTCACTTCGTTCTCGGCGCGCCCACGTCGGTCACCGCCGTCGGGCAGCCCGCCAACGACGAACTGAACGGTCAGGTGTCCGCGATTCTGACCGACGGCGACGGCAACCACGCCGTCATGAACACGACGATTCTGAGCGACACCCCGACCGTCGCCGTGGTCTGTGGTCGCGACGCGACGCTGACCGTCCACGGCCCGTTCTTCATGCCCGGTTCGTTCACCCTCGCGATCCGCGGTGGCGAGACGATCGTCTACCGCGAGGACAAGGGCCTACAGGTCGACGGTCTGCACTTCGCTGCCGTCGACGCCGCTCGCGCGATCTCCGAGGGTCGGCTCGAGTCGAAGGTCCACACGATCTCCGACGCCGTCGAGACGCTGGCGATCGTCGACAGCATCCGCGAGCAGCTCGGCATTACAGGCGGGCCGTTCCAGCGCTAGCGCGCACCTGCACGTGCACCGAAATACACAGCCCTCTGTGTATTTCGGTGCACGTGGTTGTTCACGCCGGCGTATTGAACCTGGTCACGACATGGATCTGCGACCGCTCGTCGACCATGCCGTCGAGCCCGCCGCCCGCCTGCATCAGCAGCCGGCACGCCCGCCGCGCATCGGCCCTGAGGTCGTGGTGGAGTACGGCCGACAACGCACCCGACCGCAGTAGCGGCCGATTGTCGCTGTCGAGGTCGTGCGCGACGAACACCCGGCAGCGACGACCCGCACGTTCGAACGCGCGCACGGCACCGGTGTTCCCGCCCCCGATCGAGTAGACGGCCTCGATGTCCGGATGCGCCGACAACGCAGCGTCGACGAGCTTCTCGACGGTCTCGTCGAGCCCCTCGCTGTCGGTGATCTCGACGACGCGACGCCGATTGGCGTCGCCCTGTTCGCCTCCGAGCGAGCGCAACGTGCTGCGGAACCCTATCTCGCGCTCCCCCTCGTTGCGAAAGATGTTGCTGGTCAGGATGATCAACACCGACGCATCGGAGTCCCCGAGCCAACTGTCCACGAGATACGCCGCCGTCGCCCCGGCTGCACGGTTGTCGATTCCGACGTAGTCGAGACGCTTGCTCGCCGGCACGTCCGTCACGTAGGTGACCACCGGAATGCCGAGGTCGACGAGACGGTCGATCGCCGCGACGACGTCCGGATCGTCGGGCGCCTTGACGATGACACCGTGCGATCCCCTGGCCGTGAACTTTCCCAGCGTGTCGACCATCGCCGCCACCGACTCGGTCTCCCTGAAGTGAAACCTGCATCGCACGGCCGCGGGCGCGAGCATCGGCAGTTCCGCCTCGAGCGCCGCACGGAACTCGGCCGAGAATCGCGCCGGGGTCTGCATGACGACGTCGAACAGGAATTTTCGACCGTTCAGTCGCAGTTGCGAACGCTGCTTGTCCAGATCCGAAATCGCCTGCTGCACTTCGGCTCTCGTATTTGCGCGCACGCCGGGGCGGTCGTGGAGGACACGGTCGACGGTCGCCTCGCTCAGCCCGGACTGCTGCGCGATCTCGCGAACCTTGTACCGATGCGCCACGGGCGCCCTCCTGAGGCGTTTTTGATGGTGTCTGCCGGTTGATAGTACGGCAGGACGCCGTCAGACTCGGTGTACCCGAATTTCTTCTTTCCCTTGTGAGGACCACACTGATGGGCGTTACCATCGGCGTCGTCGGCCTCGGCCGCATCGGCGCATTCCATACCGAAACACTGAGCACGTTGGCAGGTGTCGACGGCCTCGTCGTCACCGACGAGCGACCCGCCGTCACCGAATCCGTCGCCGCCAAGTTCGACGCCAAGGCCGTCGACAACGCGGACGCGCTGCTGAAATCCGGCGTCGACGGTGTCGTCGTCGCAGCCGCAACGCCCGCACACGCGTCGCTGGTGCTCGCCTGCGTCGACGCGGGAATCCCTGTCTTCTGCGAGAAGCCGCTCGCGGCGACACCTGGCGAGAGCCTCGCCGTCGTCCAGGCCATCGAGTCGAGCGACGTCCAGGTCCAGATCGGATACAACCGCCGATTCGCACCCGCATTCGCCGCGGCGAAGACCGCCGTCGACGCCGGTGAACTCGGCTGGCTGCACACCGTGCGTTCGACGACGCTCGATCCTGCTCCCCCGCCACTCGACTACGTCGCCGTGTCCGGTGGGATCTTCCGCGACTGCAGCGTCCACGACTTCGACATCGTGCGGTGGATCGTCGGTCACGAGGTCGCCGAGGTCTACGCGGCAGGCTCCAACCAGGGCGATCCGGCGTTCACCGAGTACGGCGACGTCGACACCGCCACGGCGACGCTCACGTTCGAGAACGGCACCATCGGCGTCGTGTCGAACACGCGCTACAACGCACGCGGCTACGACTGCCGCCTCGAGGTCCACGGCTCGGCCGACGCCGTCGTCGCGGGCTGGGATGAGCAGGTCCCCGTGCGCAATCTCGAGGCGGCAGCGACGTTCCCGAACGGTACGCCGCACAGTTTCTTCATGGACCGCTTCACGTCGGCGTACCAGGTCGAACTCGGCGCGTTCGTCGACATGGCGGCCGGGCGCATCGAATCTCCCTGCACCGCGCGCGATGCGCTCGAAGTGGCCTACATCGCCGAGGCCGCGACCCTGTCCCTGCAACAGCACCGCCCGGTGCGAATCGACGAGGTACGACTGTGACCACTTCCGCTGACATCCGCATTGCAGGCGCACCCATTTCCTGGGGTGTCTGCGAGGTCCCCGGCTGGGGCTACCAGATCGACTCCGACCGCGTCCTGACCGAGATGCGCGACGCCGGGCTCACCGCCACCGAGGTCGGCCCCGAGGGCTTTCTGCCCGCCGATCCGAACGAGCTCGCCGCCACGCTGGACAAGTACAGCCTGAAGTCCGTCGGCGGATTCGCACCGGTGCTGCTGCACCACGCGCATCACGATCCCGTTCCCGGCATCGGACCGCTTCTCGACGCGTTCATCGCCTCCCGGGCCGAGGTCCTCGTCCTCGCCGCGGCGACCGGCGCCGACGGCTACGACTCGCGTCCCGAACTCGACGCTGCGCAGTGGGACACGTTGCTGCACAATCTCGATCGACTTCAGGCCGCGGCAGCCGAGCGCGGAATCCGCGCCGTGCTCCACCCGCACGTCGGCACGATGATCGAGAAGCGCGACGAGGTCTACCGCGTTCTGAACGGCTCGACGATTCCGCTGTGCCTCGACACAGGACACCTCCTCATCGGCGGCACCGATCCGCTGGACCTGGTGGAGGCACACGCGTCGCGCATCACGCACGCGCACCTGAAGGATGTCGACGCCGCCCTCGCCGCGCGTGTACAAGCCGGCGAACTCACCTACACCGAGGCCGTCGCGCAAGGTATGTACACCCCGCTCGGAACCGGTGACGTGAACATCGCGCGCGTGGTGAACGAGCTGCTCGACGCGGGCTTCGACGGTTGGTTCGTGCTCGAGCAGGACACCATCCTCGCCGAGGAGCCCGCAGGCGCCGGACCTGTGTCCGACGTCATTTCCAGCGTCTCCTACCTCAGAAGCGTCGTGGAAGCCCGGGTAGCCTCGTCGGCGTGAATCAACTAAGGATCGGCGTCCTCGGCGCGTCTCGCATAGCCGAAGAAGCGATCGTCGAACCGGCGAACACTCTCGGACACCGTCTTGTCGCGTGCGCTGCACGCGACAGGACGCGTGCCGAGGTGTTCGCCGAGAAGTACGGTGTGGAGCGGGTTCTCGACTCCTACCAGGCCGTCATCGACGATCCCGAAGTGGACGTGGTCTACAACCCGCTCGCGAACTCGCTCCACGCGCCGTGGAACCTCGCGGCGGTCGAGGCGGGCAAACATGTGCTGACGGAGAAGCCCTTCGCGCGCGATCGCACGGAGGCGTTCGCCGTCGCGGAAGCCGCCCGAGAGGCGAATATCGTTGTGATGGAAGGGTTTCACTACCTGTTCCATCCGGTGACGCAGCGACTGCTGCAGGTGGTCGAGGACGGCACACTGGGCGACCTCCGCCATATCGACGTCGTCATGCGCATGCCCGCACCGGAGCCGGGCGACCTACGATGGTCGCTCGACCTCGCAGGCGGCGTGATGATGGATCTGGGATGCTACGCCCTGCATGCGCTGCGGGCCTTCGGCCGATTCGCGGGCGGCGCACCGACCATCGGCGCAGCCAAGGCCGTCGAACGATTCCCGGGCGTCGACGAATCGATCGATGTCGAACTCGAATTCCCCAGCGGCGCAACAGCTGTGTCCCGCAACTCGATGATCGACGAGGACTACCTGTTCACGCTCCGTGTCATCGGGTCGAAAGGCGAGGCGTTCGCGCACGATTACATCAAGCCCAACAAGGACGACCGGGTCACCGTCACGGTCGGATCCGACACCCGCGTCGAGCATCTCGGCACGCAGTCGTCGTACACGTATCAGTTGGAGGCGTTCGCGGATCACCTGCAGAACGGGACACCCCTGCCGATCGGGCTCGACGACGCCGTCGACAACATGGCGATGATCGACGACGCGTACCGCGCCGCCGGAATGTCGCCCCGCTGAGGTTCGGCTCCCCCGTGCGCATGTGCGTACGGGGGATCTTCGGGTCGCCCGCTCAGGCGCCCGGCTTCACCCAGCTCCCCGACTCGACCGAGCGCGTCATCGCGTCGAGCACCTGCGCGCTGCGCACCGCATCCCAGATCGTCGCGCCGACCGGCTTGCCGTCGGCGATGGACTGCAGGAATCGCTTGGCTTCGACGACCTTCAGGTCGTCGTAGCCCATGGACGACGCGGATCCCGGCTGGAACGCGCCGTATTCACCCTGCTTCGGGCCGACGAAGATCGTCGACACCGGCTGATCCTGGTACCGGTCACCCACGCTGAGGCCCAGTTCGCCGAGGCGCCGGAAGTCCCAGAAGACAGCACCCTTGGTGCCGTGGATCTCGAAGCCGTACGCGTTCTGCTCCCCTACCGACACGCGGCTCGCCTCGAGCGTCGCGCGCGCACCCGATGCCAGACGCACCTGGCTGCTGACGTAGTCCTCGTTCTCCACCGGTCCGAGCTCGCCACCGGTCGCGAGGGCATGACCGCTGGTCGCGCCCGTCGGCTTCGCACGCTGCGGCACGAAGATCGCGGTGTCGGCGACGAGAGAGTCGATGTCTCCCAACAGGTACCAGAGCAGGTCGGCGCCGTGCGACGCGAGATCGCCCAGCACACCGTTGCCGCCGCGTGCCCGCTCGAAGCGCCAGCTGAGCGCGCCGTCCGGGTGCGCCGCGTAGTCGCTGAAGAACCGGAAGCGAGCGTGGGTGACGGTACCGATCTCGCCGGCCTCGATCAGTGCCTTCGCCTCTTCGACGGCCGGGGCGTTGCGGTAGTTGAAGCCGACTGCGGTCTGTACACCTGCCTTGTCCGCGGCGACGGCGACAGCGCGGGCGTCGTCCTCGGACAGGCCGACCGGCTTCTCGATCCAGATGTGCTTGCCTGCCTCGACCATCGCGGTACCGATGGTGCGGTGCAGGAAGTTCGGGGCGGTGATCGACACTGCGCCGATGGACGAGTCCTTCTCGATGTCGTGCCAATCGGTGGTCGACGTCTCGAAGCCGAACTGCGCGGCAGCCTCGTCGGCGCGGCCGGGCACCTCGTCGGCGACCGACGCGAGCACCGGAGTCAGCGCGAGTTCGGGATAGTGGTGGCGGATGCGCGCGTAGGCCTGCGTGTGCACGCGGCCCATCCAACCGAAGCCGGCGACACCCACACGGATGTTCTGCGATGAACTCACTGGATCTGTCTCCTCACGAATACTGAACGTCCGGGATCCGAACACGGTTTTGGACCGGTCCAATCTGTACTAGAGTCTGCGTCACACGACGCCGACGTGTCAACACCGACCCTGCTAGCGTCTGACGAAGACACCGCCGAGAAGGGACACGAACGTGGCGCAGCCGACCATTCGTACCGTCGCAGCGCACGCCGGTGTATCCAAATCGCTTGTCTCCCTTGTTCTCCGCGGATCCAGCTCGGTGAGCGAGGAGAAGCGCGCGGCTGTCGAGGACGCGATCCGCGAACTCGGCTACCGCCCCAATCTGAGCGCGCGCAGCCTGACGCAGAATCGCACACACATCGTCGGAGTTCTCCTCAACGACCTACGCAACCCATGGTTTGTCGACTGCCTCGAGGGCATGAATTCGATTCTGCAGCAACATGATCTGAAGATGTTCCTGGCCGACGGTCGTCTCGATCGCAGTTCCGACGAATCGTTCGTCCGCAGCTTCATGGACCTCCGCCTCGACGGTCTGGCTCTCGTCGGCACCCGGCGGCCGACGCCTGCCATCGCCGAAGCAGCAGCGCTGATTCCGACGGTCGTCGTCGCCAGCCGCGACCTCGACTTCCCGGGCGTGGACGTCGTCGCCAACGACGACGAACTCGGCACCCACTTGGCCGTCGAACACCTTGTCGCACAGGGTCATCGACGCATCACCCACATCGCAGGAACCGGGGCCGTCGCCGACATCAGAGCGCAGAGCTATCGCGACGCCATGGTCTCGCACGGCCTGAAGCGGCACATTCGCGTCGAGCCCGGCGGCATGACCGAGGACGCAGGCCACGCGGCCTGCTCGCGCATCCTCGACGGACGGACGCGCCCCACCGCGATCTTCGCCGTCAACGACATCGTCGCGATCGGCGCGATGACCGCCTGCCAGGAACGCGGACTGTCGATTCCGCAGCAGGTGTCGATCGTCGGCTACGACAACACGTCCATCGCTCAGCTACGCCACGTCCGGCTGACAAGCGTCGAGAACGCGACGATCGAAGTCGGCGAGCGAGCCGCGACGGCGCTCGTCGATCGCATCGCCGACCCGGATCGCCCCGGCTCGCTGACGTTGGTGCCACCCGCTATTCAGGTGCGCGGGTCGACGGCCCCGCCGGCGCCCTGACTCCGGCGCCATGACTCCCGCGCCATCACTCCGGCGCCATCACTCCGGCGCCATCACTCCGGCGCCATCACTCCGGCGCCATCACTCCCGCGCATCGATGGTCCGCGGCAACTGTCTGTCGGATGCCACGGACCATCGATGCCGAAGAATGCGGGGTGAGTCAGCGATCGACGACCGTCGTGTCGAAGTAGTACCGCGACGCACGGTAGGCGTGCGAGCCGAATTCGACGACGCTCCCCGAGTCGTCGAACGCCGTGCGGTGCATCGTGAGCAGCGGGGCCTTGTACTTCTCGTCGAGCAGCAGCGCCTCGTCGCGGTCGGCGGCCTTGGCTCCGATCCGCTGGCGTGCGAGGCGGATGTGCACGCCCCTCGTCCGCAGCGACTGATAGAGGCCGTGATGTTCGAGCTCGTCGGGATCGGGCGCGATCGACGACGGCAGGTGATTCGCCATCAGCGCCAACGGTTCTCCATTGGTGCTGCGAAGCCTGCGGATGGTGACGATCTCGGTGTCGGCGGAGATGTTGAGTTCGCGTGCGACCTCTTCCGACGGCGTCCCGACGTGGTAGTCGAGCAATTTGGTCGACGGGCTCTGTCCGGCTCGCGCGAGGTCGTCGAAGAGACTGGTGAGCTCGACGGGTCGATGCACTGGACTCTGGACGACCTGAGTGCCGACACCGCGCTTACGGACCAGCAGTCCCTTGTCGACGAGTTCCTGAATTGCGCGACGCGTGGTCGGACGTGACAGATTCAGTCGTTTGGCAAGTGCCAGTTCGTTCTCGAACCGATCTCCCGGGGCCAACTGCCCGCCGAGAATGGCCGACTCGATCGCCTGCGCCAATTGGAAGTACAGAGGAACCGGGCTGCCGCGGTCGAGTTCGACCGACAGGGGCGTGGCCACCGTCGAACTCGCGCCGCTCGTAGGCGCATCCGACGTCGACGCATCGAAAGCAGTCACTGTCCGGCTCCGTATCTCCTCGGGGGCGGTAAATCTACAGCCCGGCTTGATCGGAAGTGTAGGCGAACACTAACATCGGCATGACTGGAAGTAAGAATGTCAGGACAAAGTATTGACATCAACATGTGGTCTGCAGCACAGTAGTAGCACAGGCCCTTGCGTCAGAACTTCTCGACCGTCAGTCCCCAAACACCCTTGGAGTCGAACTTGACCACCTCAGCCGATGCCACCACCACGGCCTTCGATGTCCTCGCCATTGGGCGCAGCGGCGTCGATATCTACCCACTGCAGACCGGTGTCGGTCTCGAGGACGTCGAGTCCTTCGGCAAGTTCCTCGGAGGAAGCGCAGCGAACGTCACCGTCGCCGCAGCACGCCTCGGACGGAAGTCGGCACTGATCTCCGGTGTCGGGAACGATCCTTTCGGTCGCTACGTGTCGAACGAGCTGGCCCGCCTGGGCGTCGACAACCGTTTCGTCGTCACGGACTCCCAGTTCGCCACCCCCGTCACCTTCTGCGAGATCTTCCCGCCCGACGACTTCCCGCTGTACTTCTACCGCAAGCCGTCGGCACCCGACCTGCAGATCCGACCCGAGAACATCGATGTCGACGCGGTCAAGAACGCACGCCTGTACTGGTCGACCGTCACCGGTCTGTCCGAAGAGCCCAGCCGCAGTGCACATTTCACGGCATGGGAAGCACGCGGACGCGCGCCGCTGACCGTCCTCGACCTCGACTACCGTCCGATGTTCTGGGAGACGACCGCCGCTGCGACCGAGCAGGTCCAGAAGGCGCTCCAGCACGTCACCGTCGCCGTCGGCAACAAGGAGGAGTGCGAGGTCGCCGTCGGCGAGACCGACCCGAACAAGGCTGCCGACGCATTGCTCGACCTGGGCGTCGAACTCGCCATCGTCAAGATGGGCCCGAAGGGCGTCATGGGCAAGACCAAGAACGAGACGGTCACCGTGCCGCCGAACTTCGTCGACGTCGTCAACGGCCTCGGTGCAGGCGACAGCTTCGGCGGATCGCTGTGCAACGGTCTGCTCGCCGAGTGGCCGCTCGAGAAGATTCTCCGTTACGGCAACGCGGCAGGCGCCATCGTCGCTTCGCGCCTGGAGTGCTCCACCGCCATGCCCACCGCGACCGAGGTCGCAGAACTCGCCGACAAGGCTGCTACGGAGTCCGTGAATGTCTGAGACCACCTTGACCCCCGCACCCGCTGCATCCAGCTACGCCGAGGTCACCGCGATCCGCGCAGGCGATCCGCAGGCCATCGAGCGTGCCTGGGCGACGCGTACGACGCGTGAGACCATTCGAGGCAACGGCCGGCTCATGATCGTCGCCGCCGACCACCCTGCCCGTGGCGCGTTGTCCGTCGGCTCGAACATGACGGCGATGAACAGCCGCACCGAGCTGCTCGACCGGCTGCGCACCGCACTCGCGAACCCCGGCGTCGACGGCGTCCTCGCCTCCCCCGAGATCCTCGACGACCTCGTGCTCCTCGGCGCTCTGGAGGACAAGGTCGTGTTTTCGTCGATGAACCGCGGCGGCCTCGCAGGCGCGTCGTTCGAGCTCGACGACCGCATGACCGCAGCGACCGCAGCCGCCACGGCCAAGGCGCGCATGAACGGCGCGAAGATGCTGACCCGCATCGCACTCGACGACCCGGGCACGCTGTCCACGATGACCGCCTGCGCCCAGGCCATCGACGAACTCGCCGAGCGTCAGCTCATCGCCATGGTCGAGCCGTTCCTGTCACGCCGTGTCGACGGACGCGTCAAGAACGACCTGAGCACCGACGCCGTCATCAAGTCCATTCACATCACCCAGGGCCTCGGATCCACGTCCGCGTACACCTGGATGAAGCTGCCCGTCGTCGACGAGATGGAACGCGTCATGGACGCCACGACGCTCCCGACGCTTCTTCTCGGCGGCGACCCGCAGACCGCTCCGGAAGAGACCTTCGCCAGCTGGGCGAACGCGCTCGCGATCCCGGCCGTGCGCGGTCTGATCGTCGGACGCACCCTGCTGTACCCCAAGGACGGCGACGTCGCAGCCGCCGTCGCGACCGCAGTGAACATGGTGAGGTGACATGAACTCCGAGTACTACATCGCAGCAGGCGACGGAGCCAAGGACGGCTTCGACGTCGTCGTCACGCCCGAATCCGCGGGGTGGACCGAATCCAGCCTCTGGACACTGACTCTCGCCGCAGGGCAGTCCGTCGATCTGTCGTCGGGCCCCGACGAGATCATGGTCGTGCCGCTGTCGGGTTCGGCGACGGTCACCAGTGACGGCACGAAGTTCGAGCTCGCCGGCCGTGCATCGGTGTTCGACGGCCCGTCCGACTTCGCTTACGTCGGAAAGGATTCGGCCTACACCGTCTCCAGCACCGACGGCGGACGGTTCGCTCTCTGCGGCGCCCGCGCCGAGAAGAAGCTGCCGTTCCGCTACGTTCCGGCAGCCGACATCTCCGTCGAACTGCGCGGCGCGGGCAACTGCAGCCGACAGGTCCACAACTTCGGTACCGCCGACACGTTCGAGGCCGACTCGATCATCGCGTGCGAGGTGATCACTCCCGGCGGCAACTGGTCGTCGTACCCCGGCCACAAGCACGACGAGAACACCGAGCACGAGTCCGCGCTCGAAGAGATCTATTACTTCGAGATCGCGCCGGGCCCTGACCAGAGCAACGGATTTGGTTACCACCGCGTCTACGGCACACCGCAGCGTCCGATCGAGGTGCTCGAAGAGGTCCGCACCGGTGACGTCGTGCTGGTGCCGCACGGCTACCACGGCCCGTCCGTCGCAGCCCCCGGCTACCACATGTACTACCTGAACGTCATGGCCGGACCGGGCAAGGAACGGGCCTGGAACATCGTCGACGATCCCGAGCACACCTGGATCCGCGGAACCTGGGCAGACCAGGCCGTCGATCCGCGCCTGCCCCTCCACAGCTCTTCCACCAACACCGCATCCGAAGGAGCATGATCGTGGTGTCCACCGCGCCGATCTCGGCGAGCAAGACCGAAAACACCGAGGGCACAGTTCGTCTCACGGTGTCCCAGGCGACCGTCAAGTTCCTGGCGAACCAGTACGTGGAGCGTGACGGCGTTCGCACCAAGTTCTTCGCCGGCGCGTTCGGCATCTTCGGACACGGCAACGTCGCCGGCCTCGGCCAGGCGCTGCTGCAGGCCGAGATCGACGCCGTCGAAGCAGGCACCGACCCCGAACTGCCTTACGTCCTCGGGCGCAACGAGCAGGCCATGGTGCACAGCGCCGTCGCCTACGCACGCCAGAAGGACCGCCTGCAGACGTGGGCCGTCACGGCGTCCGTCGGCCCCGGCTCGACGAACATGCTGACCGGCGCCGCGCTGGCGACGATCAACCGCCTGCCCGTGCTGCTGCTGCCCGCCGACACGTTCGCCACCCGTGCGAGCGCACCCGTGCTGCAGGAGCTCGAACTTCCGTCCAGCGGCGACGTCACCGTCAACGATTCGTTCAAGCCGCTCTCGCGCTACTTCGACCGCGTGTGGCGTCCCGAGCAGCTTCCCGGCGCTCTGCTCGGTGCGATGCGTGTGCTGACCGATCCGGTCGAGACCGGCGCGGCAACCGTCGCCATCCCGCAGGACGTTCAGGCCGAGGCGTTCGACTGGCCCGAGTCGCTGTTCGCACCGCGTACCTGGCACGTCGCACGCCCGCTGCCGGAGAAGTCCGTCATCGCCCGTGCCGCCGAGGTCATCCGTACGGCGAAGAAGCCGATGATCGTCGCAGGCGGTGGCGTCATCTACTCCGGCGCGACCGACGCGCTGGCGTCGTTCTGCGAGAAGACCGGGATCCCGGTGGGCCAGAGCCAGGCGGGCAAGGGTTCGCTGAAGTACGACCACCCGCAGTCCGTCGGCGCTCTCGGCTCGACCGGTACGACGGCGGCCAACGCCCTCGCCACCGAAGCCGACGTCATCATCGGAATCGGCACGCGCTACAGCGATTTCACGTCCGCGTCGCGCACCGCGTTCAACAACCCCGACGTTCGCTTCGTCAACATCAACGTCGCGTCGATCGACTCGGTGAAGCAGGGTGGCATCTCGGTCGTGTCCGACGCTCGCGAAGCGCTGGAGGCTCTTGCGGTCGAACTGGGCGACTACACGGTTCCGTCCGAATACCGCACGCGTACAACCGAACTCGCACAGGAGTGGGACGACACGGTGGCGTCGGTCTACAAGATCGAAGACCCGTCGGCACCACTGAACCAGAACCAGGTGATCGGTCTGGCCAACACGCTGTCCGATCCTCGCGACGTCGTGGTCTGCGCTGCCGGATCGATGCCCGGTGACCTCCACAAGCTCTGGCGCACACGCGATTCCAAGGGTTACCACGTCGAGTACGGCTTCTCCTGCATGGGATACGAGGTTGCCGGCGGTATCGGCGCCAAGATGGCCGAGCCCGACCGCGACGTATTCATCATGGTCGGCGACGGCTCCTACCTCATGATGGCGACCGAACTGGTCACCGCCGTGCAGGAGGGCGTCAAGATCATCATGATCCTCGTGCAGAACCACGGATTTGCATCCATCGGTTCGCTGTCGGAATCCCTCGGCTCGCAGCGCTTCGGCACCGACTACCGCTACCGCGCGGAGAACGGCCGTCTGCAGGGAGACAAGCTGCCTGTGGATCTCGCTGCCAACGCAGCCAGCCTCGGCGTCGAGGTCGTCCGCGTGAACAACGGCTCCGAGTTCACCGACGCCGTCAAGGCCGCCAAGGCGAGCGAGACGTCCACCGTCATCCACGTCGAGACCGACCCGCTGATCGCGGCTCCGGACTCCGAGTCGTGGTGGGACGTTCCGGTCAGCGCGACCTCCACGCTCGAGTCGACGCAGACCGCGTACGCCACCTACGAGAAGTGGAAGAAGATCCAGCGCCCCTTCCTCCGTCCGTCCGGAAACTGACAGGAATCACCACACGATGAAGATCGCACTCGATCCCACCCCGTTCCACCACGATTTCTCGCTGCTGGAGCTGCCTCGTGTCGTGGCCGACCTCGGCTACGAGTACCTGCAGCTCACGCCGCACGTGGACATGATCCCGTTCTTCAACCACCCGAAGGCCGACGACGACCTGGTCGCCAAGTTCAAGAAGGCCTGCAAGGACGCCGGCGTCGGCATCGCCTCGGTGCTGCCCGTGCTGCGCTGGTCCGGCCCGGACGAGGACGCCCGCGAAGCAGCCGTACGGTACTGGAAGCGTGCCATCCAGATCACCGTCGACCTCGGCGTGAACGTCATGAACACCGAGTTCAGCGGACGACCGGAGAAGGCCGAAGAGTCCGAGCGCGCCTTCTACCGTTCGATGGAAGAACTCGTTCCGATCGTCGAGCGTGAAGGCATCGACGTCCGAATCGATCCGCACCCGGACGATTTCGTCGAGGACGGCCAGGCGGCCATTCGCGTCATCCGGGGCATCAATTCGAAGAACTTCGGCATGGTCGTCGTCGCGTGCCACCAGTTCCACATGGGCGGAGATCTGCCAGGAATCCTGCGCACCGCAGGCGATCTCGTGCGCCTGGTGCACGTCGCCGACACGATGGACCACCACCGTTCGCACGGCCTGCGCTACATCACCAACCCGCCCGGAAACGCAGTACGCGTCCACCAGCACCTGAAGATCGGTGACGGCGACGTCAACTGGGACGAATTCTTCGGCGGCCTGGGCGAATTGGGCTTCTACGACAAGGAAGACACCGTGATGGTGTCGAGCGTCTTCGGAGAGAACGAGAACGCGCACGAAGTGTCTCGCTACCAGCTGAAGACGATGAACGAGTACATCGCAAAGTTCAAGAAGTAAGGACGGATATGAGCAACGTGATCAGCCACTGGCTGGACAACAAGGAATTCGCCGGCACCTCCGGTAACACCGCACCGGTCACCAACCCCGCTACCGGCGAGGTCACCGGACAACTGGCACTGGCCAATCTGGACGATGCCCGCACCGTCATCGACGCCGCCGCAGCCGCGTTCCCCGCCTGGCGCGACACCTCCCTCGCCAAGCGCGTACAGGTCCTGTTCAAATTCCGCGAACTCTTGAACGAACGCAAGGGCGAGTTGGCGGAAATCATCACCGCCGAACACGGCAAAG
>NZ_QGNK01000025.1:0-74770 GCF_003336925.1 Rhodococcus sp. Eu-32 | reverse complement strand
ACCGGTCGCGTGTGCTTCAGGTGTCCATCGATGCAGCAGCCGACACATCACGGGAAAGACAGCCATCGGCGTCAGCGCGGAAACGAGTCAAACCACTGCATCGACGAACCATTCCAGTATCACTGCGCGGAAAGTTGGCCCAGGGTGCAACTATTCGCGCACGGGCGCGTCAGCGCATGCGACGGAACGCCAACGCCGCTGTGTCGAACGGATTCTGCTTCTCCCGTTCGGCGGCGACGGGGGAGTACACCATGACCCCCGACGAGACGGCCCACCAGGCGAGCACGACGAGCAGAGTCGTCACGACGCCGATCACCGATACCGCGCCCCCGACGACCGCTGCCGCGCACACCGTCGCGACGCCGACGCCACCGAGTCCCCACACCATGGGCAGGAATCTCGGCGAGGCCACGAGCGTCGTCGCGCAGACGAGCGCAACCGCTGCAGTGGCATAGCCGTTCGGCAAGGCCGATCCGGGTACCCAGCCGACGGCCCACGCGCGCACGCCCGCCGTCGTCAGCGATGCTCCGATCACCAGAGTGATGACGGCACCGATCCCGTAGGGGAGCCCCCGTATCAGCGCGACGACGGTCAGCACGGCTACGGCCACGAGAACGGGTGTGATCCCGAACGCCGTCAACACCGAGTCCGACGGGCCGGCCAGGCTGGGTACGACTGACCGCGAGTGGGGATAGTCGACGCCTGCCAGCGGCAGAATCCCCAGTAACACGACGAGTCCTACCGTCGCAGCTCCGACCGCGATCGCTCTGGCCAGGATTCGACGTCGTCGCGCGATCGCGTCGACGTCGTCGAAATAGAGTTCGTTCTCCTCCAGTTCGACGAGTTCCATGCTGTCCGTGTCTGCGCTCATGCCCCGACTGGCCCCCTTCTCTTCATGCGTCAGCTACCCGAGGATGCACCACGAATCTGAATGCGTCATGTGAGCCGGCCGTGAGGCTACTGGGGAACGGGCGCGCGCTGGGGTCGTACGGTTCCCGCCGAGGCAGCTGCGATCACCGTGAGCAGCAGCGGCACCAGCATCGCCGTGGTGAGCGGGATCGCATGGGACAGCCATCCGATGATCGCGGGGCCTGCGAGCAGTCCGACGTATCCCATGCCGACGACGCGGGACATGTTGGTCGCCGACGGGCCCGATCCCAGGTTTCCCGCACTGGTGAAGATCTGCGGGATGCTGCCGGACAGGCCCAACCCGAACGCTGCCCATCCCGCAAGGGTCAGGGGCAGCCAGCCGGACGTGAAGACCAGGAGCATGCCGACGGCTGCGATCAGGTTGCCGTATCGAACGACCGCGACGGGCCCGAACCGTGCGCTGACGCGATCGGCGCAGAACCGGCCGACCGTCATCATCGCGGCGAAGAAGCCGAACGCCAAGGCTGCGGTGCCGTCCGCGGTGATCAGATGTTCCTTGACCTGCAGCGTGCTCCAGTCGTTGGCGACGCCCTCCGCCAGCATCAGCGAGAACGCAAGTGCCCCGAGGGTGAGCACACGAGGCGAGAACTTCGTGCCCCGCTTGCTCGACGACGCGTCGTCCTGGGTCGGCATGTGTTCGGTCGGCGTCAACAGGAAGCGGCTGCAGACCGCGATCGCGGCGACGCCCAGTACTGCGGCGACTCCCATGGACGCGTCGATACGTACTGATGCGGCGAGCATGGCCGCTCCGACGAGCGATCCCACGACGCCACCGACCGAGAACAGCGCATGGAACGCGGACATGATCGGGCGCCCGTACAGCCGCTCGACGTCGACGGCCTGTGAGTTCATCGACACGTCCAGCGCACCGTTGAACATGCCGAACACGAACAGCGAGATCGCGAGCGCCACCGCACTCTGAGACAGTGCGGGTCCCATGACTGCGCACGACAGCGCGGTACCGGTGGCGATCACGAGGCGGTTGCTGCCGAACCGGTCTGCGAGTGGCCCCGCAGTCTGCATGCCGACGATGGCGCCGGCGCCGAGAACGAGCAGCAACGAACCGAGCGTGGCATGAGAAATGCCGACTCGATCCTCGACGCTGGGGATGTGAACCACCCAGATAGCGAACACGAAACCGTTGACGGCGAAGACGCCGAAAATGGCTGCCCTGGCCCGTCGTAGACGCGCAGCCTGGTCGGTCACCTCGTTCACCATGGGGTCCCACGCTACCTGCGGGGACGTCGTGAGACCGCAGGCGCCGGGTGGGACGACCGCGCGTGACACATCATTCGTAACTGGAAAGTCACTGGACTGGTTGTCAAACTGTGACGCTTATCACATCGTCCGGTTCGATCTGGTGGAGCTACCAGGGAGAGCGTAGCTTCAGGGCATCGCTAGAAAGTGAGTGATCGTTACAGCGAGATTCGTAACGATCCGAACACGGTCTCGGACATGTTGAAACCTCTTGCTGACCGGACCTGGCACACAGCGCCGCCGATCGAAGGAGAAGCCCATGACTCTTGCAGACGCTCGCCCGACTGTCACCACCGACGCGACCGAGCCCGAACCGTCGTTGACTCAGGGGCAGCTCGACATGATGCGAGCTTTCTTCTGCTACGAGTTCGAGGTCGCGCGTCTCGAACGCAGTTCGCTCCCCGAAGCAACGCCGGACGCCGTCGGCGAATGGATCGAAGCGCTGGAAATGAGCGGCTTCTTCGTGTCGTCGGAAATTCGTGCGATGGCTCAGGCCTGGCTGGCCGAGCCGGAGTCGCTGGTGGCGCTGCTGGTCGGCGACTTCGACGAGGTCGCTGCGCGTCGTGACACCGCTCTTGCCGACGATGCCGCGCCGGACGTAGCCGCGTCGCCGTCGTACCTGCGCGCCAGCTGATCGCACGCGAACTTCGCCCCACCCGTCACTCGAATGGATACCATCCACTCTGGTTGCGAAGACGAGGGTAAGGGGTTCGAATGGCGTCGGCGGGTGTGGACGAGTCCGCGGTATCGAAGTGGATCGGATCGTTGGGCATCGGAGCGGTGTCCCCGCTGACGTTCCAGCGAATCGGTAACGGTCAATCCAATCTGACATACGCGGTCACCGATGTGAGCGGCTCGCGGTGGGTGCTGCGCAGGCCTCCGCTCGGCACACTGCTGGCGTCGGCGCACGACGTCGTGCGTGAGCATCGCATTCTGTCCGCGTTGCAGAACACGTCGGTTCCGGTTCCCAAGATGTTGGCGCTGTCCGAGGACCCGGCCGTCTCGGATGCGCCGCTCGTTCTGATGGCGCACGTCGACGGTGTCGTGATCGACTCACCTGCCGTCGCAGAGACACTCGACGACACCGTTCGACGCTCGATCGGTCTCGGCATGGTCGGTGCGCTCGCCGAGATCCACCGGGTCGACCTGGAGAGCGTCGGACTTCTCGATCTCGCGAGCCACAAGCCGTACGCGCAGCGTCAGTTGAAGAGGTGGACGACGCAGTGGGAGCACACGAGATCTCGCGAGGTGCCCGCGATCGATTCGCTCGCTCAGCGCCTGGCCGCGAATGTCCCTGAGCAACACGAGCTTTCGTTGGTGCACGGCGACTTTCACATGAACAACGTGATCACGTCGCGCACGGATGGGTCGATCGTGGCCGTCGTCGACTGGGAGCTGTGCACCCTCGGTGACCCGCTGGCCGACCTCGGCGGGCTGCTCGCGTACTGGCCAGAGGCCGGCGACGACGTCGCAGGCCCGTTCATGGCATCGACACTGCCCGGGTTCCCGACGCGTGCCGAGTTGGTCGCCGAGTACGCGCGCGTCACCGGCCGCGACGTCTCGGCCGTGGACTACTGGCAGGTGCTCGCGCTGTGGAAGTTGTCGATCATCGCCGAAGGAGTCATGCGTCGCGCCGAGGCGGATGCGCGCAACCGAGCCCAGGCAGGTGCGCCGACGACGACGTTGGTCGACGACATCCTGGCTCGCGCCACGGCGACCGCCGACGCGATCGGTCTCTAGCGCGGTACCACGAGAGTGCGTGCAGCAGCTTCTATTTCGGTCGGGATCGGAACGGGCGTGCGCGTGACCGCGTCGACGTAGACGTGCACGAATCGGCCGGTCGCGGCCAGCTGTAGTTCGTCGCCGTCGGTGTCGCGGAACAGCGCGAGCGAGTACACGATGCTGCGGGTGCCGAGTTTCTCGACCGACAGTCCGACCTGCAGTCGATCCGGGAACGACAGCTCGCGGTGGTACTTGCACGACGTCTCGGCGACGACGCCGATCGCCGGGAGTTCACGAATGTCGACGCCGGTCGTGGACATCAACCAGCCGTTGACCGCGGTGTCGAAGAAGGCGTAGTAGGTGACGTTGTTGACGTGTCCGTAGTGGTCGTTGTCGTCCCATCGCGTCGCGACGGGCCACAGGGCCGGGTAGTCGGCAGCGGGATTCGGTTCGGCTCGCTGCTCGGCGGAAGCGGTCATGAGTCGAGAATAATGTGCCGGGGTCACGGTCGCGCAGAGGCGGACGGCATCAGTACCCACCGCACCACGAGTCCGGCGACGAGTGCCCAGAACGCGGACCCGATACCCAGCACCGTGACGCCCGATGCGGCGATGAGGAAGGTCAGGATGGCCGCCTCCCGTCCCGCCTCGTTCTTCAACGCGCCCGCGAGCGAGGCCCCGAGGGTGCCCAGCAGCGCGAGGCCGGCGACCGTCTCGACGACGCCGGCAGGTGCGACGGCAACGAGTGTCGCGAGCGCAGCCGAGCACAGCGCGAGCAACAGGTAGAACCACCCGGCCGACGATGCGGCGATCCACCGGCGTTTCGGGTCGGGATCCGCCTGCGGCGCTGCTGCGAGTGCGGCGCTGATGGCCGCGAGGTTGATGGCGTGGCCTCCGAACGGAGCTCCGACGACCGTGCCCAGTCCGGTGACGCCCATCGCGGGTCGCCACGGCACGTCGTAGCCGAAGGACTTCATCACCGCCATGCCGGGAATGTTCTGGGACGCCATGGTGACGACGTAGAGCGGTAGTGCGATTCCGATGATCGCCTGCCACGTCCACTGCGGTGTCGTGAGGTCGACACGCGGGACGAGGTCGGCCGGACTGGGAACACGATCTTCGGCGACGACGTCGACTGCGATGACGATCGCGGCGGCCACGAATGCCGCCGGCACGGCCCAGCGCTTCGAGAAGCGTTGCAGCACAAGCCAGACGAGTACGACAGGGGCGATGAACGCCGGTGACGCCGCGAACGCGGTGACCGGTTTCAAGCAGAGGGGGAGCAGGACACCCGCGAGCATCGCCTGTGCGATCGACGTCGGGATCGAGGTGATCAAGGCGCCGAGTCGCGGCCACAGGCCGGTCGTCACCACGAGTGCGCCGACCACCACGAAGGCGCCGACCGCAGCGGGCCAGCCGCCGGTGACGGTTCCGGTGCCGGCGAGCAGCGCCGCCCCCGGCGTCGACCAGGCGAGCGTGATGGGCTGTCGATATCGCCGGGAGAGATACAGCATGCCGAGCGCCTGCGTCACACAGATCGCGAGAAGTCCCGACGCGGCGTCCTCGGGCGACGCGCCGACTGCACGCAGACCCGTCAGTACGACGGCGAACGAACTCGTGAACCCGACCAGTGCGGCCACGACACCGGCCAGCACCGGTTGCAACGGCCCGGAGCGTTCCTGTTCGACTGTATTTTCGTGTTCGGACACGGATGTCCATGATGCCCTGAGACTTGCCGCGGCGGGTGGCCTGCTCCGATAGTGTTTGCCCCGTGGACTTGTTCGTGGGCATCGATATGGGTACCGGCAGCACCAAGGGAGTTCTGGTCACCGAGGACGGCGTCGTTCTCGCCTCCGAACAACGGGCCCACGAGATGTCGCTTCCACGGCCGGGGTGGGCCGAGGTGGACGCCGAAGCAGTGTGGTGGGCCGACGTCTGCGCCATCGCGTCGTCATTGACTGCCGAGGTTCCGGCGGGCTCACGCGTCGCGGCCATGTGTGTCAGCGGCGTCGGGCCATGCCTCGTCCTCACCGACGCGGACCTGAACCCGGTCCGTTCGGCGATTCTGTACGGAATCGACTCCCGTGCTCACGCGGAAATCGCCGAGCTCACCGCACTGTTCGGTGAAGCCGAGATCCTGCGTCGCTGCGGAAAGTCGCTGTCCAGTCAGGCAGTCGGCCCGAAAATCGAGTGGGTGCGCAAGAACGAACCCGAGAACTTCGCGCGGGCGAGCAAGTGGTTCGGCTCCAACTCCTACGTCGTCGCCAAACTGACGGGAGAATACATTCAGGACCACCACACGGCGAGCCAGTGCGACCCGTTGTATTCGGTGCGCGAATTCGGTTGGAACACAGAATGGTCCGATCGCGTACTGGACGGATTGGATCTTCCTCGGCTCGCGTGGCCGAGCGAGATCGTCGGAAAGGTTAGCGCCGACGCCGCTGCGTCGACCGGGATACCCGTCGGGACGCCCGTCGTCGCAGGAACCGTCGACGCGTATGCCGAGGCCTTCAGCGTCGGGGTGCGTCACCCGGGTGATCTGATGCTGATGTACGGATCGACGATGTTCCTCGTGCAGGTCCTCGCCGAGTACCGCACGCCTGCACCCACGGGGCGTCCGGCGGGCTTTACGTCCGGGGCGCTCTGGACCACGACGGGGGTCGAGAAGGGGACTTACGCGCTGGCCGCGGGCACATCCACCGCAGGTTCGCTGACGACGTGGCTGCAAACCGTCACCGGTGGTGCGTCTTTCGACGAGTTGATGCGCGAGGCCTCTGCCGTCCCGGCCGGCTCCGACGGACTCCTGGTGCTTCCGTACCTCGCCGGAGAGCGCACTCCCGTCTTCGATCCCGATGCCCGTGGGGTCATGGCAGGACTGACCCTGCGGCATACTCGCGGACATATGTTTCGTGCTGCCTACGAGGGAATTTCGTTCGGTATCAGGCAGATTCTCGAGATGTTCGACGACTCGGACACGCCGGTCACGCGAGCCGTCGCCGTCGGTGGGGGACTGCGCAGCCCGGTGTGGGCTCAGGCGCTGAGCGACATCACCGGTCGCACTCAATTGGTTCCGACCCAGGCCATCGGAGCCAGCTACGGAGACGGACTTCTGGCCGCTATCGGCGTCGGCGCTGTCTCACCCGAAACCGATTGGGCGACAGTCGCGTCGGAAATTCCCCCGAATCCCGAACACAAAGCGCTGTACGACGACCTCTACGGGAACTGGTGCGAGCTCTACCCGTCGACACGAAAGATCGTCCATGCGGGCGCTCAGCTGACCAGGTAGCCGCCGTCGACCGGTATGTCGCTGCCGTTGATCATGGACGACGCGTCCGAGGCAAGCCACAGCGCTGTGGCCGACACCTCCGACGGGACGGCGAATCGGCCGGTCGGAATCCGTGCCAACATCGGCGCGGACTTGACGGGATCACCCCACACCTTCTGCCCCATGTCGGTGAGAACGACTGTGGGGCAGATGGAATTGGCGCGGACTCCGCGATGCCCGAGTTCGAGTGCGAGGACTTTCGTCGCCATGATCAATCCTGCCTTCGAGGTGCAGTAGGCGTAGTGCTCGGGAAGCGGTCGCAGCGCAGCCGCCGACGCGACGGTGACGATCGATCCGCCCGTCGCGTCGGCCATCGCACGTCCTGTCCTGGCGGCCAGCAGAGACGGTGCGCGGAGATTGACCTGCAGCACCTCGTCGAAATGTGCGGTGTCGAGTGCGTCGACGGTCTCGGGGTAGGAGATCCCGGCGTTGTTGATCAGAATGTCGAGGCCGCCGTATGCGTGCGCGGCGTCGTCGGCCAACTTCTCCGGGCCGTCGGCGGTCGACAGGTCGGCTGTGACGACCGTGCATTCGGCATCGAGCGTGGCGGCGAAACTTTCGAGACCGTCTCGGTCTCGTCCGGACAGGACGAGCCGCGCGCCCGCCGCGGCGAACGTTCGTGCGATGTCGGCTCCGATGCCTCGGCCGGCTCCGGTGATCAGAGCACGTTTGCCGTCGAGGAGTGAGGAATTGGGAAGCGTCATGGAGCGTCTTTCTCTGCGTCGGGTCGAACGTGGTCGAGAATGCTCTGGGCGGTCGAGGGGTCGGTGACGAGCTGGTTGAAGAACTTCGCGCGTGCGCCGCTGACGATGGGTGCGACCTTCTCGTCGCCGACTGCCACTGCAATCCCGACCGGAATCTTCTGCAGCGCAGCCAGTTCCACCGCGATCAGTCGGTCGGACCCCGGGAACTCGACGGAATTGCCGTCGCGGTCGTAGAACCTCGAGCAGACGTCGCCGACGGAATCACGCAGCGACGCAGCGTTCGTCGGGACGAATCTCGGTATGTCCGAACGCAGCAACGGAGGGGCGCCGACGCCCATCAGGATGCACCGGGCTTGCGGCCACAGGTCGAGGACTCGCTGTATTGCGGGGTCGGAGTGGATGATCGAGTGGAGATCGGCTCCGGGTAGGGCAGGCGCGAACAGGTAGTTGGCCCGCCCGCCCAGCTTGTTCGAAATCAAGCGAGTGATCTCGTTGGTCTGATACCACTCCTCGGGTTGGTCGTTTCCCCCGACCGTGGGTGCGACGAGTACCCCGGGAATGCGATCGAGATCGAACTGTGCGACCTCGTAGACCGTTCGGCCCGACGAGACCAGCAGGATGTCCCCGGGTACCAATCCGACTGCTCCCAGGGCCTTCGACACCTCGGGCGCGAGATACCGTCCCATGAGGTCGACGGTCGGCTTCGACGGCGTCGGCGCAGGCAGAGGTGCCGACAGATAGACGTGTGTGAGCCCCAGTGCGGCGGCGACGCGCTCGGCGAGGTCGTCCTGTGCAGACGTGCTCGGGGGAATGACCTCGATACGCACGATGCCCTGGCGCCTGGCTTCGGACAGCAGTCTGCTGACCGTCGCGCGGCTGGTGCCCAACTTCGCGGCCACCTCGGCCTGGGTCGCATCGTCTTCGTAGTAGAGCTTGGCGGCGGTGTACAGCAGCGTGGGCGCGAAGTGACCGGCGTCGGCGGTCGACGGTGTGTTCTCGCTCGCTGAACTGGTTGTGGCCATGGTCGCAGTATCCCACTGAACATATGTGCACGGACTTTGAATTGATGAACATTCGTTCTGGACATATGTATAACGGACCGTTAACGTGATCGCCAACACATCGCGACACAGCAATGCGTCCCATCACTGCCGCCAGATCAGGAGCTCTTTCATGTCGGACACCGCGATCCCCGAGAAGATGCAGGCCGTCGTCTGTCATGGCCCGGAGGACTACCGCCTCGAAGAGGTACCGGTACCCGTTCCCGGACCGGGCGAGGCGCTCGTGCGCGTCGAAGCCGTCGGAATCTGCGCCAGTGATCTGAAGTGCTATCACGGGGCAGCCAAGTTCTGGGGTGACGAGAACCGTCCCGCATGGGCCGAGACCGACGTCATTCCCGGTCACGAATTCGTCGGGGAGATCGTCGTGATCGACGACGAAGCATCGGCGCGCTGGAACGTCGCGGTCGGCGATCGAGTCGTCTCCGAGCAGATCGTTCCGTGTTGGAAGTGCCGGTTCTGCCTTCGCGGGCAGTACCACATGTGCGCCCCGCACGATCTGTACGGTTTCAAGCGGCGCACGCCGGGGGCGATGGCGTCGTACATGGTGTATCCGGCAGATGCGTTGGTGCACAAGGTGTCCAAGGACATTCCGCCCGCGCACGCGGCATTCACCGAGCCGCTCTCGTGCTCGTTGCACGCCGTCGAGCGCGCGGGCATCACCTTCGACGACGTCGTCGTCGTCGCCGGCTGTGGTCCGATCGGACTCGGCATGATCGCGGGCGCTCGCGCCAAGAGCCCCGCTCACGTGATCGCTCTCGACATGCAGCCCGAAAAGCTGGCTCTCGCACGGGAATGCGGTGCCGACATCGTGATCGACATTCGCAACGAGGACGCCGAGAAGATCGTCAAGGACCTCACCGGCGGCTACGGCGCCGACGTCTACCTCGAAGGAACCGGGCATCCGTCGGCAGTTCCGCAGGGGCTCGGTCTGCTGCGCAAACTCGGTACGTACGTCGAATACGGCGTCTTCGGCAGTGACGTGTCCGTCGACTGGTCGATCATCTCCGACGACAAGGAACTCGACGTCCTCGGCGCACATCTCGGCCCCTACTGCTGGCCTGCGGCAATCCGCATGATCGAGTCCGGCGTTCTTCCGATGGACAAGATCTGCACGCATCAGTTGCCGCTCGCGGACTTCCAGAAAGGCCTCGACCTCGTCGGCAGTGGTGCGGAGTCCGTCAAGGTCTCGCTTATCCCGTCCTGACTTTCCGCCCACACCGGGAGACAACACATGAGCATTCATCAATTCTCGAGGCGGGACATGCTACGGGCGATGGGCCTGGCGGGCATCGCCGCGGCCTCCGTTCCGATTCTGTCCTCCTGTGGCGTCGGGGGAGGCGTCGACGCTGTCAACGGCGCAGGCGAGGTCACCGGGCCGTTCGACTGGAAGGCCGCGCAGGGCACGACGCTGAACATCCTGCAGACCCCGCACCCGTATCAGCAGTCCTTCCAGCCGTTGTTGGCCGAGTTCGAGCAGCTCACCGGCATCACCATCAACGCGGACCTGGTTCCCGAGGCCGACTACTTCACCAAGCTGAACACCGAACTGGCAGGTGGCACAGGCAAACACGACGTGTTCATGCTCGGCGCCTACTTCATCTGGCAGTACGGTCCTCCCGGATGGCTCGAGGACCTCGGTCCATGGCTGCAGAACAGTTCTGCCACCAGCGACGAGTACGACTTCGACGACATCTACGAAGGTCTTCGCACGTCCACGAGCTGGGACTTCGAGCAGGGCAGTCCACTGGGCACCGGTGGACAGTGGGCACTGCCGTGGGGCTTCGAGAACAACGTCGTCGCCTACAACAAGGCGTACTTCGACAAGAACGGCATCACGTTGCCGGACACGTTCGACAACTTCATCCAGCTGGCCATCGATCTGACCGACCGGTCACAGAATCGGTACGGCATCGCCACCCGCGGATCGAAGTCCTGGGCCACGATTCATCCCGGCTTCATGACGCAGTACACCCGAGAAGGCGCCCAGGACTACGTCTTCGAGAACGGTGAGCTGCAGGCTCGCATGAACTCGGACAAAGCCGTCGCATTCACGGAGAAGTGGATCGAGATGCAGCACAAGGCCGGCCCGACCTCGTGGACGTCCTACGACTACCCCAATGCCACAGGCGATCTCGGCGACGGCACCGCAATGATGGTCTACGACGCGGACAGCGCCACCTACCCGAAGAACAAGCCGGGCGCGTCGGCGCAGGCGGGCAACATCGGGTGGTACCCCGGACCGGCAGGCCCCGACGGCAGTTATGCGACCAACCTGTGGACGTGGTCGCTCGCGATGAACTCGATGTCGAAGAACAAGCACGCCGCCTGGCTGTTCATGCAGTGGGCGACGGGCAAGGAAGCGATGTCGAAGGCCGTGCAGGGCGGGATCTACGCCGACCCGGTCCGAAAGTCGGTGTTCGACGGCGTGTTCAAGCAGCAGGTCGCGGATCAGGCGGGCTATCTCGAGACCTTCGAGACCGTCATCGACCAGTCCAAGATCCAGTTCACGCCGCAGAAGAAGTTCTTCGACACCACCCAGAACTGGGCGTCGGCTCTGCAGGACATCTACGGCGGCGACGACGCCCGATCGCGTCTCGACGGGCTCGCGAAAACCAACACCTCGAAGGTGAATCTGTGATGACGTCCCGGAAAGAGGTAGGTCATGGCCACCCGTTCTGACACCGCACGCGCGACCGACACACCCCAGCCGGCCGCCACGTCGAAACCCGAAGTGCCGCGGTGGCGTCGACGGCTCCGGCCGTACCTGCTGTCGGTTCCCGCTGTTCTGATCGTCGTCGGGATTCTGTACCCGTTCTTCGTGGGCGCGTGGTACTCGTTCCTCAATTACGCTGCGGTGAACCCGAATCCGGTGTTCGTCGGATTCCGCAACTACGCCAGCGTCCTCGGCGACGCGCAGTTCTGGTCGAGCGTGCGGGTCACGGGCACCTTCGCGGTCGTCGCCACCGTCGTCGAGACCGTCATCGGCGTGATCATCGCGCTGCTTCTCAACCGGTCGTCGATCATCGGACGGATCTTCGAGAAGGTTCTGATCCTGCCGTTGATGATCGCGCCCGTCATCGCGGCCGTGGTGTGGAAGTTGATGTTCAACCCGCAGTTCGGCGTGCTCAATCACGTTCTCGGGCTCGGTAACACGTTCGACTGGCTGAGCAGCCAGAACGCGCTGTTCTCCGTGATCCTCGTCGACCTGTGGATTTTCACGCCGTTCGTCGCGATCCTCGTCCTCGCGGGCATCCGTTCGCTTCCGAAGGAACCGTTCGAAGCGTCGGAGGTCGACGGGGCCAGCTGGTTCTACATGTTCCGACGCCTCATGCTGCCGATGCTCTGGCCGTACATCCTCGTTGCCGTGATCTTCCGCTTCATGGACAACCTCAAGTTCTTCGACGTCCCATGGGTTCTCACGGCGGGCGGTCCTGGTGTCGCCACCCGGTCCTTGCAGATCGGCGCGTTCGAGGACTCGATCATCAACCTCGACTACTCCCGCGGCAGCACCTACATGTTCCTGCTGTGGATCCTCGTGTTCATCACCGCACGCTTCCTCGTGAGCGTGCTCGGCAAAGCGCAGCGGCGTGCTGCAGGCGCGGAGGGCTGAACCATGGCCAAGGAATTGCTTCCCGGACAGCGTCGGTTCACGCCGGCGTCGGTCGCAGCGGACGTCGTGCTGCTCGTGTGGTTCGTCTTCTCGCTGTTCCCGATCGTGTGGATGGTGCTGCTCGCACTGAAGTCCGACGCCGAGCAGACCAGCACCTACTTCGCCTTCACCCCTACGTTCGAGAACTTCGCGACGGTGCTGAGTCAGCGTGGAACCGACCTGACGAGTGTCGACTTCACGTCCTCGTTGCTCACCAGCCTCATCAACTGTGGTGGCGCGGTGATCGTGTCGCTCGTCATCGGTATTCCCGCTGCCTACGCGGCGGGCCGGTGGCAGTACAAAGGCAGCAACGACCTGATGTTCCAGATGCTGTCCTTCCGCTTCGCACCCGAGCTGATGGTCATCGTGCCGCTGTTCGTCATCTACAACCAGATCGGACTCTTCGACACGAAGGTCGGCATGATCTGGGTGCTTCAACTGGTCACGATGCCGCTCGTCGTCTGGATTCTGCGTTCGTACTTCCAGGACCTGCCGGAAGATCTCGAACAGGCTGCGCTTCTCGACGGATACACCCGCACACGGGCTTTCGTGATGGTGGCGCTGCCGCTCGTGCGACCGGGGATCGCGGCCGCGGCGCTGCTGGCCTTCATCTTCGCGTGGAACAACTACGTGTTCCCGTTGATTCTGTCGGACAGCAATGCCAGCACAGTCACCGTCGCGATCACGAAGTTCCTCGGTGGCGGAGGACAGGCCTACTACAACCTCACTGCGGCGGCGGCCGTCATCGCGGCACTTCCACCGCTGATCCTGGCGCTCACGATTCAGCGTTACCTGGTTCGCGGTCTCTCCTTCGGGGCGGTGAAATCCTAGATGGCACACTTGGCGATCAAGGGACTCAGCAAGAAATACGGCAAGAAGATCGGCATCGACGGTATCGATCTCGATATCGCCGACGGCGAATTCTTCGTCATTCTCGGGCCGTCGGGTGCGGGTAAGACGACGACGCTCAAATCCATTGCCGGACTGGTCGACGTCGACGAAGGCGCCGTTCACATCGCAGGCACGGACATGACGTCCGTCGAGCCGTACCACCGCAACGTCGCGATGGCGTTCGAGAGTTACGCGTTGTATCCGCAGAAGACGGTGTCACAGAATCTGGCGTCGCCGCTGAAGTCCGGACGGACCGGCAAGTACAGCGAGGCCGAACAGACCGCGCGGATCGCGGCCGTGACCAAGACTCTCGGTATCGACCATCTCCTGCAACGCTTTCCGCGTGAGCTGTCCAACGGCCAGCGTCAGCGTGTGGCACTCGGCCGAGTGCTGGTGCGACCCGCGGACGTGTACCTGCTCGACGAGCCTCTGTCGCACCTCGACGCGAAGCTTCGTGCGTCGATGCGCGTCGAACTGAGGCAACTCGGCGAGATGTCGAACACGACGACGGTGTACGTCACCCACGACTACCAGGAGGCGCTCGCACTGGGAGATCGCATCGCGATTCTCCGCGAGGGCCGCGTCGTGCAGGTGGATACGCCCGAGAACATCTGGCGGGCACCGGCGGACACGTTCGTCGCCAAAGCGCTCGGTCAACCCGAGATCAACCTCTACGACGCGACCGTCGACGACGGCCTGTCGCGGGTGCTCGGTAGTTCGCTCGACATCCCGGTGCCGCGGAAGCTGGGACTGTCCGACGGAGACTCCGTACGCATCGGAATCCGCCCGTGCGACGTGGAGGTCCTGGAGAGGGCAGAGCCCGGGAAGTTGTCGTTCGACGGCACCGTCGTGCTGGCGGAACGACTCGGTCGCGACGTCGAGGTGTCGGTGGATCTCGGTGGTACGACGCTGATCGCATTGTCCAAGGGCGGTCGCCACATCGCCGAGGGAGCCAGAGTCACCGTCTCCGTCGACGCTTCCGATATCCACCTCTTCGCCGGCGTCGACGGTCGTTCCGACTCCGAGACGAAGCGACTCGGCGCTGCAGATGCGAAGGAGCAGTAGATGACTGCCGTACAGACCAAGCCGACCGCCGTGGCACAGAGTCTCACGCTCGACACTCTGGTCAAGACGTACTCCTCGCGCGGGCGCGAAGAGTTCAAAGCGGTCAAGGGAATCGACCTGGCGATCGAGCCGGGGGAACTCGTTGCGTTGCTGGGGCCGTCGGGGTGCGGCAAGACCACCACCCTCCGGATGATCGCCGGTCTGGAAACCGTGACCAGTGGTCAGATACGCATCGGTGACCGGACGATCACCGACCTCCCTCCCGGAAAGCGCGAAGTCGGTGTCGGATTCGAGAGCTACGCGCTGTATCCGCCGTTGACCATCCGCGAGAACCTCGCGTATGGGCTGAAGGCGCGCAAGGTCAAGAACGCCGACGAATTGGTGAATTCCATCGCCCGGCGACTCGAGATGGACGACCTCCTCGAGCTGAGGCCCGCCGGTCTGTCGAGCGGTCAGAAGCAGCGCGTCGCGTTGGCGAGGGCACTCGTGCGCAACCCACCGGTGCTGCTGCTCGACGAGCCGTTGTCGCATCTCGATGCGTCTGCGCGCCAACGTGTTCGACGCGAGCTCAAGATGCTGCAACGTGAATTCGGCTACACGACGATCGTCGTCACCCACGATCAGGTCGAGGCGTTGAGCCTCGCAGACCGGCTCGCGGTCATGGACGGCGGCGTCATCCAGCAGTTCGGGACGCCCGACGAAGTGTTCGACGACCCGGCGAACCTGTTCGTGGCAGGCTTCGTCGGCGAACCGCAGATCAACGTCGTCGATGGGACCGTCCGCACGTCCGGTGGCGAGACGTCCGTCGAAATCGGAGGCGGGAAGTTGCCCGTCGCGGCGAAGAACGTTGCCGACGGCACCCCCGTCAAGGTCGGAATTCGGCCCCAGGACGCCGTTCTGGCCTCCGGCGCACCGAGAGCGGGGCAGATCGCCGTGTCGGTGGACTACTTCGAACACCTGATGGAGTTCGGTCAGGCGACGGTCGCCGCGACCGGCGGCGAGACGTTCGTCGTGCAGACACCTGCGCGCGAGCGGTTCCGCACCCACGACCGCTGCGCGCTCTCGGCTCCGGCCGAACGCATCTACCTGTTCGACCGCGATTCCGGTCGTCGACTCCGATAGGAACTGCCGTGACGAAGCTCTTCAACGATCCGTCCTCCTTCATGGAGGACATGCTGGACGGTTTTCTCGACGCCAACGCTCGGTACGTGGTGGGCGTGCCCGGGGGTGTCGTCCGCGCGACCGAGACACCGCAGGGAAAGGCGGCCGTCGTGGTCGGCGGCGGTTCCGGTCACTATCCCGCCTTCTGCGGCGTGGTCGGTCGCGGATTCGCCGACGGCGCTGTGGTGGGCAACATCTTCACCTCGCCGTCCGCCGACGACGCGGCGTCGGTCGCACGGGCCGCGGACAACGGGGGAGGGGTACTGCTGACGACCGGAAACTACGCCGGTGACGTCATGAATTTCGGTCTGGCAGTGCAGAAGCTGAGGTCCGAGGGTATCGACGCACGATATCTCGCAGTCACGGACGACATCGCGAGTGCACCGAAAGACCAGATTGCCAAGCGCCGCGGAATCGCCGGAGACTTCACGGTGTTCCGATGTGCTTCTGCAGCAGCAGATTCCGGATACGACATGGACGGCGTCGAACGTGTGGGTATCGCGGCGAACGACGCGACCCGTACGCTCGGCGTCGCCTTCGACGGCTGCACGATGCCGGGTGCCGCCGATCCGCTGTTCACGGTGGCACAGGGGACGATGGATCTCGGTCTCGGTATCCACGGCGAACCCGGGGTGTCCTCGCACGCCATGCCCACGGCGTCGGAACTCGCGGAACTCCTCGTCGACGGAGTGCTGGCGGAGAAGCCCGCGGGCAGCGGCAACCGAATCGCGGTCATCCTCAACGGACTCGGACGTACCAAGTACGAAGAATTGTTCGTCGTATGGTCCGGGGCGGCCGCACGCCTGCGGGACGCCGGGTACACGATCGTGGATCCGGAGGTCGGAGAACTTGTCACGAGCCTCGACATGGCAGGCTGCTCGCTGACCGTCATGTGGCTCGACGACGAACTCGAGCGATTGTGGACCTCGCCCGCCGACACACCGGCCTACCGCAAGGGAATCGTCGACGCCGACGCGGGGCAGCGGCGGTCCAGCGATGCAGTTGCTGCCGTCGACGACGACACCCTCCCCGAGTCGGACGAATCCTCCCGGGGCTGCGGCACATTCGTCGCCGCGTCGCTGAAAGCCCTCGCCGAGCGGATGGCCGACGCCGAGGACGAGCTCGGACGGATCGATGCCGTGGCCGGTGACGGCGATCATGGCCGCGGAATGGTCAAGGGCACAGCTGCGGGAAGCAAGGCGGCCGACGAGGCGGTCTCGCGGCGGGGCGGAGCCGGTTCGGTTCTGGCCGCGGCCGGATCCGCGTGGGCTGCGAAAGCCGGAGGCACATCCGGCGTCTTGTGGGGCGCCGCCCTGACCGCCATCGGAAACCGACTCGGCAACAAGGGAACTCCCGACGACCGTGCCGTCGCCGAGGCGCTCCGAGCAGGCTACGACGCGCTGACGTCGCTCGGTGGGGCGGCGCTCGGAGACAAGACGATGCTCGACGCGTTCGACCCGTTCGTGGGCGCGATCGAGAAATCGGTGGCCGGCGGAAACGAGTGGCGAACCGCATGGACCGATGCAGTTGTCGTGGCGCGAACGGCAGCCGACGACACGGCCGAACTACGCCCGAGGGTAGGACGGGCACGCCCGCTCGCCGAGAAGAGCGTCGGTACACCCGACGCGGGCGCAATCTCACTGGCGATGTGTGTAGCCACCGTCGCCGAACTCTTCACGACACGAGGACTCCGATCATGAGCAAACTCCGCATCGTCGTCGGCTGTGACGACGCAGGTCTTCAGTACAAGCAGACATTGCTGGCCGATCTTCGGAACGACGAGAGAGTCGAATCGGTCGCCGATGTAGGCGTCGGCGACGACGAGCACACTGCGTACCCCCATGTCGCGGTCACGGCTGCCCGCATGATCGCCGACGGTACTGCCGACCGTGCGCTGCTCGTCTGCGGTACCGGGCTCGGAGTTGCGATCAGCGCCAACAAAGTACCCGGTGTCCGGGCTGTGACGGCCCACGACAGTTTCTCGGTCGAACGCGCGGTGCTCAGCAACGACGCCCAGGTGTTGTGCATGGGACAGCGCGTGATCGGTATCGAGCTCGCTCGACGTCTGGCCAAGGAATGGCTCGGCTACACGTTCGACCCGGCGTCGGCGTCCGCGGCGAAGGTCGCGGCGATCGGCGAGTACGAGTCCGGCGCACTCGCGACCGCCGAGGACGAGGCCAAGGCGGTCTGCGACTGAGCTAGCGTCGCGAGAATTCCGACGCCCGTCGCACCTGCTCGTCGGTCGGCCGGACCCCGGTGTACAGGTGGAACTGCTCGGCCGCCTGCAGCGCGATGACCTCGGCGCCGGTGACGACGGGTTTGTCGGCCGCACGGGCCGCGACGATCAACGGTGTCTCCGACGGCATGGCGACGACGTCGAACACGGCCTGCGCGGCGGAGATTCGATCGTCCGAGAACGGGGATGCGTCGGCGTCGGGGCCGCCGTCCATGCCGATGGGGGTGACGTTGACGAGGAGGTCTGCGTCGACGGTGTCCCGGGAATAGGCGTATCCGTACGCGTCGGCCAACGCTCGTCCGGTGTCGGTGTTGCGGGCGACGACGGTTCCGTCGGTGAAGCCCGAATCACGAAGTGCGGCAACGACGGCCTTGGCCATTCCTCCGCTTCCGGTGACGGCGACGGACCAGTCGGTCGCGAACCCGGACGACGCGAGCAGATTCGCGACGGCCTGATAGTCGGTGTTGTAGGCGTGCAGTACGCCGTTCTCGTTGACGATGGTGTTGACCGAGTCGATGGCGCTCGCCGAATCGTGCATCACGTCGACGAGTGCGATGACGTCCTCCTTGAACGGCATCGACACGGCGCACCCGCGGACGCCCAGTGCGCGAACTCCACCGATCGCGGCGGGAAGATCGGTCGTCGTGAACGCCTTGTAGACGAAGTTCAGGTCGAGTTCGTCGTACAGGTAGTTGTGGAATCGCGTACCGATGTTGCTCGGTCGTCCCGACAACGACATGCAGAGCTGAGTTTCACGGTTGAGGAAGCTGCGCGACATCGTCAGTACTTTACGCTCAACACTTCTCGGAGATCGACGCCAGCGCTCGCTGGTCGGCCTGGGTGATCGGCAGCCCGTACTGGGCCGCGACGGACAGGTACTTGCCTGCATAGAAGCAGTGGTACGCCGCGTTCGGCGGAAGCCACTGTGCCGGAGTGCTGTCGCTCTTCGACTGGTTGTCGGTACCGCCAACCGCCAACAGATTGAAGTCGATGTCGTTGGCGAACTGGACGCGCTTCTCGGGCAGCCATCCGTTGGCTCCCATGTCCCACGCCGCGGACAACGGGTAGACGTGGTCGATCTGGACCTTGCTCGCGTCGGACTTGCTGAACTTCATGACGGTGCCCGAATAGGGATCGGCGAGAGTGCCTTCGAGCACGACGCAGTTACGCGTGCCCGGCTTGAACACGAGATCGGTCATGTCCTTGGCGAGAACGTTGTCTCGGGTACCGCAGCCGTCGTGACCGCCGGGGCCGTCGTAGTCGTCGGTCCATGCAGGTCCGAACACGCACCCTTGACCGCTCTTGCATCCTCGCTCGTAGCCGACCGCGTCGGGGCGTGCCGCGACGACGTGCACTCGACCGAGAAGCTCGTCTATCTGTGCGCGCGTGGGGCTTCCGGGCGCAGGAGAGGGCGCGGAAAAACCGGGGATGTTCGACGTGTCGCACGACCCGAACGCCGACATCGCCAACGTGACGACCACCAACAGCAGCGCAATACGCAGCTTCTTCACACACACCCAATCGTCGGCGATTTCGAACCTTCGGCAAGAAGTGTGCCGTACGGGTCCGACACGGTCAGCTCACCTCGACGACGACCTTGCCCGTCGCGTGTCCGCTCTCGACGGCTGCCAGTGCCTCGCCTGCACGCTCGAGCGGGAACGTCGATTCGATGTGCGGCCGAAGAACTCCCGACGCGACCAGTTCGGCGAGTCGGGTGAATGCCGCGGCACTGCGATCGCGTGCGACTCCCGATCCTCCAAGTGACGCGGCGAGTACCGGATCGGCGACGCTGATGATCGGTGCGCCGGGCGTGGTGTGCGCTGCGGCGGCGCGCAGGGTATCTCCTCCGACCAGGTCGAAGATTCCGTCGACGGGACGGGCGAGCGAGTCCGTGAAGTTCTCGCCGGATTCCACGAACGTCGCACCGAGGCTGTTCACCCAGTCCTTCTTGCTCGCACTGGCGACGCCGATGGTCGAGATGCCGTCGGCGCGCGCCAGTTGCAGCGCCGCCGAGCCGACGCCACCGCCCGCACCCAGAACGAGCAGCGTGTCCTTCTTGTGCAGGGCGAGTTGGTCCAATGCGTCGTACGCGGTACCTGCCGCGACCGGCAACGTGGCGGCGACGGCGAACGACACGGATTCGGGCTTGGCGGCCGCGTTCGCGGCGTTGAGCACGGTGTACTGCGCGTATCCGCCGTGTCCAGCTGCGGTCGACCCGAACACCTCGTCGCCGACCGAGAAGCCGTCGGTGTGGGTGCCGACCTGAACGACCGTTCCTGCTACCTCGCGACCGAGGACCGCGGGCAACTGCGTCTGCACGGTGTCCTTGCGATTGCCGGATCTGACCTTCCAATCGGCGGGATTGACGCCCGCGGCGTGGACCGCGATCAGGAGCTGACCCTGTCCAGGATCCGGGATCGGAATGTCGAGAAAATACTCGGTTTCGGGCCCACCGTACTCGCTGAATCCATACGCGATCATGCATCCACTGTGCCAAAAGCAAGCAAAGGATGGGCATGGTGTTCCACTTTCGCGTGTCTCGGAGCGGGAATCCGCACCCGCGGGTCACCACTGGAACACCATGCCCAACCTGATTGGATGGACACCATGCTGCACGGTCTCTGGTCCACGGAAGAGGGCCTGATGCTGTGGAACGACGAGCTCTCCACCGGACACGAGCCCGAACTTCCCGCTGCACATGCACGCGCGCTGACCAGGACTTTTCGAGCTCGTGCAACCGTCGCGTTCCCGTCGACCTCAGGTGAACCGAACACCGCACAGATTCCGGCCATACGGCTCGCTCCCATGAATGCCGCGGAATTGCTGCTGCGCACTCCGTCGTCGCACTCCGGAATCTCCGGGGACCTGCGCTACCTCGGTCACGTCGCCCGCGGAATCGAAGTGTGGGCGAAGGCCGGGCGCGTCGTCCCCACACTGACGCGCGCCGACGGCCAGTGGTGGCCACGATGGACGCTCGTCGGTGGGGAGCGTCAGCGGGCCTGGCTCAGCGAACTCGCCGTCGCGATGCCGCCCGCGCTGCGTGCCACGGGTCGACCGAGGCAGCTTCTCGGCAGCGTCGTCGACGAGCTCACCGACCCGATCGTGAGATCGATTCTCGGCAAACCGAATACGGAACATCCGATGTGGCAGGCGCTCGTCGACGACGAGCCCTACCTCGAGGGCGTTCAACAGACTGCGACGCTGCTGGACACCTGGCGAGCCAGCCTGACCGTCGACGAGCCGTCGCTCGTGCTGCGGCTGCTCGAGCCCGACGACGAGAAGGACACCGAGGACACCGAGGACGAGCTTCTCTGGACTCTCCAGGTGTGCCTGCGTGTCGGCGACGACGCGCCCATACCCGTTCCGATGAACCGACGCGTCGACGCGTCCCTGCTCAGCACGGCCGTCCGCAAGGTGGGTGAGGCCGTCGCCGCGTATCCGCGCCTGCGGGATCTGCCGAACGCCCCGAATTCGCTCGACCTGTTGCTGCCGACGTCGGTCGTCATCGACCTGGTCGAGCACGGTGCGACCGCGCTGCAGTCCGCGGGCGTCGCCGTGCTGCTGCCGCGCGCGTGGACACGTCTCGATCCGTCGATGCGGTTGCGCGTCGACGTACCCGTCAGCAAGGCCGCGGACAATCGGGCCGTCGGGATGGACGAACTCGTCTCGTACGACTGGCAGCTGCAGCTGGGCGACATGGTTCTGACCGAGGCCGAGATGAATCGCCTCGCCGTGGGCAAGGGAGATCTCGTTCGTCTCCGGGGCACCTGGGTCATGGCCGACGGCAGCCAGCTCGCGCGGGCCGCGAAATACGTGGCCGAACACCATGGCGACGGCACCCCGTTCGGCAAATTGGTGCGAGAGATGACGATCGCGGAACCGCCGCCGGTGCCCGTCGGGGAGGTGCAGGCGTCGGGATGGGCGGCGACGCTGCTCGAACCCGGCGCGTCCCCGGAGCAGATTCCGACGCCCGAGACCGTCGACGCCGTGCTGCGGCCGTACCAGGAGCGGGGCCTGTCCTGGCTTGCGTTCATGAGCCGTCTCGGCCTCGGTGCCGTGCTCGCCGACGACATGGGCCTCGGTAAGACACTGCAGGTCCTGGCCCTTCTCGCGCACGAGAGCAGCCCGTCGCCGACGCTTCTCGTCGCGCCGATGTCCGTCGTCGGAAACTGGCAACGGGAGGCGGCGAAGTTCACCCCGCACCTGCGTGTGATGGTCCACCACGGGCCGACGCGGCTCCGGGACGACGAATTCGACAAGGCCGTCGGCGAGCACGATCTCGTCGTCACCACGTATGCGCTGATGGCGAAGGACCGTGAGCGGCTCGCAGCGCAGACCTGGCGCCGGATGGTGCTCGACGAAGCCCAGCACATCAAGAACTCGACCACGTCCCAGGCCAGGGCCGCCCGGGCGATTCCCGCCGAACACAAGCTCGCGCTGACGGGCACACCCGTCGAGAACCGACTGGACGAGCTGCGATCCATTCTCGATTTCGCCAACCCGGGGATGCTGGGAAAGCCGTCGGATTTCCGGAACCGCTTCTCGGTGCCGATCGAGCGGGAGGGCGACGAGGGTGCGGTGACGCGGCTGCGGGCGATCACGTCGCCGTTCATCCTGCGACGCGTCAAGACCGATCCGGCGGTGATCTCGGATCTGCCGGAGAAGAACGAGATGACGGTGCGGTCGAATCTCACGGCCGAGCAGGCGGCGTTGTACAAGGCAGTCGTCGACGAGATGATGGCGCAGATCGCCGACAAGAAGGGCATGAAACGCAAAGCCGCGGTGCTGGCGGCAATCACGCGACTCAAGCAGGTGTGCAATCACCCCGCGCATTTTCTGTCCGACGGGTCGCCGGTGCTGCGGCGCGGGCAGCATCGTTCCGGGAAAGTGGGATTGATCGAAGACATTCTCGACGCGGTGCTCGGCGACAACGAGAAAGCGTTGCTGTTCACGCAGTTTCGCGAGTTCGGTGACATCGTCGCCCCGTACCTCGCCGAACGGTTCGGTACCGAGGTTCCGTTCCTGCACGGGGCGGTGACCAAGTCGAAGCGTGACCGCATGGTCGAGAACTTCCAGCGCGACGACGGTCCGCCGATCATGATTCTGTCGCTGAAAGCCGGTGGTACGGGCCTGAACCTGACGAAGGCCAACCACGTCGTGCACATGGATCGATGGTGGAACCCGGCGGTGGAGAACCAGGCGACCGACCGTGCTTTCCGTATCGGTCAGCGCAAGAACGTGCAGGTCCACAAGTTGTTGTGCGTCGGCACGATCGAAGAGCGCATCGTCGGAATGCTCACGTCCAAGCAGGAATTGGCCGACATGACCGTCGGCACGGGGGAGAACTGGGTCACCGAGATGGACACCGGTGAGCTGCGCGAGCTGTTCCGGCTGGGTGACGACGCGGTGGGTGAGTGATGGCCGACTTCAGTCAGTACGGGAAACGTCGACAAGCCAAGGGCGGCATCGAAGCTCGCAACAAGCGAGGCGCGTTCGGGCAGACGTGGTGGGGCCGTCATTTCGTGACGGCGATGGAAGAACTCGCCGACCCGGGGCGCATCGCGCGCGGCCGAACGTACGCGCGTGGGGGACAGGTGCTGAACCTCGGCGTCGAGCGCGGGCAGATCTACGGCGAGGTGCAGGGCAGTCAGCTCGAGCCGTTCTCGGCGTCGGTGATTGTCGATCCACTGTCCTCGGGGCAGATCGACGCGCTGGTGGATCGAGTGTCGTCGAATCCGGGGATGCTCGCGGAACTCGCATCCAACGCGATACCGCAGGCGTTGGCGTCGACGTTGCTGCCGCACGACAAGGGGCAACTCGACTTCGACTGCACCTGCCCCGACGACGGGTGGCCGTGCAAGCACGCGGCCGCGCTGATGTACATCGCGGCCGAGCACATCGACGCGTCCGCGACGACGATCCTGACGCTGCGCGGGGTGGATCTCGACCAGTTGATCGAGGGAGTCGGTGAGGCGGAGGTCGAGGTCGGGACGGACGACTGGTTCGGCGACGAGATGGAGTTCCCGGCGCTGCCGAAACCTGACTTCGCACCCGCCGTGGACGACCTCGACATGATGGTGCTCAGGCGGGCCCTGCGGTCGACGGGATCGGAGGAGCACGAGGTCACGCGGGGTGTCGAGGATCTGAGGGCGTTCTATCGACGGCTGTAGGGGGCTTCGCCCCACGTGCGCGCGAATGTATAGCCCGCTATACATTCGCGCGCACGTAGCGAGTCCCCTCGACATACATGGAAGTCCGACTATAGGATGAGCACACTTCACTTTCTCGTACCTGTTAGGACGGATTTCAATGGCTCGCGAACTCACGCATTTCATCGGCGGCAAGCATGTCCCCGGAGAGTCGGGCAACTTCGGCGACGTCTACGACCCCAACACCGGTGAGGTTCAGGCCAGGGTGCCTCTCGCCAGTGATGCCGAGGTCGAGGCCGTCATCGCGGACGCCGAGCAGGCGCAGGTCGAGTGGGCACGCTGGAACCCGCAGCGCCGTGCCCGCGTGTTGATGAAGTTCCTGCAGCTGATCAACCGCGACATGGACGAGCTGGCACGTCTGCTGTCGTCCGAGCACGGCAAGACCATCGCCGACGCCAAGGGCGACATCCAGCGTGGCCTCGAGGTCGTCGAGTTCGCGACCGGTATCCCGCACCTGCTCAAGGGCGAGTTCACCGAGGGCGCGGGCGGCGGCATCGACGTCTACTCGATGCGTCAGCCTCTCGGCGTCGTCGCGGGTATCACCCCGTTCAACTTCCCGGCGATGATCCCGCTGTGGAAGGCAGGCCCGGCCATCGCCTGCGGTAACGCGTTCATTCTCAAGCCGTCCGAGCGTGACCCGTCCGTGCCGCTGAAGCTGGCCGAGCTGTTCCTCGAGGCAGGTCTGCCCCCGGGCATCTTCAATGTCGTCAACGGCGGCAAGAACGCCGTCGACGTGCTGCTGAACGACGACCGTGTCAAGGCCATCGGCTTCGTCGGCTCGACGCCGATCGCGCAGTACATCTACGAGCAAGCCGCCAAGAACGGCAAGCGCGCCCAGTGCTTCGGCGGTGCGAAGAACCACGCACTCGTCATGCCCGACGCCGACATGGACCAGGTCGCCGACGCTCTGCTGGGGGCTGCGTACGGCTCGGCGGGCGAGCGGTGCATGGCCATCTCCGTGGCAGTGCCCGTCGGCGAGGAGACCGCTGACGCGCTCGTCGCCAAGCTGAAGGAACGCGTCGCGACGCTGAAGATCGGTCGCAGCGACGACGAGGACGCCGACTTCGGTCCGCTCGTCGGAGCCGACGCGTTGAAGCGAGTCAACGACTACACGCAGATCGGTATCGACGAGGGCGCCGAGCTCGTCGTCGACGGCCGCGACTTCCGTCTCGAAGGCCACGAGAACGGATTCTTCGCCGGCGCAACGCTGTTCGACAAGGTCACCACGGACATGCGCATCTACAAGGAAGAGATCTTCGGCCCTGTCCTGATCGTGGTGCGCGCCAAGGACTACGAGGACGCGCTGCGTCTGCCGACCGAGCACGAGTACGGCAACGGTGTCTCGATCTTCACCCGCGACGGTGACACCGCCCGCGACTTCACGACGCGTGTGCAGGTGGGTATGGTCGGCGTCAACGTTCCGATCCCGGTGCCGATCGCGTACCACACCTTCGGTGGCTGGAAGCGTTCCGGCTTCGGCGATCTGAACCAGCACGGCCCCGACTCGGTGCGCTTCTACACCAAGACCAAGACCGTCACGCAGCGGTGGCCGTCCGGCACCAAGGAGGCAGCTGCCTCGAACCACTTCGTCATCCCCAACATGGACTGATCCATGTTCACATTGACCGAGGACGAGAAGGCCATCAACTCCACGGCGAGGGATTTCGCCGACGAGTTCCTGGCGCCGAATGCCGTCGAGTGGGATCAGAACAAGCACTTTCCGGTGGACGTGTTGCGTAAGGCCGCCGGTCTGGGAATGGGCGGAATCTACGTCGACGAGGAAGTCGGTGGGTCGGGTCTGACACGTGTGGACGCGGCAAGGATCTTCGAGCAGTTGGCGACGGGTGATCCGTCGCTGGCGGCGTACATCTCGATCCACAACATGGTGACGTGGATGATCGACACCTACGGCACCGACGAGCAACGTCGTCAGTGGGTGCCGGGGTTGTGCTCGATGGACCAGCTCGGCAGCTACTGCCTCACCGAGCCGGGGGCGGGCTCCGACGCATCGGCCCTGTCCACCAAGGCTGTTCGCGACGGCGACGACTACGTCCTCAACGGGGTCAAGCAGTTCATCTCCGGTGCGGGAACGTCGGATGTCTATGTCGTGATGGTGCGTACCGGGGATGCGGGTCCGAAGGGGATCTCGGCGATCATCGTGCCGAAGGATTCGGCGGGGCTGTCGTTCGGTGCGAACGAGAAGAAGATGGGCTGGAACGCGCAGCCGACGCGTCAGGTCATCTTCGAGGACGTCCGAGTGCCTGCGGCGAATCTGCTCGGCGGTGAGGGCGAGGGCTTCCGCATTGCGATGAACGGCCTCAACGGCGGCCGTCTCAACATCGCGGCGTGTTCGATCGGTGGCGCGCAGAGCGCGCTGGAGAAGGCTGTCGCGTATCTGTTGGACCGCAAGGCGTTCGGTAGCAGACTGCTCGATCAGCAGGCCTTGCAGTTCCGGTTGGCGGACATGAAGACCGAGCTCGAAGCAGCACGCACCATGCTGTGGCGTGCTGCGGATGCCCTGCAGAACAACGCGTCGGACAAGGTCGAACTGTGCGCGATGGCAAAGCGATTCGCCACCGACACAGGCTTCGAGGTCGCCAACGATGCGCTGCAACTGCTCGGTGGCTACGGGTATCTTGCCGAGTACGGTGTCGAGAAGATCGTCCGCGATCTCCGCGTGCACCAGATCCTCGAAGGAACCAACGAGATCATGCGAGTCGTCGTGGCTCGCTCGATTGTGGGAGCAGCATGACAGAGCCAGATCCAGAAGTTCTGTTCGACGTCCGCGGCGGCGTCGGCCGGATCACGCTGAACCGACCGAAAGCCATAAACGCGCTCAATCATGCGATGGTGCAACAGATTGCGCCGAAGCTCGACGAGTGGGCGTCGAACGACGAGGTCGAACTGGTGCTCCTCGTCGGCGCCGGCGAGCGTGGACTGTGCGCGGGCGGCGACATCGTGTCGATCTATCACGACGCCAAGGACGGCGGTAGCGGGTCCAAGGATTTCTGGCGCGACGAGTACATCCTCAACGCGGCGATCGCGCGCTTCGACAAGCCCTACGTCGCCATCATGGACGGCGTTGTCATGGGCGGAGGCGTCGGATTGTCGGCGCACGGCAACACCCGCATCGTCACCGAACGCTCGAAGATCGCGATGCCCGAGGTCGGTATCGGCTTCGTTCCCGACGTCGGTGGCACGTACCTGCTCTCGCGTGCCCCCGGCGAGCTCGGAACACATCTCGGTCTGACGACCGCTCGCATGGATGCAGGCGACGCCATCGCCGCCGGCTTCGCCGATCACTACATGCCGTCGGAGAACCTCGAGAAGTTCTACGACGCGCTCGAGACCGGCTCGTTGTCGGCGGCGCTCGAGGAGTTCACCGACGAGGCTCCGGCGTCGTCGCTCGCCGCGTCGCAGGAGTGGATCGACCTCTACTACGGTGCGGACACCGTCGAAGCGATTGTGGAAGGGTTGCGCGGCAGTGGAATTGCCGACGCAGAGAAGGCGGCGTCGGACATCGAGTCGAAGTCGCCGGTGTCTTTGAAAGTGACGCTGAAATCGCTGCGACGTGCGGCCGCGGCGTCGTCGCTCGAAGAGGTACTGAACGACGAGTACCGCGTGTCTCTCGCATCGCTCGAGTCGCACGATCTCGTCGAAGGCATCCGTGCGCAGGTGGTCGAGAAGGACAGAAATCCGAAGTGGTCGCCTGCAACACTCGCAGACGTGACCGACGCCGACGTCGATCGGTACTTCGCGCCGTTGGGTGACACCGAACTAGGTCTGGAGAGGAACGCATGAGTGGGAAGACGATCGGCTTCGTTGGCCTCGGCCACATGGGTGGCCCGATGGCAGCGAATCTCGTCGAGGCCGGATATACGGTTCAGGGCTTCGATCTCGTCGAAGCTGCTTTGACGCAGGCGAAGTCGGACGGCGTCACCGTCGTCGATTCGGCTGTCGCGGCCGTGCAGGGTGCGGACATCGTCATCACGATGCTTCCGAACGGGCGTCTCGTCCTCGGTCTCTACGAGGAACTGCTGCCTGCTGCGACACCTGGGACGCTGTTCATCGACAGTTCCACCATCGACGTCGCCGACGCCCATGCCGCACACAAGCTGATCGAGGCAGCGGGCCACCGCGGTCTCGACGCGCCCGTGTCGGGTGGCGTCGGTGGTGCCGCGGCGGGAACGTTGACGTTCATGGTCGGCGGTTCCGAGGAGGACTTCGCGTCCGCTGCAGAGGTTCTCGACGTCATGGGACGCAAGGTCGTGCACTGCGGTCAGGCGGGCAACGGCCAGGCCGCGAAGATCTGCAACAACATGATTCTCGGTGTCTCCATGATCGCGATCAGCGAGGCGTTCGTACTCGGCGAGAAGTTGGGCCTCAGCAACCAGGCGCTCTACGACGTGTCGTCGACGGCGTCGGGCCAATGCTGGGCGTTGACCACCAACTGTCCTGTCCCTGGCCCGGTTCCGACGAGCCCCGCCAACAACGACTACAAGCCGGGCTTCGCGGCCGCGTTGATGGACAAGGATCTCGGTCTGGCGGCGAACGCGTTGCGCGCCAACGGCGTCGAGGGAGTTCTCGGGCTGCAGGCGGCGGAGATCTACTCCAAGTTCAAGGAAACCTCCGGCGGCGGAACCGATGTCGACTTCTCCGGCATCATCAACGACATCCGCGAGCGTTCGACGGGGGCGGCCGAATGACCGACTTCGAGACGATCCTGCTCGAGCGTCGCGGCCGCGTCGGCATCATCACGCTGAATCGGCCGAAGGCCCTGAATGCGTTGAACTCCCAGCTGATGCGTGAGGTCGTCGGAGCCGTCGAGGATCTCGATGGCGACGAAGGCATCGGTGCCATCCTGATCACGGGTTCGGAGAAGGCGTTCGCGGCAGGTGCCGACATCAAAGAGATGCAGCCGAAGTCGTACATGGACGTGTACCAGGACGACTTCTTCAGTGCCTGGGATCGACTCAGCGCCGCACGCACTCCCATCGTTGCCGCTGTGTCGGGCTACGCGCTCGGTGGCGGGTGCGAACTCGCCATGATGTGCGACGTGCTGATCGCGTCGGATACGGCAGTGTTCGGTCAGCCCGAGATCAAGCTCGGTGTCATTCCGGGAATCGGTGGATCGCAACGCCTTACGCGTGCCGTCGGCAAGGCCAAGGCGATGGAGATGGTCTTGACCGGCCGCAACATGAAGGTCGACGAGGCCGAGCGCGCCGGCCTCGTGTCTCGCATCGTGCCCGCCGCGGAACTGCTCGACGACGCACTCGAGACTGCGACGACGATCGCCGAGATGTCGCTACCGGTCGCGATGATGGCGAAGGATGCGGTCAACCGGTCCTTCGAATCGACTCTCGCAGAAGGTGTTCGGTTCGAGCGTCGGCTGTTCCATTCGACGTTCGCCACCGAGGATCAAAAAGAAGGCATGACCGCGTTCATCGAGAAGCGGCAGGCGAAGTTCACCCACCGCTGACCGACAGCAGGGCTGCGCCCCGCGCCGACACCAGCTCCGGGTGTTCGGGTACGTGCGTGCGCAGCCCGAGGTGGCGCTCGAACGACGCTCCGATCGACGACACGTTCGCGCCGCCACCGACCAGCACGATCGACGACGGCTTCGCACCGGACAGCTCGACCGTTTGACCCACCACCATCGTGGCGTACCGGACCGACCCGGCGATCATGTCCTCGAAGTCTTTGCGCGTGAGGACATGGCTGCCGGGTCCGTCTGGGTTCTGCGCGTTGACGACGCCTCCTGTGCTGAGTTGTTCCTTCAGTAGACGCGAACGATCGACGTCGACACGAATTTTGTTGGATGACAGGTGCCGTCGCACGAGGTGGTCGAGGTCGTCTCCGCAGAACGTGGAAGTGCGCGTGGACCTGAGTGTGTCGCTGCCCGCGAGATCCACGACGGAGACCGTCATTCCGGTGCTTCCCATGTCGCACACCACCGTCGAGCCATGATTCGGAACCATGCCGGTGAAGCGGAGATAGCGTAGTTGTGCTGCGGTTTCGTGGACGAGTGCGGACGCGGCCGCGTCGCGATGCGAGGTGATTGCATCTGCATCTTCGCTGACGCGGTAGGCGATCGCGGAGTGTCGTACCTGCAGAGCCAGTTTCGACGCGATCGCATGCAGTGCAGACACGCCGTCGGAGACCGTGGAGACGAGGGATTGACCTCGGCGCCTGCGCACGGTGCGCGTGGCGATCGGTGCGCGATGCGGACTGTCCAGATAGGTGAGGATTGCGCGTGCCCCATGCGCACCCGCCCCGACGCCGACGACCAACACGTAAGTCTCCAACCTGTGCGCTGCCCCCGCAGCGCTCACGTGCTATTTGATCATGAACGCGTGGCGGGCGCCCGACTCACCAGGCAGAACCGGTGCCGCCGTCGTCGAAATCGCCCGCAGCACGACGCAGTTCGGCAAGGATGCGTACCAGCGACGTCAACCGTTCCTTGGCCAGGCCGGGCTTGCCGAACACCTGATCGTTGAGTTTCTCGGTGGCGTTCACAGCAAGTGCGCGGCCGGACTCGGTGATCTCGACGAGTGTCGTGCGGCGATCGCTGGGATGAGGTGTGCGCTGGACGTATCCCGCGGCCTCGAGTCGGTCGACGGCATTCGTCACACTCGTCGGGTGAACCTGGAGGCGGGCGCTGGCCTTCGCCATCGGCAGCGCGCCGTTCTTCGTGAACGTGAGCAGCGTCAGTAATTCGTAGCGCGAGAACGTAAGTCCCGTCGGCTTGAGCACTTCCTCGACACGGGCGAGCATGATCTGCTGCGCGCGCATCAGCGATGTGACGGCAGCCATCCCGTCGGCGACGTCTCCCCATCCATGCTTGGTCCACTGACGGTGGGCTTCTGCGATGGGATCGAGCGGGAGAGGCGACGATGTAGACATGCGGTCCATCTTCCCACGGCGCGTGAGCCTACGTTCGAATCACGCTGATTCGAACCATGGTCGACGCGTGGTCGACACGGCATAGTAGCTATCGATGCGGGTGTGGCCGAGTGGCTAGGCACCGGCCTGCAAAGCCGTTTACACGGGTTCGAATCCCGTCGCTCGCTCGATGAGGAAGTCGGGTTCGGTCAGCTGAGACCGACCCCGACTTCTTGCTTGCGGTATGCGCCCGAGAAGCGGTGCTCCCATCCGGAGTCGTCGAGGCGGAAGCCTTCCCAGCGTTTGCCGTCGAGTGCGCGACGGTTGACGGTGGCTGCCGAGACCATCCACGCCATCGCGCGGGTGTCGGAGGGCAGTTCGGTCTGCGCGAGTACGGCGTCGTCTGCGCCGCGTAACTGGTATGTAGCCATGCTCATCACTTTCCACGGAGTAGCTGTGAGGAAACATGCCTTGCCCCCGCCGATGTGCAGTGAGTGTTGGACCACCCGCGTACCTTGTGTGCATGCCTGCCAAGGATTACCGCGTCGACGCTCCGTGCTGGGTCGATCTGACCAGTTCGGATCCCCGCACCGTCGTGCCGTTCTACAACGGTCTGTTCGGCTGGGAAGCCGATGTCAGCAAGGAAGCCGAGTACGGCGGGTACACGACGTTCCTGAAGAACGACGAGCCGGTGGCGGGTCTCGGCGGACAGATGCCCGGCACCACGATCGCGAACGTGTGGAACACCTACATTGCGTCCGCGGATGCGGAGGCAAGCGTCGCCAAGTCCGTCGAAGCAGGCGCGCAGGTGCTGTGTCCTGCCATGCAGGTCGGAGACCAGGGCACGATGGCGCTCGTCGTCGATGCAGGGGGAGCGGTCACCGGTATCTGGCAGGCCGATCAGCACCGCGGATACGGGTTGTGGGGTGAGCACGGAACACCCGTCTGGCACGAGCAATTCACGCACCACTACGGCGCTGCACTGGAGTTCTACGAGTCGGTGTTCGGATGGACGTACGGCGTTCTGGGCGACACCGACGAGTTCCGGTATTCCCAGGGCTTCGTCGCTGGTGGCATGGTCGCGGGCATCATGGACGCCGACAGATACCTGCAGGCCGACGTCCCGTCGCACTGGCGGCTCTATTTCGGAGTCGACGACACCGATGCTGCAGTCGAGAAAGTGACCGCACTCGGAGGGACGGTCGTCGACGCCGCGAAGGACTCACCGTTCGGACGCATCGCGGGCATCGCGGACCCGCTGGGTGCGCGGTTCCAGATCGCGTCGATCGTTCAGTCGTAGACCCGACGCCCCGCGCAGCCCATCGGCATCTGTATGCCGGTCACGCGTTGCAGCGCCAGCATTGCTCCCCACGGCCCGATCACCCACATCGGCCAGAAGTACAGAACGCCGCCCGTCGCAATCGACGTGACAGCCCAGATGACCAGGCACAGCACGCCGACGCCTGCCCACGCCGCGATCTCGTGATCACGCCGGACCGGCTTCGCGGAAACCTCAGGGTCAGTTGCCTGCGGCAGGTCGTCGAACACCGACGTCAGATCCGCGCGTGTCACGGCCGAGTAGACGCGTGCGGCACGGGCGTCGAAGTCGTCGATCGACAGCCGACCCGTCGACACGTGGCCGGTCAGGGCCTCGACTGCCGAATCGCGTTCGGCGTCGGAGACGCGTGACGCAGGTGAGTGGGACGTGGACGGTTGATAGGACATCGCAGTCTCCAGACCGTTCGGAGCTGACATTCCATTGTGGAATGTCATCGGTTTCAAGCTTCGACCTACCACTGTGGAATGTCAAGGTGTGTGACGATGAATTCGTGACCGACACCCCACTGAACGCCACCGCCGCGTCGCTGCTCGGGTTCCTGCACCGCGGCCCGATGACCGGATGGGACCTGCATGCGACGGCCGAGGCCTGCATCGGCGGCTTCTGGACGGTGACGCGCAGCCAGGTCTATCGCGAGCTGACCAGTCTGTCGTCGCGCGGGCTCGTCGTAGAGGGTGCGCCGGGTGCTCGGGCGCAGAAGCCCTTCACGATCACCGACGAGGGTAGGGCTGCGTTCGCTCGCTGGATCGACCGCGATCCCGGCGAAGCCACCATTCGGCACCCGCTGCTGCTCACCATCGCGTTCGCTGCGCACCTCGATCCGACCCGGCGTGCCGAGATTCTCGAAGAACACCGCCGGCGTCACGAGGAAGTGCTTGCGCGATACCGCCAGGAGTGGGAGAGGAGCAAGGATCACCGGTCCGTATTCGATTCCGCCACTCTGGATTTCGGTATCCGCTACGAACAGGCGACGCTGGACTGGTTCGACGCGCTACCGGACGCGGTGACCGAGTGATCGTGGATTCACGACGGGCCCGGGTCCTCGTCGATGCCGGTGAACGAGTACGGCGGCCACGGACCCGTCAGTTCGAGTTCGAGGCGTGCGTAGGTGCGGTTCAGAAACGACACCGCCGCGGCGAAATCACCCGTGCGGCGGCGTTCGACGAGGTATGTGCTGACGAGCGGCATCCACGGGCGGGAGCCGGCGAGCTCGGGCGCCGCGGGCTCTCGCCGGCGACCAGCCACCGCTGCCTCCAGCAATGCGGCGTACACCTCGTTCGCGTCGGCAGCGACGGAGAGTTCGATGTCTGCGCGCGAGGACGGCTCGTCGTCGTTGTCACGAGGCAACGACGTGTCGGCCACGCCACGCACACCCCACTCCGCCCGGCCTGCGATCCGGCGTAGGGCGGTGTCGAACGCGGTTCGACGTGCGCTCAGCGTCGCCCGCACGTCGTCGTCGTCCGAGTAGACGGTCGCGAGTCGCATCGGGACCGTGTCGGCCGTGTGTGCCACAGCGCCGACGACGCCGTCGTGTACGCGAGCGACGTCGTCGAGCCAGTCGGCTTTCTCCAGATTGCGATGCAGCGCCTCGTCGCCGAACGTGTCGAAGGGGACGGACCCCACCACCGCAGTCAATCCAGCCGCCTCGATCACGCGGACGCGTTCGCCCGCGACGCCGGGTGGAAGGTCGGCGTCGATCGGGCCGTCTCCGACGACGGCGTACACCCACGTGCCTGTGTTCGTCACGATCGTCCTAACATGCGAGGTCCTGCCCTCCCATGTTAGGACGCATCGCAGACGAGGTGAAGTGGCTGAGGACCCAGCCGGGCGACCGTGACCGCCCAGTCAGCGCCGGGGTGCCACGGACGGAGGTCCCACGTCGCAAACCGCTGTTCGACGCGTAAGCCTGCGGCGGCGAGGTCGTCGTCGAACTGCTCGACGGTGTACTGCCGGTCCGTCGCGAAGCCTGCAACGAACACACCTGTCGGGTTCATATGTGCGACAACACGTTCGAGTGCCGTCCGTTCGGTTCCCGGTGTCATGAACACCATGACGTTGCCGGCTGCGACGACGGCGTCGAACGTCTGCTCGAGGTCGAATTCGGTGAGATCGGCGAGGTACACGGTGATGTTCGTGTGCCTGCGGGCTTCCTCCACCAACACCGGATCGAGATCCACGGCGGTGACGGTGTGACTCCGTCGTGCGAGTTCGGCGCCGAGACGCGCTGTGCCGCACCCGGCGTCGAGGACGGAACTAGAGGGGGACAGGAGCGCGTCGACCATTCGTGCTTCACCGTGGAGGTCGACGCCCTGTGCCGCGAGTCGGTCGAAACGTTCGATGTAGCGCCGCGAGTGGTCGGGGGTGTTCTCGTCCTGCCAGCGCGTCGCCATGGGAGCAACGATAGAGCGTGTGCTCAGCAGGCCCCCAACCGCCGCTCCACTTCGCGTCTGTCCAGACCGAAGTCGCCGAGAGCGTAGCGGTGTGCGGGTCTGCGGCTGCCGCTACGGCTTTCGGCGTGCAGCGCCTCCATTCGCGTACGCGCCTCCGCAGTGAGGCGGAGTCCGAAGCGGCGATACAGCGATTCGACCGTGCCGAGAGGGTCGGCCACGAAATCGTGATAGTCGACGTCGTGGAACTGCGTCGGATCGGCCGCGGCCCGCGCGGCCGCGAACACCTCGAGCCCACGCTCCCACAGGTCGAGTTGGGTGCGCCCGATGACGTCGCCGGTGAACTTCTCGCTCCAGCCGGCGGTGGCCTGTTCGGCAAGACTGCACATCGACGGCATGATCGTGGCCGGTTCGCGGTGCATCTGGACGACGAGCGCGTCCGGGTAGACCTGCAACAACTCGTCGAGCGCGAACAGGTGGCTCGGGTTCTTCAGCACCCATCGGCGGTCGGTGTCGTGCAGTCCGATGAGCTGCAGGTTGCGGCGGTGCCGCCGGTACGCGCCGAGCCAGCTCTGCTCGGCGAGCCACGACGAGTACGTCGGCAGATAGGCGAGGCACTCGTACGCGATCGACTGCACGGACTGCCGCAGCAGCTGCCAGCATTCTTCGACCTCGGCGGCCGACATGTAGTGCACACCCATGAATTCGGGATGGTCGACGTGATGCTGCGCGAAGCCTCTCTCCAATGCGGCGAACACGGGATTCGCGTCCCACGTCTCGCGGGGTGGACGCGGCCCAGGTACCTCGGTCAGCCACATCTCCAACCCTTGATGCGACGGGTCGACGGTCAGAAGTCGATGCAGCGCAGTGGTTCCCGTGCGAGGGAGGCCCGTGACGAAGATCGGCCGCTCGATCGGCACCGACGCGTACTCCGGGTGCTGTGCCCACGCCTGCTCGCTCAGCAATCGGGCGATCAGCGCGCCACGCAGGAAGTAGCGGTGCATCTTCGAACCGGCGGCGGTCAGTTCGGCGTCCCGCCGATACGATTCGAGCAGCACGGCGAGCGCCTCGCGATAGTCGTCGGAGCCGAAGTCGGACAAGCCGGTGGCCTTCGTCGCCGACGCGTGCAGGTCGGCGACAGTGCCGACGTCGGTACGTTCCGTGCTGGTCATCGCCGCTCCTAGTGGTGGTATTCGCCGCAGTTCACGTCCAGACACTGGCCGGTGATCGCCCGTGCGCGCGACGACGATAGGAATACGACGGCGTCGGCGATCTCGTCGGGTTCGGGCAGCCGTCGTAGATCCATGGTCGACGCGGTCTGCCGATAAATCTGTTCGCTCGTCGTGCCGTACTTCTGGGCCAGATGCTCGAAGTAGCTCTTCAACGTCGAACCCCAGATATAGCCCGGCGCAACGGTGTTGACGCGGATCCCCTGCGGTCCGAGTTCGCTCGCCAGGGTCTGCGACATCGCCAGCAGCGACGCCTTGGCGATCTTGTAGCCACCGTACTTCGGCTGGGAGTGTCGGATGACCGCAGAATTGATCATGACGATCGAACCGTGGGACTTCGTCAATGCGGAAGTGAACAGCTGCGACAGGCGCAGTGTCCCGAACAGCGACAGTTCGAGCCCTGCCCTGATGCTCGCGGGCTCGGTGTGCGCGAGGTCCTTCATCGACGGGATCGCGAAAGCATTGTTGATCAACGCGTCGACGTGCCCGAACGCGTCGACGGCCTTGACGACCAGCCTCGTCGCCGACGCCTCGTCGGTGATGTCGGTGGGCACGGCGACCGCCTGCCGACCGAGACCGGCGACCTCCTTCGCGACGTCGTCGAGGTAGCTCGCGGTGCGCGCGGCCAACACCAGATCGGCGCCTTCGGCTGCACACCGCAGCGCGATGGACCTGCCGAGTGAGGGTCCGATGCCGGAGACGACGACGACGCTGCCGTCGAGCAGGCCGGTCATCCGAGCATCCGTCGTGCGACGGCATCGCGGCGTTCGGCGATCCGCCGGGCGAAGTCGTCGTCGGAGATCTTGTTGAGTTCGTGGAACGGCAGCCGCGAGGCCACTTGGTCGAAGTCGACCACCTCGATGATCGGTCCGTCGGCTGCGGTCATGACTCGGGATACGCGCTGCCACCGGAACTGTGCGTACCCGCGCGAATGCCCGGTGGTCTCGATCCAGTTGGTCACGTGGGGATTTCGCTCGCTGACGACCAGTCTGATGTTGCCGTCCGGGTCGGTCTGTGCCTGTTCCGACGTCAGCGACGTCTGATGATCGATGTAGTCGAGCGAGATGTACCAGAGACTGCCGAGTTGGAATCCCTGATAGGGCGCATGGGATTTCGGGACGGTGATGATCATCGCCTGGTCCGCGCCGAGCTCGTAGTGCCCGGCCGACGAGTACTGGGTGCTGAGTCCGCCTGGCGTGAGCCGCGGCTCGGTCATCGTGTTGACGTCGAGGTTCAGGTAGTACCACTGCGGAAACTGGAGAAATGTGCGCAGCCGGCCGACGAGCATCTTGCCTGCCGTCGAATACCGTTTCGCGACAGCTTCTTTCGAGTGCGGCGGTGGCGCGTCGCCGTCGCTTCCGACGCGACGGATGGTCAGCGTGCCACGCTCGGCCGACCAGACGCCGTAGACCTCGCGCACGACCAGCATCGACGACCCGGGGCCCAGCGTGAAGTGGTTCGGTAGGTCCGACGCCGGGCCGAAGTGGAGTTCGAAGCTACCGTCGGGTGAGATGTCGATCTGTCGATCGTCGAATGCGGTGAGGCTGTCCGGGACGTCGACGGGCGAATAGTCGCCCTTCAGTATCTGGAAACTCAGATCGGTTGTGGTGCCGCGTTTTCCGGAGACGATGTACTCCTCGTCGTCGCGGATGTTCGCGTGGAAGTACAGCGTGTCCGGGTTGTCCAGGCCCATCTTGGTGTACGGGCCGGTGGACGACGCAAAGTGCGGAAAGTCGGGATCGTATGCCCACGCCATCTGGATCGACGCCTGAATGTTGCCGGCCAGATAGTCGAGGCCTTCGGCGAGATCGCGCTCGTCGCGTACGTGTGGCGCCTCCTCGACGATCTTCTCGGCCGCCGCGATCGCGTCGGTGAATGCCTCGGTGAGCACGCGCAACTCCTCGTTCCGATCGTCACGATCAAATGTAGAACAGGTTCTAGTATGTGAGGATATGGTGCATGCAGCCGCTGGTCAATGACCAGCAGGGCAGTTGTAACGGGTTCCATTGCGAAGGAGTGTGCCGTGGCATCGACCGAGTACGCACTGTCGCACCTCGGCGCGCTCGAAGCCGAGGCCGTGCACATTCTTCGGGAAGTGGCGGCCACCGCCGAACGACCGGTACTGCTGTTCTCCGGCGGCAAGGACTCCGTCGTCATGCTGCATGTCGCAGCGAAGGCGTTCTGGCCCGCCCGAATCCCGTTCGCGGCGTTGCACGTCGACACCGGTCACAACTTCGACGAGGTCATCGACTTCCGGGATCGTACGGTCGCCCGTCTCGGCATCCCGCTCATCGTCGCGCGAGTGCAGGACGACATCGACGCGGGCCGGTCGATTCCGGATCCGGGCGGCTCTCGGAATCGTCTGCAGACCAGAACGTTGCTGCGTGCGATCGAGGAGAGGAACTTCGACGCGGTGTTCGGGGGAGCGCGCCGCGACGAGGAGAAGGCGCGCGCGAAGGAGCGCGTGTTCAGTTTTCGCGACGAGCACGGGCAGTGGGATCCACGCAAGCAGCGGCCGGAACTGTGGCAGCTGTACAACGGTCGTCACCGACGCGGTGAGCACTGTCGGGTGTTCCCTCTGTCGAACTGGACCGAGCTCGACATATGGCAGTACATCGCGGCCGAAGGCATCGCGCTGCCGAATCTGTACTACGCGCACCGGCGGCAGGTCGTGTTGCGTGACGGAATGCTGTTGGCGGCAACACGGTTCGTCGACATACGGGACGACGAGCCGTTCGACGCGCTCGTCCGCTTCCGCACCGTCGGCGACGCCACGTGCACCGGGTGTGTCCGCTCCACAGCCGACGATCCCGCTGCCGTCGTCGCCGAGATCGCATCCACACGCACCACCGAACGCGGTGCAACGCGCGCCGACGATCGAATCTCCGACACCGGTATGGAAGATCGCAAGAAGGAAGGCTACTTCTGATGTCCGAGTTGCTCAGGGTGGCCACGGCAGGAAGCGTCGACGACGGCAAGTCGACGCTCATCGGCCGGTTGCTGTACGACTCGAAGGCGATCTTCGACGATCAGTGGGATGCCGTCGAACGTACGTCGCGCGCCCGCGGCGGTGACGACGTCGACCTCGCGCTGCTCACCGACGGTCTGCGCGCCGAGCGTGAACAGGGCATCACCATCGACGTCGCCTACCGCTACTTCTCCACGCCGAAAAGGAAATTCGTCGTCGCGGACACGCCGGGTCACGTGCAGTACACGCGCAACATGGTGACGGGCGCGTCGACGGCCGACCTCGCATTGATTCTCGTCGACGCCAGGGCCGGGGTACTCCAACAGACCAGGCGTCACGCGTTCCTGGCGTCGTTGCTCGGCGTCGCGCATCTGGTGTTGTGCGTCAACAAGATGGACCTCGTCGACTGGTCCGAGGATCGATTCGAGGAGATCAAGGCCGACTTCTCCTCGTTCGCAACCAAACTCGACGTGCACGATCTGACGTTCGTTCCGATGTGCGCCTTGGGCGGCGACAACGTGGTGCACCGAACCGAGTCGATGCCGTGGTACACGGGTGGTTCTCTGATGCACGTTCTCGAGGAGGTGCACGTCGCGTCGGACCGCAACCTCATCGACGCACGGTTCCCGGTGCAATACGTGATCAGGCCGAAAGACGACGGTGAGCATCGCGACTTTCGGGGGTTGGCGGGCACGGTTGCCGGAGGTGTGTTCGCACCGGGCGACGACGTCGTGGTCCTTCCGTCGGGTTTTCGGACGCGGATCTCGGCGGTGTGGGGACCGGGCGGAGCGAAGTTCACCGAGGGATTCGCGTCGTCGGCAGTCTGTCTCGAACTCGACGATCCGCTCGACGTCGGTCGTGGCGACATGCTGTGCCGTCCGAACAATCATCCCGACATCGGCACGGACGTCGACGCGATGGTGTGTTGGCTCGCCGAGGGCGCGGAACTGCGGCCCGAAGATCGCTATCTGATGCTGCACACCAGCAACTCCACGATCGCGCATGTCACCCGACTCGACTATCGACTGGACGTCGACACCCTGCACCGAGACAGGTCGGCAGAGTCGTTGTCGCTCAACGACATCGGCCGCGTCCGCATCCGCACGCAGAACCCGCTGTTCTTCGACCCGTATCGCCGCAACCGCGTGACCGGAAGCTTTCTGCTCGTGAACGAGAGCACAGGCGCCACCGTCGCAGCGGGGATGATCGGCGGGCCGGCTCTGACGGCGTCGAACGTCGTGTGGCACGCTGCGCGAGTCGAACGCGAGAGTCGCGCGACCCGAGGGGCGACCGTGTGGCTGACCGGGCTGTCGGCGTCGGGAAAGTCGACGATCGCGGCGGAACTCGAGCGGATTCTGGTGGCGTCGGGTAGGCCCGCGTATCGACTCGACGGCGACAACCTGCGGCACGGACTCAACTCCGATCTCGGATTCGATCGGACGAGCCGCGCCGAGAACGTGCGACGCGTCGGCGAGGTCGCCGTACTGATGGCCGACGCGGGGCTCGTCGCCATTGCCTGTCTCATCAGCCCGTATCGCGCGGACCGCGACGACGCGAGACGTGTCCACGACCGTGCGGGCCTGCCGTTCTTCGAGGTCCACGTCGACACGCCGCTCGAGGTCTGCGCACAGCGTGACCCGAAGGGCATGTACGCCAAGGCGCGTGCCGGTGAGATCACGGGGTTCACCGGCGTCGACGATCCCTACGAGGCGCCCGAGCACCCCGACCTCGTGCTGCGGCCGTCGGACGGCGATCCCGCGGCGCAAGCGGCGCGAATTGTGGAATTGTTGAGCGCGTGACGTATTCGCTGGAGGACGACGCCCACTTCGCCGCCGACGTCGCGCGCGCTGCGGGGGAGTTGCTGCTGGAGATTCGGGACGGCGCGAGCGTGACGGGACGCGAACTGGGCCGTCTCGGCGACGCGCAGGCCAACGACCTGATCCTCGCGCGGCTGAAGACCGACCGTCCGGACGACGCGGTGCTCTCGGAAGAGTCGGCCGACGATCGCGCCCGCCTCGACGCCTCACGCGTCTGGATCATCGATCCGCTCGACGGATCACGCGAATACGGCATGAGCGACCGCGCCGACTGGGCCGTGCACGTCGGTCTGTGGGAAGCAGGGAAGGGGATGACGGCGTCGGCCGTCGCGCAACCGGCTGCAGGCGTCGTGTATTCGACTGCGGACGTGAGCCTGCCGGTGCGGTCGGACCGCAGACCGCAGCTCGTCGTCAGCGACAGCCGCCCGCCGTATTACATGGACGCACTCGCGGCCGACGTCGGCGGCGACGTCGTCACGATGGGGTCCGCCGGAGCCAAGGCGATGGCCGTCGTGCGCGGGGACGTCGACGCGTACGTCCACTCCGGTGGGCAGTGGGAATGGGATTCCGCAGCACCCGTCGGTGTTGCGCTGGCGGCCGGGCTGCACTGCTCACGCATCGACGGAACGCCGTTGACGTATAACAACTCTCATCCGTACGTACCGGATCTGCTGATCTGTCGTCCCGAACTCGCCGAGCCGCTGCTGCGCGGAATTGCCGCGCACGCCACCCGTGACGCCGATTCCGGACGCGTCGCGATGGCACGTGAGTACGTCGAGGCTCTCGTCAGTCACGACGCCACCAAACTGCGACTCGCCGACGCGTGCCGACGCGTCGAGAACGGAAACAGCACCGGCGACACCGGCCAGTTCATCCGCGACGACCTGGAACAAGGGCAGCAGTACAGGCCCATCGTCGCGGTGCGTGATCTCGCCTTCCGCGAGTGGGGCACCAGCGTCGTCGGGCGCTATCTGCTCGACCTGGACGGCGGCGTGACCGTATCCGTGACCGAGCACTTCGAAATCCCGGCAGGCGATATCACCACCATCACGGCCATCATCGAGCCTGCCTAATTTGGGTCATTCCTGCAGGCTCCACTCCCGCCTGATCTGGGTCATTCCTGCAGGCTCCACTCCCGCCTGATCTGGGTCATTCCTGCAGGCTACACTCCCGCCTGAAAGAGTCGACGGCGTTCTGCGCCTCCTCCGTCCGCGCCTGCGCGTCGGTGAGCACTCGCTTCAGGCGCCTGGCTTCACGATCGGCCGACTTCACGGTCCGACGCGCTTCGGCTTCCTGCTCCTCGGCTTCGTGTAGTTCGCTACGCAGTCGAGCGAGCCGCTCCTTGACCTCGGCGAGGTTCTCGTCGGCGGATTCTGCCTCGGCGCGGGCGGATTCGGCGTCGGCGCGCGCCGACGCCTCGTCCTCCCTCGCTTCCTCCAATTGTTCCCTGGCCTTGTCGAGGGCTTTCTGGTCGACGGTTTCGGGCTCTTCGTCGGCGGTCTTCTCGTCGCCTGGCTCCTCTTCCTCGTCGGGAAGCTCCGGTGCCAACGCAAGCATCGCGGGACCGAACCCGCTGTACGACTCGGCCGTGACGACGCGGCCCGCCCTGACCCGCTCGCCGACGTCGGGATCTGCGAGAGCCGCGTTCAGGGTCTGACCGATTTCGCGTTCCGCGTCGTCGGCACCGGGTTTGCCGTGCTCGGCTGCGATCTTCACTGCGCGACGCGTCAGCGCCCGGATCGCCTGCTGGCGTGCCCCGGACAGTTCCTTGAGCTCGTCGGCGGCCGAACGTCTTTGAGCCTCGCGCAGACTGTCGCCGAGGTCGAACAGTTCGGCGACGTCCTCGGGTTCCTCGCGGACCAGCAGATTGACCATCCACGCGACGACGGTGGGTTTGCGCAGCGCTCCGATGGCGGTGGCAGTTTTTCGGTCGCCGGCTTTACGGGCGCGGGCGACGGCGTCCTTGCGCGCGGCGACGAACTCGGAGGGGTCGAGCGAATACAGTTCGTCGGCTACGTCGTCGAAATCGACTTGATCGGGCACACAGCCATACTCGCATCGAGTGATGGAAGAATGTGTGCCCCCGGCAGGATTCGAACCTGCGGCCTTTCGCTCCGGAGGCGAACGCTCTATCCCCTGAGCTACGGGGGCCAGGGCGGGTCCAAGACTAGCGCATCACCCCCGGCAGCCGAAATCGACCTAGTGTCGTGGGTACGGGGGACAGTCAAGACCAGCCGAAAGGATGATCGGTGACAGCACAGGACTACTCGACGGACGACCTGGATCTCGACTTGAAATGGTGGGCGGCGGCGAACTATCTGACCGTCGCTCAGATCTATCTGCAGGACAACACTCTCCTCGGTGAGCCGCTGACCGCGGCCCACATCAAGCCTCGCCTCCTCGGCCACTGGGGGACGAGCCCGGCGCTGTCGATGATCTATGCGCTGCTCAACCGGCACATCAAGAACACCGACTCGGATTGGCTGTACGTGACCGGACCCGGTCACGGAGGGCCTGCGCTGGTGGCGTCGACCTATCTGGAAGGCACGTATTCGGAGGTCTATCCGCATGTTTCCCGCGACACCGAGGGCGTTCGACGGCTCTGCCGTCAGTTCTCGTCGCCCGGCGGCATCCCTAGCCATGTCAGCGTCCAGACCCCCGGCAGCATCCACGAAGGCGGCGAACTCGGGTACGCGCTCGTGCACGCGGGCGGTGCGGCGTTCGATCGGCCCGATCTGACCGTCGCGTGCGTCATCGGTGACGGGGAGGCGGAAACGGGCCCGCTCGCCGGATCGTGGAAGCTACCGGCGTTCCTGAATCCCCGCCGGGACGGCGCGGTGCTGCCGATCCTGAATCTCAACGGCGCCAAGATCGCGGGGCCGACGGTGTTCGGTCGCAGCAGCGACGAGGACGTCGACGCATTCCTGCGGGGGCAGGGATGGGATCCGGTCGTCGTATCGGGAGACGATCCGCGGCAGGTGTTCCCGGCTCTCGAACGGGCGATCCGCCAGTCACACAACACGATTCGTGCGATACAGAGCACTGCCCGTTCCGGCGGGAAACCAGATTTGCGATGGCCCGCGATCGTTCTGCGCACCCCGAAGGGATGGACCGGCCCGCACACCGTCGACGGCACACTCGTCGAGGGAACCTTTCGCGCGCACCAGGTTCCGCTGTCCGGGGTCCGCACCGACCCCGACCACCTCGCGCAGTTGGAATCCTGGATGCGGTCCTACGAGCCGCAGAACCTGTTCGACGACGACGGTGCTCTGGTGAAAGAGCTTGCGACACTTGCCCCGTCGGGAGACAAGCGCATGGGGTCGACGCCGTACGCGAACGGCGGCAGGCTTCTACGACCGCTACGGATTCCGCCGCTCGAGAAGTACGAGATCCCGATCGAGGCACCCGGCGCCGGATTCCACGAGACGACGCGTGTGCTCGGCGAGCTGATGCGCGACATCTATGCGGACAACACCCGCGACGACGGTGGCGGTGACTTCCGGCTGTTCTGCCCGGACGAGACGGCCAGCAATCGCCTGGCGGCGGTGTTCGACGCCACCGACCGGTGCTGGCAGCTGCCGATCGAGGAGTGGGACGACCACCTCTCGCCGGACGGACGCGTCATGGAGGTGCTGAGTGAACATCTCTGCGAGGGCTGGCTGGAAGGCTATCTGCTGGCGGGCGGACACGGCGTGTTCGCCAGCTACGAGGCGTTCGCGATGGTCAGCGTCTCGATGATGATCCAGCACGTCAAGTGGCTGCAGCACGCCGCGGACCTGCCGTGGCGTGAGCCGGTGGCGTCGCTCAACGTGTTGCTGACGAGCACGTGCTGGCGCAACGATCACAACGGCTTCAGCCACCAGGGGCCGGGCATGATCGACGCAGTCATCCCGCTGGCACCCGACGTCGTGCGTGTCTGGTTGCCGCCGGACTCGAACACGCTGTTGTCGATCTCCGATCACTGTCTGCGCAGCCGCGATCACGTCAATCTGATCGTCGTCGACAAGCAGCCGCACCTGCAGTACCTGACGTTGGAGCAGGCTCACGAGCACTGCGCGGCCGGCGCGTCGATCTGGGAATGGGCAGGCACCGAGACCGACACGGCCGGGACGCCGAGCGAGCCGGACATCGTGCTCGCGGCGGCCGGTGACGTGCCGACGCAGGAGATTCTCGCGGCCGCGCAGATTCTGCGCGAATGGGTCCCGTACCTGCGGGTGCGCGTCGTCAACGTCGTCGATCTGATGGGGTTGCTGACGCCGGAGGAGCATCCGCACGGCTTCCCGGAGACGAAGTTCGTCGATCTGTTCACCGCCGATGCAGACGTCGTCTTCGCCTTCCACGGCTACCCGCGTGCCGTGCACGAGCTTCTGCACGGACGCACGGGTGCCGGTCGGTTCCACGTCCGCGGTTTCAACGAACAGGGCACGACGACGACACCGTTCGACATGGTCGTGCTGAACAAGATGAGCCGCTACCACCTCGTGCTGGAGGCGCTACGGCGGTCGCGTCGCGTACCCGAGAAGGGCGGAGAGTTGATCGACTACTGCACGTCCCAGCTCGCGCGGCACGAGAAGTACGTCGTCGAGCACCTCGAGGACATGCCCGAGGTGGCCGACTGGACGTTCTCGGTCTCTAGCTAGGCGCCAAGGGTTGGGCGCCACGCTCGGCGAGCATCTGCTTCATGAGCGTGGCCTCGCTCTCCTGCGTGGAGATCATCGATTCGGCGAGCCGCTTCAGAGCGGGAGTCTCGGCGTGGTCGACGGCGTACTCCATCATCGACAGGCCGCCCTCGTGGTGCCGCAGCATCAACTGCAGGAACATCACGTCGACGGCCGGGCCGGTTGCTTGGCGCAATGCTGCGAGCTCGTCGGCCGTCGCCATGCCCGGCATGGCCGCAACCGATCCTGTCGGCTGTGAGGCCATCGACATCGTGTGTGAGTGGCCTTCGTCGTCCTTCATCCAGCCCATGTAGCCGTTCGATCCGACGGGAGCGCGGTCCCAGATGGCCAGCCAGCCCTGCATCTGGCCCACCTGGTTCTGCTGCGAGGTCAGCATGTCGAACGCGAGCGTTCGCACGGGCTGGTCGGCTGCGTTGGTCAGTGCGATCGAGGACATGTCGATGGCCTGGTTGTGGTGCACCGACATGTCCTGGGCGAAGCCGACGTCGACCGAATCCGCTGCAGGCACGGAGTCGTCGCCACCGAGCACGGTGGTCCTGGCGAGGAATCCGAGGGCGAATCCGACGGCGACGGCCGCGATCAGTCCCAGGACCGCCAGCGCGGCGACCTGGGACTTCTTACGAAGTTGATCCGACATCAGGACGCGGGCGCCGGTTCTGCCGGAGCTTCGGTCGGGAGTTGGAGATCGGAGGGAAGCTGCATGCCATCGGGCAGACCACCGGTAGCGCCGGTCTCGCTGGCGTCGGGCGTGATGCCCGCGCCGTCCATCGGCACGGCGTCGGCCCCGGGAGCCGACGCGTCGAACGGCGGCGGGTTGTCGGGATCGAACGAGCCGGGCACGGTCGAGCAGCTGGCACCGACCTCGGGGTATGCGTAGCGGTTCAGGCGCAGCGCAGCGATGAAGTGATCGATGCGCTCGTCGTCGACGCTGTCGAGCTTCAGCTGGTGGCCCCACGACTGCAGCGACACCGCGGAGTCCTGGCCGGGGTACGGCGACATCAGCATGTAGGACTCACCGTCGACCTTGTCGGCGAGAGTGGAGATCTGATCCTCGCCCAGTTCGTCCGGGTTGTACGTGATCCATACGGCGCCGTGTTCGAGCGAGTGCACGGCGTTCTCGGTACGGATGGCCTCGGGGTAGACGACGCCGGTGCACGTGGCCCACACCGCATCGTGTGGTCCACCGAACGGGGGAGTCTGGTCGTACGCGACGCGCTGGGTCGGGCTGACGTGCAGCGCCGCCGGGTACTCCATCTTCACCACGTCGGCGATCTGCGACGACGGGTCCTGATTGCTCTCGCTCGGCTCCCACTTCTGGGTCTCGGCGCGCTGCTGGTACTTGGGAACGAGGTTGATCGCGAGAATCGCGATGAGACCGACCACGACGACGATCGCTCCGACCGTCAGCCAGGGAATCTGCCGACCCGGACGTCCGGATTTGGTCGCCGGGACGCCGCTCTTTCTCTTGGCGGCCTTGATGGCCTTGTTGGCCTTGGCGGCCGACTTCTTGCTCTGACCGCCGCTATCGGAACCCGTGGGCATCGCTGTCGTCGCTCTTTCGGTTGTGGGAGGTGCGACGTGTCCGCGCACCTGGTTGCAAGATCGCAGGGCGCCATTACTGTACGTTCTCATTCTGAGCGCATGCTTTGAGGCCGTCCGGGGGTGACGCCTGCCCTCATGAGGTACTGGCTGCCGACCGACCCTGCCCTAGACCATAGGATAGCTACCTGTGACTCCAGCCGACCTTGCCGAACTGCTACACGCGACCGCCGCGAAGGTGCTTGCCGAACGCGGTCTCGACGCGTCCGTGCTGCCCCAGAAGCTGACGGTCGAGCGACCCCGCAACCCCGAGCACGGTGACTACGCGACCAACGTCGCACTTCAGGTCGCCAAGAAAGCCGGCGCCAATCCGCGCGATTTCGCCGGTTGGCTCGCCGAAGCCCTCGCCGCCGACTCCGCGATCGCCAGCGCCGACGTCGCGGGCCCCGGGTTCCTCAACATTCGCCTCGCGGCGGACGCGCAGGGCGCGATCGTCGCCCAGGCGCTCGCCGCGGCCGCGTCGTACGGCCACGGAACTGCGCTCGCAGGCCGCAAGGTGAACCTCGAGTTCGTCTCCGCGAACCCGACCGGCCCGATCCACCTGGGCGGCACCCGGTGGGCAGCCGTCGGCGACGCGCTGGGCCGGATCCTGACTGCTCAGGGAGCCGAGGTGGTACGCGAGTACTACTTCAACGATCACGGTGCGCAGATCGACCGCTTCAGCCGCTCGCTCATCGCCGCCGCGAAGGGTGAACCGGCGCCCGAGGACGGCTACGCGGGCGCCTACATCGGTGAAATTGCACAGGCTGTGCTCGCGAAGAGCCCCGAGGCGCTCGCGATGGCACCCGAAGCACAGGCCGAGACCTTCCGGTCCATCGGCGTCGACCTGATGTTCGCGCAGATCAAGAAGAATCTGCACGAGTTCGGCGTCGACTTCGACGTGTACTTCCACGAGAACTCGCTGTTCGAATCCGGTGCGGTCGAGAAGGCCGTCGACTACCTGAAGAACTCGGGAAGCCTCTACCACGAGGACGGAGCCTGGTGGCTGCGCAGCACCGACTTCGGTGACGACAAGGATCGCGTCGTCATCAAGAGCGACGGCAACGCCGCGTACATCGCCGGTGACATCGCGTACTTCCAGAACAAGCGCCAGCGCGGCTTCGACCTGTGCATCTACATGCTCGGCGCGGACCACCACGGTTACGTGGGTCGCCTCAAGGCCGCCGCGGCAGCGTACGGCGACGACCCCGACACCGTCGAGGTGCTCATCGGCCAGATGGTCAACCTGGTGCGCGACGGCGCCCCGGTCAAGATGAGCAAGCGCGCGGGCACCGTCATCACGCTCGACGACCTGGTCGACGCCATCGGCGTCGACGCGGCCCGCTACGTGCTCGTGCGCTCGTCGGTCGACTCGAGCATCGACATCGACCTCGAACTGTGGGCCAGTGCGAGCAACGAGAACCCGGTCTACTACGTCCAGTACGCGCACGCGCGGCTCGCGTCGCTGGCACGGGGCGCGGCCGAACTGGGCCTGTCCGCCGAGAACCCGGACCTGTCCCTGCTGACGCAGGAGCAGGAGGGCGACCTGATCCGGACGATCGGCGAATACCCGCGCGTCGTAGCCAGTGCGGCGAATCTGCGTGAGCCGCACCGCATTGCGCGGTACCTCGAAGAACTGGCCGGTGCCTACCACCGGTTCTACGGTGCATGCCGTGTACTTCCCCAAGGAGACGAGGAGCCAGGCCCCGTGAACATCGCACGTTTGGCGTTGGGCAACGCAACCCGGCAGGTGCTGGCCAACGGCCTCGACCTGCTCGGCGTCAGCGCACCGGAGCGGATGTGAACGCGCATCCCGCCGGTCCGAAGCACGCCGACGTCGCGACCAAGGAGTCGTGGACGGAACGACCCGCCTCGGCGTCGGAGATGACGACGCTTCCCGCGCATGTCTTCCCGCGCAACGCCGCTCGCGGCGACGACGGCGTGGTCCGCCTCGCTGGAGTGCCGGTCACCGAACTGGCCGAGCAGTACGGCACCCCGCTGTTCGTCATCGACGAGGACGACTTCCGTTCGCGGGCACGGGAAATGGCGTCGGCGTTCGGTGACCCGGCACGAGTTCACTACGCGTCCAAAGCGTTCCTGTGCGGAGAGATCGCGCGCTGGATCGCCGACGAGGGACTCTCGCTCGACGTGTGCTCCGGCGGTGAACTGGGCATCGCACTCGCCGCGGGATTCCCGGCGAACCGAATTGCCATGCACGGCAACAACAAGTCGATCGACGAGCTGACCGCAGGCGTGCGAGCCGGGGTCGAACACGTCGTACTCGACTCGAGCATCGAGATCGACCGACTCGACGCCGTCGCCGGAGAACTCGGTGTCGTTCAGGACGTCCTGGTGCGCGTCACCGTCGGTGTCGAGGCACACACGCACGAGTTCATCGCGACCGCGCACGAGGATCAGAAATTCGGATTCTCGCTGGCCGACGGCTCGGCGCTGGACGCGGTTCGTCGTGTCTTCGCCGCCGACAACCTGCGGCTCGTCGGACTGCACAGCCACATCGGCTCGCAGATCTTCGAGGTCGACGGTTTCGAACTCGCCGCGCACAAGTTGCTGGGCCTGCTGCGAGACGTGGTGTCGGAGTTCGGTACCGACAAGACTGCGCAGATCTCGACCATCGATCTCGGTGGCGGCATGGGCATCTCGTACGTGGCCAGTGACGACCCGCCCGCGGTCGAGGACCTCGCCGCGAAGTTGAAGTCCATCGTCGCAAGCGAATCGGCGGCCGTTGGCCTGCCGGTGCCTCGTATCGACGTCGAGCCGGGACGCGCCATCGCCGGTCCTGGCACGGTCACGCTGTACGAGGTCGGTACCACCAAGGACGTGACGGTCGATGCGAAGACTCGTCGCCGCTACATCAGCGTCGACGGTGGAATGAGCGACAACATTCGTACGTCGCTGTACCAGGCCGAGTACGACTGCAGGTTGGTCTCGCGTGACAGCGAATCGGATGCGGTGCTCGCTCGTGTCGTCGGAAAGCATTGCGAGAGCGGCGACATCGTCATCAAGAACACGTGGATGCCGAGCGACGTCGGACCGGGCGACCTGTTGGCCGTCGCCGCGACCGGTGCGTACTGCTACTCGATGTCCAGTCGGTACAACCTGCTGACTCGACCTGCCGTCGTGGCAGTGAAAGACGGAAAGTCCCGCCTCGTTCTGCGCCGGGAGACATTGGAAGATCTGCTCAGCTTGGAGGTGCAGCCGTGACATCGAAGCCGTTGGGTGTGGCCGTTCTCGGTCTCGGAAACGTCGGAAGCGAAGTCGTTCGCATTCTGACCGAGAACGCAGCCGACTTCGAGGCGAGAGTAGGTGCGCCGCTGGAGATTCGGGGCATCGCAGTGCGACGCATCGACGGTGATCGAGGCGTCGACGCCTCGTTGCTGACCGACGATCCGGCGTCGCTCGTCGCGCGCGAGGACGTCGATCTCGTCGTCGAGGTGCTGGGCGGCATCGACGTTCCTCGCAAGCTGATCTTCTCGGCCCTCGAGAAGGGCAAGTCGGTCGTCACCGCGAACAAGGCGCTGCTCGCCGAATACGCGGGCGAGCTCAACGACGCGGCCGAGAAGTCCCGCGCCGACTTGTATTTCGAGGCTGCCGTCGCGGGCGCCATTCCGGTCGTGCGCCCGCTGATGCAGTCGCTCGCAGGCGATCGCGTCAACAAGGTCGCCGGAATCGTCAACGGCACGACCAACTTCATCCTGTCCGCGATGGACGACACGGGTGCCGACTACGCCGAGACGCTCGCCGAAGCGGGACGTCTCGGGTACGCCGAAGCGGATCCCACCGCCGACGTCGAGGGTTACGACGCCGCGTCCAAGGCTGCGATTCTCGCGTCGATCGCGTTCCACACCCGCGTGACCGCGGGCGACGTCTACCGCGAGGGCATCAGCAAGATCACCGCGGAGGACCTGCAGACGGCACGGTCGCTCGACTGCACCATCAAGCTGCTCGCCATCTGCGAACGCATCACGACGCCGAAGGGCAAGGAGCGCATCTCCGCTCGCGTCTACCCGGCGCTCGTTCCGCGAAACCACCCGCTGGCGACGGTCGGCGGCGCATTCAACGCCGTGGTCGTCGAAGCAGAGGCCGCAGGACGTCTCATGTTCTACGGACAGGGTGCAGGCGGATCGCCGACGGCGTCTGCCGTGCTCGGCGACCTGGTGATGGCCGCACGCAACAAGTTCTACGGTGGACGCGGTCCGCTGGAGTCGAAGTACGCCAAGCTCAAGGTTGCGCCCATGGGAGACATCCCCACTCGGTACTACGTGAGCATGCAGGTAGCCGATCGCCCGGGCGTTCTGGCGACGGTCGCGGCCGAGTTCTCCAAGCGTGACGTCAGTATCTCGACAGTCCGTCAGCAGGATGCGGGCGACGGCGCCCGCCTCGTCGTCGTCACCCACGTCGCCGCGGATTCCGCACTCTCCGAAACCGTCTCGGCGCTCGAGAAGCTCGACGTCGTCACGTCAGTCGCAAGCGTTCTCAGATTGGAAGGCACCACCGAATGACCGTTCACACGCCGTGGCCAGGGCTGATCGAGGCGTACCGCGATCGCCTCGCTCTCGGACCGGACTGGAAGACCGTGACCCTGCTCGAGGGTGGCACGCCGCTGATCCACGCGGAGCACCTGTCCGAGATCACCGGGTGCGACGTACATCTGAAGGTCGAGGGGCTCAACCCGACGGGGTCGTTCAAGGACCGCGGTATGACGATGGCCGTCACCGACGCACTCGCTCGCGGCCAGGAAGCAGTGCTGTGCGCGTCGACGGGCAACACGTCGGCGTCCGCCGCTGCCTACGCGGCCAAGGCCAAGATGGGCTGCGCGGTGCTCGTGCCGCAGGGCAAGATCGCAATGGGCAAGCTCGCCCAGGCAGTCATGCACGGCGCGAAGATCATTCAGGTGCAGGGCAACTTCGACGACTGCCTCGAACTCGCCCGCAAGACCACGGCCGAATTCCCGACGATCGGCCTCGTCAACTCCGTCAACCCCGTGCGCATCGAGGGACAGAAGACGGCCGCGTTCGAGGTGTGCGACGCACTCGGCAAAGCGCCTGACGTGCATGCACTTCCGGTCGGCAACGCCGGAAACATCACCGCGTACTGGCGCGGATACTCCGAGTACTTCCGTGACGGCATCACGTCGGTCAAGCCGCGCATGCTCGGCGTCCAGGCCGCGGGCGCAGCACCTCTCGTCAGCGGTGCACCGGTGAAGGATCCGGAAACCATCGCCACCGCGATCCGCATCGGTTCGCCCGCGTCGTGGAACGGTGCGGTCGCAGCCAAGGAAGAGTCGGGCGGCGCGTTCCGCGCGGCCACCGACGACGAGATTCTCGAGGCCTACCGCCTGGTCGCCAGGACCGAAGGTGTCTTCGTCGAGCCTGCGTCGGCAGCAAGCATCGCCGGCCTGCTCGCCGCACGCAAGGAAGGCTGGCTGGACAGCGGACTGACCGTCGTCTGCACCGTGACCGGCAACGGCCTCAAGGACCCCGACACCGCACTGTCGGGAATGCCTGTCGTCGAACCCATCCCGGTCGATCCCGTCGCTGTGGCGTCTGCGCTCGAGCTGGCGTAGTGACAGAATCCGCGACCATGACGACAACGCTGCCGACCGGTCTGACCGTGACCGCCCGTGTGCCTGCGTCGAGTGCCAATCTCGGCCCGGGGTTCGACACCCTCGGTATCGCACTGGGCCTGTACGACGAGGTCACCGTCACCACGACCACGTCGGGTCTGAGCATCCACGTTCAGGGCGAAGGTGCCGACGACGTCCCGTGGGGGCCGACGCATCTCGTCGTACGGGCGATCGAGCGTGGGCTCGAGGCCGCAGGCGTCTGGGCCGACGGCCTGGATGTGGTGTGCAACAACGTCATTCCGCATTCGCGTGGTCTCGGATCATCGGCGTCGGCGGTCGTCGGAGGACTGGCGGCCGCCAACGGTCTCGCGGCGAAACTCGATCCGTCGCTCGCGCTGAGCGACGAGCAACTCGTGCAGTTGTCGTCCGAATTCGAAGGTCATCCGGACAACGCGTCGGCCAGTGTGCTCGGCGGTGCCGTCGTGTCGTGGAGCGAGCCGGCAAGCGCGAGCATCACGCAACGCACCTATTCGGCCGTGCGTCTTGCCGTGCATCCGGACATCCGCGTCGTCGCGCTCGTACCCTCGGAGCGATCGTCGACGTCGCATACCCGTGGTCTGCTACCGGAATTGGTCCCGCATCGCGACGCGGCGTTCAACGTCAGCAGGGGAGCGCTCGCGGTCGTCGCGCTGACACAGAGGCCCGATCTGTTGATGGCCGCGACCGAGGACCTGTTGCATCAAGGGCAGCGTTCGAGTGCGTTGCCCGACGCGACGAAGTGGATCTCGTCACTGCGCGCGCGTGGCATCGCGGCGGTGTTGTCGGGCGCCGGGCCGACGGTCCTGGCTCTGTGCACGGAACCGTTTCCGCAGGACATGAAGGAACAGGCGGACAGCGAAGGACTGGAAGTTCTCGAGCTCGAGGTCGCCGACGGCGTCCGAATCGGGTGACTCGCCGGTAACCGGTTCTTGCCGACTGTGTCGAACAGGGCTATTCTGAGGTTCGTCCGTACATCGTGCGCTTCAGACGCCGGTTTTCACCAGGGCATTCAAGTTGCTGCATCCGGGGGATTCCACGTCCGGGGTGGTTGACGTTCCTGGCTCGATTCCCATCCGCAACACACACGCGGCATCGGAATCGGTCGTCTGTCCGAAGCGTGTCGATCGTGAACGGCTACATCCGGGTTCGATACGAGATTCGAGCTGCGGAACGAACCCTCGACTGCGCAGACTGCGAGCGAGGGAAGGAAAGGACCTCCGTGACCGATACGGAACTGATCTCTGCGCCCGAGAAAACGCGCCGCGGAGCTGGCCTGTCCGGAATGGTGCTCACCGAGCTGCGTAGTCTCGCGGGAGAACTCGGCATCAAGAGCATCTCGGGCATGCGCAAAGGCGACCTGATCGCCGCAATTTCTGCACGTCAGGCAGGCGGTGCCGCGCCTTCGAAGATCGAAGCGCAGCCGAAGGCCGAGGCGGCACCCAAGACATCGCGTCGCGCTGCGGCTGTAGCGGACAAGGCTCCCGTCGACGACGCTCCGTCGGCCGCGCCTGCGGCGACCGACGATGCGGCCGAGGCACCGCGTCGCACGCGGGGACGTCGGGCTTCCGGTCGTCGTGCCGGTGCACCCGACCAGCTTCCGCTCGACGACACAGCTTCCTCCGAGTCGGCTTCCGAGTCCAGCGCTCCTGTTGCCGACAAGGAACAATCCGACAACGCAGCCTCCGAGCGTCCGCGTCGTGGCCGCGGAAACCGTGCCGACGGCGGCGCTCGCACCGAGGCTTCGGACAACGACACCGCGACGCGCGGCGACGGCAACCGTTCGGAAAACCGCGGCGACAACACGCGTTCCGAGGGCCGTGGGTCCGACAACGGCCGCGGCGACGGCAACCGGTCCGACGGTCGTGGCGACGGTCGTGGTGAGAACAACCGGAACCGTGGTCGTAACCAGGGTGACAACCGGGGCGAGAACCGAGGCGACAGCCGCAACGACAACCGGAACGACAACCGTGAAGACCGCAACAACGGTCCGCGGTCCGATCGTGACAACCGCGACAACCAGGACGACGACGGAGAAGGTCGTGGTCGTCGGGGTCGCCGGTTCCGCGAGCGTCGTCGTGGACGCGACCGTGACGGCGGCGGCAGCGAGGGCCGCGAGCGCGAGCCCGAGATTCGCGAGGACGACGTTCTCCAGCCTGTAGCGGGCATCCTCGACGTTCTCGACAACTACGCGTTCGTGCGTACGTCCGGGTACCTGGCGGGTCCGAACGACGTCTACGTCTCGATGAACCTGGTGCGCAAGAACGGACTTCGTCGCGGCGACGCGATCACCGGTGCCGTTCGAGTCGCGCGTGAAGGCGAACAGTCGAACCAGCGCCAGAAGTTCAACCCGCTCGTTCGTCTCGACACCGTCAACGGCGGCGACGTCGAATCGGCGCGCAAGCGTCCCGAGTTCGGCAAGCTGACGCCGCTCTACCCGAACCAGCGTCTGCGTCTCGAGACCACGCCGAACATCCTGACCACGCGCATCATCGACCTGGTCATGCCGATCGGTAAGGGCCAGCGTGCGCTGATCGTGAGCCCGCCGAAGGCCGGTAAGACCAGCGTTCTGCAGGCCATCGCCAACGCCATCTCGGTCAACAATCCCGAGTGCTACCTGATGGTCGTCCTCGTCGACGAGCGTCCCGAGGAAGTCACCGACATGCAGCGTTCGGTGAACGGCGAGGTCATCGCCTCGACGTTCGACCGTCCGCCGGGCGACCACACGTCGGTGGCCGAGCTCGCCATCGAGCGTGCGAAGCGTCTCGTCGAGGCCGGCCAGGACGTCGTCGTGCTGCTCGACTCGATCACGCGACTCGGCCGTGCGTACAACAACAGCTCGCCTGCATCGGGACGCATCCTGTCCGGTGGTGTCGACTCGACCGCGCTGTACCCGCCCAAGCGTTTCCTGGGTGCCGCGCGCAACATCGAGAACGGCGGATCGCTCACCATCATCGCGACGGCGATGGTCGAGACCGGTTCCACGGGTGACACGGTGATCTTCGAGGAGTTCAAGGGCACCGGCAACGCCGAGCTCAAGCTCGATCGCAAGATCGCCGAGCGACGCGTCTTCCCGGCCGTCGACGTCAACCCGTCCGGTACGCGTAAGGACGAGCTGCTGCTCAGCTCGGACGAGGCAGCGGTGCTGCACAAGCTCCGCCGCGTGCTGTCGGGCCTCGACTCGCACCAGGCCATCGATCTGCTGATCGACCGGCTCAAGAAGAGCAAGAACAACCTCGAGTTCCTGATCCAGGTGTCGAAGACCGCGCCCGGCGCGCTCGACGACTAGGCACCCGTGCGTGCGAATGTACAGCCCGCTGTACATTCGCACGCACGACTGGGAACAAGAGTCGAAGTGCTCGTGTTGAAGCACCTGTCAGTGAGCGATTAGCAGGTCAACCGCTCTCTCTGGCATACTGAACGGCCGAGTCCGGTTCCGGTTCACGTCCTCGAACGGCGAGGTCGACCCGGCGACCATTGGAAAGGGACACCATGAAGGCAGGAATCCACCCCGACTACACCACCACCACCGTGGTCTGTGGTTGCGGAAATACTTTCGAGACGCGTAGCACCACCGACAAAGAGCGCATCAACGTCGAGGTCTGCTCGCAGTGCCACCCGTTCTACACGGGCAAGCAAAAGATTCTCGACACCGGTGGTCGCGTTGCACGCTTCGAGGCTCGCTACGGAAAGCGCGCCGGCAAGAAGGCTGCAGCCGACAGCTAGCTGTTTCGCCGACGCCCGCCCTGTGCAGTTTGCAGGGCGGGCGTCGGCTTTTTTCATACCTATCGAGGATTCACGAGAGCGGAGCACACCCATGGCGAGGATGACGAAGCCTTCGGCCATCGACGACATTCTGGCCGAACACTCGGGCCTCGAGCAGCAGCTGGCGGACCCGGCGCTGCACAACGACCCCAGTGCTGCACGTCGTGCGGGTAAACGCTTCGCCGAGTTGGCGCCGATCATGTCCGTGCACGGCAAACTCGTCTCGGCACAGGACGATCTGGCCGCCGCCCGCGAACTGGCCGCCGACGACGCGTCGTTCGCCGCCGAGATTCCCGACCTCGAACAGTCGGTGGAGACGCTGGAGCAGACGCTCGCCGATCTGCTGGCCCCCCGCGACCCGCACGACGGCGACGACATCGTCCTCGAGGTGAAGTCCGGTGAGGGTGGCGAGGAATCGGCTCTGTTCGCGTCCGATCTGGCTCGCATGTACGTCCGATACGCGGAACGACGCGGCTGGCGCGTCGAGATCCTCGACGCCAACGTTTCCGACCTCGGTGGATACAAGGATGCGACGCTGTCGATCAAGACCAAGGGCGATTCGCTCGACGGCGTCTGGGCGCGACTGAAGTTCGAAGGTGGCGTGCACCGCGTACAACGTGTGCCGGTCACCGAGTCGCAGGGACGCGTGCACACCTCCGCGGCAGGCGTTCTCGTGTATCCCGAGCCCGAAGAGGTCGAGGAAGTCCAGATCGACGAGACCGATCTTCGTATCGACGTGTACCGCTCGTCCGGCAAGGGTGGCCAGGGCGTCAACACGACGGACTCCGCGGTTCGCATCACGCACCTGCCTACCGGAATCGTCGTCACCTGCCAAAACGAACGATCTCAGCTCCAGAACAAGGCACGTGCCATGCAGGTGCTCGCCGCGCGCCTGCAGGCCGCGGCCGAGGAAGCTGCCGACGAGGAAGCCGCAGCGGGTCGGGCCAGCCAGGTGCGGACCGTCGACCGCTCCGAGCGCATTCGCACGTACAACTTCCCCGAGAACCGAATCACCGATCACCGCATCGGATTCAAGGCACACAACCTCGACGCGGTCCTCGACGGCGAACTCGACGCGTTGCTAGACGCGCTCGGCAAGGCCGACCGCGAGGCTCGCATGCAGGCGGAATGACACTTCGTGGCACGCTGTACTCGTGACTCGTAAACCACTGCGCCTGGCCATTCTCGACGCCACCGGCAAGTTGGAGGCCGCAGGTGTCCCGAGCGCTCGCGTCGACGCCGAGTTGTTGGCGTCGCACATCGTCGGTGTCGAACGCGGCCGTCTCGGGCTCGTCCCCTTGGTCGAGCCCGAGATCATCGACGCGTACATGAAGACCGTCGAGCAACGCGCGAAGCGTATTCCACTTCAATACATCACCGGCACAACGGCTCTCGGCAACATCGACGTGGAAGTCGGTCCGGGAGTGTTCGTTCCACGCCCCGAGACCGAGCTGTTGCTCGGCTGGGCTCTGGCGTTTCTCGAACGCGTCGATACCAAGCCGCCCGTCGTCGTCGACTTGTGCACCGGCTCAGGCGCTTTGGCGCTCGCCGTGGCGAATGCCCGGCCGGACGCCGAAGTTCACGCCGTCGAAATCGATCCACCTGCTCTGGCGTGGGCGCGTCGCAACGCGGATCTGCGTGCGGAACAAGGGGATACGCCGATCACGCTGCATCACGGCGACGTCACCGACCGAACGCTGCTCACCGACCTCGACGGGCGCGTCGACCTCATCGTGTCCAATCCGCCGTACATTCCGCTCGGTGCGGAACTCGAACCGGAAGTCGTGGACCACGACCCGCATTGTGCACTGTTCGGTGGCGCGGATGGACTGTCGGTCATCGAGCCCATGATCGGGACGATCGCACGTCTGCTGCGCGTCGGGGGAGCGGCGGGCGTCGAACACGACGACTCCCACGGGCGCCAGGTGGCCGAGTTGTTCGAGCGCCGACGCATCTTCGCCGGGGTCGAGGAACACCCGGATCTCGCAGGACGGCCGCGGTTCGTCGTCGCGTCCAGAGTGGCCGTGTCGAAAACGGACGTGTCGGGCCACTGACGCACTCCCGCGAGCCATCTGCCGTCTCGCGGGAGGTGAGTGACAGGATAGGGGAGTGAGCACCGTCTACGACTGCCAGCAAGCCGATTCCCGGGCCGCCGGACTGACCGCTGCCCGAGGCGCCCTCAAGTCCGGTCGACTCGTCGTCATGCCGACGGACACTCTCTACGGCCTGGCTGCCGACGCCTTCGACAGCAGCGCGGTCACCGACCTTCTGCGCGCCAAAGGCCGCGGTCGCGACATGCCGGTACCGGTGCTCGTCGGATCCTGGAACACCATCGACGGACTCGTCCAGGGCGTCCGTCCGCGCACGCGCGATCTGATCAAGGCGTTCTGGCCGGGCGCGCTGAGCGTCGTCGTGCAGCAGGCACCGTCGCTGGCCTGGGATCTCGGCGACGCACAGGGCACCGTCATGTTGCGTATGCCGCTGCACCCGGTTGCGCTCGAGTTGCTGCGCGAGGTCGGGCCCTTGGCGGTCTCGAGCGCCAACATCTCCGGTCAACCGCCTGCGACGACGGTCGTGGAGGCTCGTGATCAGCTCGGGGGTTCCGCCGCGGTGTACCTCGACGGTGGACCGGCCGAGCACGCCGTCGCATCGACCATCGTCGACCTGACGTCGGAGAACCCGCGCATCCTGCGCGAGGGCGCCATCTCGGCCGACGCCGTCGGTGAGGTTCTCGGCGTGACGGCGGATAGCCTGCGGCAGGGGAGTGCTGCCACGTGACGACGCCCGACTTCTTCGGCCCCGACTTCACCGAGTTGGAGGCTGCCGATCCCGAGATCGCCGACGTCCTGCTCGGTGAACTCGGCCGTGTCCGTTCCGGCCTGCAGTTGATCGCGAGCGAGAATTTCGCGAGCCCCGCGGTCCTCACGGCACTGGGGAGCGTGCTCGGCAACAAGTACGCCGAGGGATATCCGGGCAACCGTTACTACGGTGGCTGCGAGGTCGTCGATCGCGCCGAGAACCTCGCTATCGAGCGGGCGAAGACGCTGTTCGGCGCCGATCACGTCAACGTGCAACCGCATTCGGGTGCCAACGCGAACCTCGCGGTCTACGCCGCGTTCGCGCAGCCCGGTGATGCGATTCTCGCGATGAGCCTGCCGCACGGCGGACATCTGACACACGGCTCGAAGGTCAGCTTCTCCGGCCGGTGGTTCACGCCCATCCCGTATCACGTGCGACGAGACACCGAACTGATCGATTACGACGAGGTCCGCGAGCTCGCCCTCGTCCACCGCCCCCGAATCATCGTCGCAGGGGCTACGGCCTACTCGCGCCTGATCGACTTCGCCGCCTTCCGTTCGATCGCCGACGAAGTCGGTGCAATCCTGTGGGTCGACGCGGCTCACTTCATCGGTCTCGTTGCCGGACAAGCGATCCCATCGCCCGTACCGTATGCGGACGTGGTCTCGGCGACCACGCACAAGGTGCTGCGCGGACCCCGAGGCGGGATGCTGATGTGCCGTGCGGAACACGCGCGCGCCATCGACAAGGCGGTCTTTCCGTTCAGCCAAGGCGGTCCGGCGATGCACACCGTCGCGGCGAAGGCCGTCGCGTTCGCCGAGGCATCGACCGTCGCGTTCAAGCGTTACGCGGGCGACGTCGTGTCCAACTCGGCAGCCCTTGCGTCCGGTCTGGTCGAGAACGGCATGCGTGCCGTCTCCGGCGGAACCGACACGCACCTCGCGCTGCTCGACCTACAGAACCTCGGAGTCGACGGCCGAACGGCCGAGGCGCGATGCGAGGCGGCAGGCATCACGCTGAACAAGAATGCGATCCCGTTCGACCCGGCTCCGCCCGCGGTCGCGTCGGGAATTCGTGTCGGCTCGGCAGCAGTGACGACGCAGGGGTTCGACGCGTCGGACATGCAGGCGGTGGCGACGCTCGTCGCGCGCGCTGTTCGCGCAGAGATGGGTACCGAGGCCGGTGACCGCGAGATCGCGTCGATCCGGGACGACGTCACGAACCTCGTGACCCGCAAGCCTGCGTACCCTCGCGCATGACGGTCGACGTACTCGCACAGCCGGGGCAGGGAGCAGGCGTCCCGATCAGGGAGTTGCTGCTGGTCTTCCTGACCGCGGCCGTCGTGACGTTCCTCGCGACCGGCGGAGTTCGCGTCCTCGCGATCAAGTTCGGAGCGGTCGCAGCGCCTCGCGAACGCGACGTGCACGTCACCCCCACGCCGCGGCTCGGCGGCACCGGCATGTACCTGGGCATGCTGGTCGCGCTGCTGTTCGCGTCGCAACTTCCGGCGTTGGCGCGAGGATTCGACTCGGAGTACACCCAGGACATTCCCGCTGCGCTGCTCGCGGGATGCGTCATCGTCGTCGTCGGCATCATCGACGATCGATGGGGTCTCGACGCTCTGACCAAGTTCGTCGGCCAGGTGACCGCCGCCGGTGTGCTCGTCGTGATGGGCGTGAGCTGGTACATCATCTACGTCCCGTGGTCCGACGTGCAGACCGTCGTGCTCGATCAGCTCCAGGCCGGACTGGTCACGGTGCTGGTGACGGTAGTGATGGTCAACGCGATGAACTTCGTCGACGGGCTGGACGGTCTCGCTGCCGGACTCGGGTTGATCGCGTCCATCGCCATCTGTGTCTTCTCGGTGGGCCTGCTGCACGAGCAGGGCGGCGACGTCGGCATCTATCCGCCGACCGTCATCGCAGCAGCGTTGGCGGGCGCGTGCCTGGGTTTTCTTCCGCACAACTTTCAGCCCGCCCGCATCTTCATGGGCGACTCGGGATCGATGCTCATCGGCCTGATGCTCGCGACGGTGTCGACGAGCGCGTCCGGCCGGATCCCGCTCGTCGCGTACGGCCCACGTGACCTGCTCGGTCTGTTGTCGCCGATTCTGCTCGTCGGCGCGGTCATGTTCATTCCCATCCTCGACCTGCTGCTCGCCGTGGTTCGGCGCACCCGCGCCGGTCGCAGCCCCTTCAGTCCGGACAAGATGCACCTGCATCACAGGTTGCTGCAGATCGGTCACTCGCACCGACGCGTCGTGCTCGTGATCTACCTGTGGGTGGGCGTACTGGCGTTCGGAGCTGTCGGGTCGTCGCTCATCGACCGTCGCGTCGTCGTGCTCCTGGTGGCGGCCGGCCTCGTGTTCGCGCTGGTGGTGACGGCCGTCCCCTCGGTCCGATTGGACCTCGCCCGACAGCGACGGCGCTCGCGCGCCGCTGGTCGAAGAGGGCGTCGGGCGTGACGTCGCGAGCCACTGGGTAGTCTGTGCGCCTGTGAGCTTCTCTCCAACGCCCGTGCCCGATCAGTCCGACACGATGCGCGCCGCGGTTCGCTACGGCGTGATCGGTCTCGTGGTGCTCGCCGTCGTCGGCGCAGTCGTCGCAACGCTGGTCGCGGGACTCCCCGGGTTGTGGGGAGCGCTCATCGGAGCCGCTCTCGGCGGCGGTTTCATCCTGACGACGGCGTTGTCCATCGCGTTGACGTCGAAGTTCCCACCGACCATGGCGGGCGCGGTTCTGCTCGGCGGGTGGATCGTCAAGATGCTGCTGGCCGTGGTGGTTCTCGCCGTCCTGAAGGACATGGATTTCTACAGCAAGGGCGCACTCGCAGGCGTCGTCATCGCGGCACTGGTTCTGGTGCTGGGTGCCGAGGTGTACGGCGTCGTGCGCACCAAGGCCCCCTATGTGGACGAACCCCCTGCGACGTCGGGGTCCGACGAGAAGTAGTACGACGATGTGTCGTAATCGGTCAAGAATCGGCCCCACCTACACATCGTCGTAGTTGTGTTGATAAAGTTCCGACCAAGTAAGTGGTGGACTGCCGCGAATGGGACATTTCGCGTGCACGAAGGCGCTTGCAGGTAACGAGAAGTTACCGAGTCGACGTGAGTCGCCGACACCCGACAGACGCTGGCCGACCTGAAAATCTGCCTCAGCTGCTGACGACCTCGAGCCGATATCGTCGACTTGATAGATCGTCAATGTCCGATCGAACCGCAGTCGTAGATGTCTGCGGCCCGAACACGGGAGAGACCGCTGAGCGTCACCAACTTGGCTGCGGAGTTCCACCCGCCGTCACTAACCGACTTCTTTCCTCCCGCTGTGTTGTTCGAAGGCACCCCCTTCGAACTCGACCGGCTGATGCTGATTCGCATTCTCATGACCCTCGTGCTGGTCGTGTTGTTCGCGTTCGCGATGCGAAGCCCGAAGGTCGTTCCGCGGGGTCTGCAGAACGGTGTCGAGTACATGCTCGACTTCGTCAAGGTTCAGATCGCCGACGAGATCCTCGGCAAGGAGCAGGGAAAGCGCTTCCTGCCGATCATCATGACGATCTTCTTCGCCGTGTTGTTCATGAACCTTTCCGGAATCATTCCGTTCCTGAACATCTCGCCCAACGCGCGAATCGGTATGCCGATCGTCCTTGCAGCGATCGCCTACGTCACGTTCAACTACGTGGGCATCAAGAAGTACGGCTTCTTCAAGTACGTGAAGAGCAGCATCGTGGTTCCGAACGTTCCGCCTGCCCTGCACATAATTCTGATCCCGATCGAGTTCATCTCGACCTTCATCCTGCGGCCGTTCACGCTGACCGTTCGTCTCATGGCCAACATGCTGGCCGGCCACCTCATGCTCGTGCTGTTCTTCAGCGCGACCCAGTTCTTCTTCTTCCAGGCCGCGGCGGGAATGAAGATTTTCGGCGTGTTCTCGCTTGCAGCGGGCTTCGGCTTCACGCTGTTCGAGATGCTCGTCATCGGTCTGCAGGCGTACGTGTTCGCCCTGCTGACCGCGGTGTACATCGATCTCGCGCTGCACGCCGACTCTCACTAGACCGCTCGACCGACAGATCTACCTGACCCACGCACCGACCGGTGATGGGCAACAGAAAGGGAACGGAAATCAAATGAGCCTCGCGTACCTGGCACAGGAAGTCACCGAGACCACCGTTACGGGTGGCGGCTACGGCGCCATCGGTTACGGCCTCGCAGCCATCGGACCTGGCATCGGTGTAGGCATCGTGGTCGGCAAGGCCATCGAGGGCATCGCGCGTCAGCCCGAGCTCCAGGGCACCATCCGTACCAACATGTTCCTCGGTATCGCGTTCACCGAAGCTCTCGCGCTGATCGGTATCGTCGCCGGCTTCCTGTTCGGTTAATTCGACATGGCAACCAACATCGCGATCTTGGCCGCGGAGGAAGGCGAGGACATCAATCCTCTCCTCCCCGCGACATACGACATCGTTTGGTCTTTGGTCTGCATCGCTGTCATCGGCTTCGTCTTCTGGAAGTACATCCTCCCGAAGTTCTCGGCCGTCCTGGCGCAACGTAGCGATCTGATCGAAGGCGGCATCAAGAAGGCCGAAGAGGCGCAGGCAGAGGCCAAGGCTGCTCTCGAGCAGTACCAGAAGCAGCTCGCCGACGCTCGGTCCGAGGCAGCGGCGATCCGTGAGGACGCACGCAGCCAGGGACAGGCCATTCTCGCCGAAATGAAGACGAAGGCGCAGGAAGAAAGCGACCGGATCGTGGCCGCAGGCCACAGCCAGCTCGTCGCGCAGCGTCAGCAGATCGTCACGGAACTCCGTGCCGATCTCGGACGCACGGCAGTGGAACTCGCCGAGAAGGTCATCGGAGAGCAGTTGTCCGACGAGGCGAAGCGCGCAGGCTCGATCGATCGTTTCCTGAGCGAACTCGACTCCGTCACGGCTGACTCTGCAGCCGGAAAGTGAGATGACCATGTACGCAACTTCTCGTGAGGCTCTTGCCCGCACGCGTTCGGTTGCGAACGATGCGCTGGGGTCTGCGTCGGCAGGTGCGGAAACTGCTACTGCCGCGCAGACCGGTGCAGAGCTCTTCGCTGTCGTCGAGTCCCTCGACGGTCAGCGCACGTTGCGTACCGCGCTGGCCGACGCGTCGGTTTCGGCGACTCGTCGCAGCGCTCTCGTGGAGGAGCTGTTCGCCGGACAGGTCTCCGAGATCACCGCTCGCATTCTGAAGAGCGCTGTCTCGGAGAGCTGGTCCAAGGCATCGGACCTGCTGAACTCATTGGTCGAGCTGGGACGTGAAGCGCTGCTTCGCGCCGCGGCAGATCAGAACCAGCTCGATACGGTCGAGGACGAACTGTTCCGCCTCGGCCGCATCGTCGCAGCCAACCCGTCGCTCGAGCAGGCTCTGTCGGATCTCGGCAAGCCGGTCCAGGCGAAGCGTGAGCTGCTCGGACGCCTTCTCTACGGCAAGGTGACCGCGGTCACCGAGGCCCTGGCGATCCAGGCAGTCAGTCGTCTGCGCACGACGGCTCCGGCCGACGCGCTCGACGCGCTGGCTGGGCAGGCGGCGAAGGTCCGTGACCGAGCTGTCGCTCATGTGCGGAGTGCGGCGCCGCTCAGCGACAGTCAGCTCGAAAAGCTGACTGCGACACTGACACGTACGTACGGCAAGCCCGTCACCGTGCACGTCGAGGTCGATACCGAACTGCTCAGCGGACTCGTGGTCCGGATAGGCGACGAGGTCATCGACGGTAGTGGGGCAGGACGCCTCGCTGCATTGCGAAAGACACTCAAGTAGTCCGAGTACGGACACCACAGTCCGAGGAAAAGCGTTTCGACGTTTCGAAGCGTTTGATACCGCGAACATCGAAGGAAGAGCAGGAAACAATATGGCGGAGCTGACGATCTCCTCCGACGAGATCCGTAGCGCGATCGAGAACTTCACCGCGAGCTACTCACCGGAGTCTTCCCGCGAGGAGGTCGGCACGGTTACCGACACGAGCGACGGAATCGCGCACGTGTCCGGGCTGCCGTCGGCGATGTCCAACGAGCTGCTGGAATTCCCGGGCGGCGTGCTCGGTGTGGCGCTGAACCTGGATGCCACCGAGATCGGTGCCGTCATCCTCGGTGACTACGAGCACATCGAAGAAGGCCAGGAAGTCAAGCGCACGGGTGACGTTCTGTCCGTGCCGGTCGGCGACGGCTACCTCGGCCGCGTCGTCAACCCCTTGGGCCAGCCCATCGACGGCCTCGGTGACATCGAGTCGACCGAGAACCGCGCACTCGAACTGCAGGCAGCGTCCGTGCTCGAGCGTCAGCCGGTCGAAGAGCCGCTGCAGACCGGTATCAAGGCCATCGACGCCATGACCCCGATCGGCCGCGGACAGCGCCAGCTCGTCATCGGTGACCGCAAGACGGGCAAGACCGCCGTCTGCATCGACGCCATCCTGAACCAGAAGGCCAACTGGGAGTCCGGCGACGAGAAGAAGCAGGTTCGCTGCATCTACGTCGCCATCGGCCAGAAGGGCTCCACGATCGCAGGCGTCAAGGCCGCGCTCGAAGAGCAGGGCGCACTGGAGTACACGACCATCGTCGCGGCTCCCGCTTCCGACTCCGCAGGCTTCAAGTGGCTCGCTCCGTACACCGGCTCGGCCATCGGCCAGCACTGGATGTACCAGGGCAAGCACGTCCTCATCGTGTTCGACGACCTGACGAAGCAGGCCGAGGCATACCGTGCCATCTCGCTGCTGCTGCGTCGCCCGCCGGGCCGCGAGGCTTACCCCGGTGACGTCTTCTACTTGCACTCCCGTCTGCTGGAGCGCTCGGCGAAGCTGTCCGACGAGCTCGGTGGTGGATCGCTGACGGCTCTGCCGATCATCGAGACCAAGGCCAACGACGTCTCGGCGTACATTCCGACCAACGTCATCTCCATCACCGACGGCCAGGTCTTCCTGGAGTCGGACCTGTTCAACAAGGGTGTTCGCCCCGCCATCAACGTCGGTATCTCCGTGTCCCGAGTCGGTGGCGCAGCGCAGACCAAGGGCATGAAGAAGGTCTCCGGTTCGCTGCGTCTCGAGCTCGCTCAGTTCCGTGAGCTCGAAGCCTTCTCGGCTTTCGCTTCCGACCTCGACGCGGCCTCCAAGGCACAGCTCGAGCGTGGCGCTCGCCTCGTGGAGCTGCTGAAGCAGGACCAGTACGCACCGGTTGCCGTCGAAGATCAGATCGTCTCGATCTGGCTCGCCGGCCAGGGCACGTACGACTCGGTTCCCGTCGGCGACGTTCGTCGCTTCGAGAGCGAGCTGCTCGAAGATCTGCACCGCAACGCCACTGGCGTCTACGACAGCATTGCCGGCGGCAAGGCTCTCGACGAGGACGCGCAGAAGGCACTGGTCGAGGCCACCGAGAAGTTCAAGGCAGGATTCCTGGACTCCGAGGGCAACCGCGTCGTCAACGAGGCAGAGGCGGACACGCTGAACCCGGACGAGGTCAACCAGGAGCAGGTCAACGTCACTCGCAAGACTGTCAGCAAGTAGGTCTGCGAGAGATGCCCAGTGTCGTTACGAGTAGAGAAGGGAGCGTGAACAGCTGATGGCAAGCATTCTCGAGCTGCGTTCCCGGATCAAGTCGGTCAACTCGACCAAGAAGATCACCAAGGCGCAGGAGTTGATCGCGACATCGCGAATCACCAAGGCGCAGGCCCGTGTTGCTGCATCGAAGCCGTACGCGGAAGAGATCACCAACGTGCTCTCCGCGTTGGCCAGTGCGTCCGGTTCGCTGGACCACCCGCTGCTGAACGAGCGGCCCGAACCCAAGCGTGCTGCAGTCCTGGTCGTCACCAGTGACCGCGGTATGTGCGGTGGTTACAACTCCAACGTGCTCAAGGAAGCGGAGGAGCTGTTCCAGCTCCTGCGTTCCGAGGGCAAGGATCCGGTCATCTACGTACTCGGTGCGAAGGGACTCACGTACTACACCTTCCGCGAGCGCGACGTGAAGGGCGCTTGGACGGGCTTCTCCCAGGAGCCCGGCTACGCCGACGCAGCGAAGGCCAGCAAGCACCTGGTCGAGCTCTTCATGGCGGGATCCGGTTCGGATGTCGATGCACCCAACGGTGAAGGCACCGTCGAGGGCGTCGACGAACTGCACATCGTCTACACGCGATTCGTGTCGATGCTGACGCAGAAGCCCGAAGTTCGTCGCATGGCTCCGCTGGAGATCTCCTACACGGACGAAGAGATCGAACTGGGTGCCGACGCACTCACCGACTCACCGTCCGCTTCGGAAGTCCAGGCGCAGTACGACTTCGAACCCGAGGCCGGAACCCTCCTGTCGGCTCTGCTGCCGAAGTACATCAGCACGAGGATCTACTCTTCGCTGCTCGATGCGGCTGCATCCGAGTCGGCCGCGCGTCGTACCGCCATGAAGGCCGCGACGGACAACGCGAACGAATTGGTCGAGAACCTGAGCCGTCAGGCGAACCAGGCTCGGCAAGCCCAGATCACCCAGGAAATCAGCGAAATCGTTGGTGGCGCGAACGCGTTGGCTGACAGCGCAGGAAGTGACTAAGCAATGACCGCAGCAGTAACCCAAGAGAACGCGAGCGGAGCGGACACTCAGTCCGGCCGTGTCGTTCGGGTCATCGGCCCCGTTGTGGACGTCGAGTTCCCGCGCGGCGCCATCCCCGCCCTGTTCAACGCACTGCACGCAGAGATCACGCTGCCGACGGTGGCGAAGACCCTGACGCTCGAGGTTGCGCAGCACCTCGGCGACAACCTGGTCCGCACCATCTCGATGCAGCCGACCGACGGTCTGGTTCGTGGCACCTCGGTGGCCAACTCGGGCAAGCCGATCTCGGTTCCCGTCGGCGACGTCGTCAAGGGCCACGTATTCAACGCCCTCGGTGACTGCCTCGACACCCCCGGACTGGGTCGCGACGGCGAGCAGTGGGGCATCCACCGCAAGCCACCAGCCTTCGATCAGCTCGAAGGCAAGACCGAGATCCTCGAGACGGGCATCAAGGTCATCGACCTTCTGACCCCGTACGTGAAGGGTGGAAAGATCGGTCTGTTCGGTGGTGCCGGCGTCGGCAAGACCGTTCTGATCCAGGAAATGATCACGCGTATCGCTCGCGAGTTCTCGGGCACCTCGGTGTTCGCAGGCGTCGGTGAGCGCACTCGCGAGGGCACCGACCTTCACCTGGAAATGGAAGAGATGGGCGTCCTTCAGGACACCGCCCTCGTCTTCGGCCAGATGGACGAGCCGCCGGGCACGCGTATGCGCGTCGCCCTGTCCGCACTGACGATGGCGGAGTACTTCCGCGATGTTCAGGGCCAGGACGTTCTGCTCTTCATCGACAACATCTTCCGCTTCACGCAGGCAGGTTCCGAGGTGTCGACCCTTCTGGGACGTATGCCTTCTGCCGTGGGTTACCAGCCGACGCTGGCGGACGAGATGGGTGAGCTCCAGGAGCGCATCACCTCGACCCGTGGACGTTCGATCACCTCGCTGCAGGCGATCTACGTTCCCGCCGACGACTACACCGACCCGGCGCCTGCGACGACGTTCGCCCACCTCGACGCCACGACCGAGCTCTCGCGTCCGATCTCGCAGATGGGTATCTACCCCGCTGTGGACCCGCTGAGCTCGACGTCGCGAATCCTCGAGCCCGGCATCGTCGGTGCAGAGCACTTCCGCGTCGCCAACGAGGTCAAGCGAATCCTGCAGAAGTACAAGGAACTGCAGGACATCATCGCCATCCTCGGTATGGACGAGCTTCAGGAAGAGGACAAGGTTCTGGTCGGCCGCGCACGCCGTCTCCAGAAGTTCCTCGGCCAGAACTTCATCGTCGCCGAGAAGTTCACCGGTGAGGCCGGCTCGGTCGTCTCGCTGGCGGACACGATCGAGGCGTTCGACAAGGTCACCAAGGGCGAGTACGACCACCTTCCCGAGCAGGCCTTCAACAGCTGTGGTGGTCTCGACGACGTCGAGGCTGCAGCGAAGAAGATGGCCGGAAAGTAGCCCGACGTGACATCTGCGGAAACGAACGGCATGGAGGTCGCTCTCGTCGCGGTCGAGCAGAAGCTGTGGTCCGGCAACGCGACCCTGGTGAGCGCTCAGACGACCGAGGGCGAGATCGGCATCATGGCCGGCCATGAGCCCGTACTGGGCCAGCTCGTCGAGGCAGGGACGGTGTCCATCACGACGACCGACGGGGGGAAGATCGTGGCTGCAGTTCACGGTGGCTTCCTGTCGGTCACGGGCAAGACCGTCACCGTTCTGGCGGAGTCCGCGGACTTCGCGCAGGACATCGACGTCGAAGCAGCTCGTGCAGTATTGGACGCAGGCGGTGACGACAAGGAAGCTCTCGCAATCGCGAAGGGCCGAATTCGCGCTGCCGAGCGCGCCTAGGTATTCGACAGCAAGCCGCGACGAGGTCTGTGATGCACATCGGAGTGATCGTTCTGATCCTTCTGGTAGTGCTGCTCGCAGGCCTCGTCGCGGCTTTTCTGTACCGTCTGAACGTGCTGCGGCGCGGTGGTACCGCGGCCATCATGCGCGTGACGCCGGTCGCGGGTGGCAGTGGCTGGCGCCACGGCGTCATCCGCTACGGCGACAACACGATGGTCTTCTTCAAACTGTCGAGCCTGAAGCTCGGACCCAACCATCGGATGGCACGTCAGGGCATCGAAGTGGGTGCCAGGCGCACGCCCCGCGACAACGAGTTCGACATCATGTCCGACGAGATCGCAATCCTCGAACTCTCGGATCGAGGCAAGACCTACGAGATCGCTCTCGACCGCGGTGCGTTGACCGCGTTCATGTCGTGGCTCGAATCCCGGCCGTCGGACCGCTCGAAGCGCGGCCGACCGGCTGCGTAGGTCGCTTCTGCAGGCTCCGCTCCTGCCCGCCTATGTCGCTTCTGCAGGCTCCGCTCCTGCCCGCGTAGTTATTCGGTAGAGCGCGACGCTCCCGGAACCCATTGGACGTCTCCGTCCGGATTCGCATACCTGCTCAGGATGAACAGCAGGTCCGACAATCTGTTCAGATACTTCGCCGGCAGTGCGTTCGTCGTGTCGGGGCTCGCGTCGACCGCAGCCCATGCAGCGCGTTCTGCGCGACGGCACACCGTGCGTGCAGCGTGCAGGAGAGCTCCCGACGGGGTACCACCGGGCAGGATGAACGACGTCAGTGGCTCGAGATTCTCGTTGAACTCGTCGCACCATGCTTCGAGGCGATCGATGTAGCTCTGGTCGATACGCAGCGGTGGATATTTCGGGTCTTCGACGATCGGAGTGGACAAGTCCGCACCCGCGTCGAACAGATCGCTCTGGATCGTGCGAATCACGTCGGCGACCTGCTGCGGCGGATTACCAAGAGCCAGAACAACTCCCAAGCTTGCGTTGGTCTCGTCGCAGTCGGCGTACGCGACGAGGCGTGGGTCGTTCTTGGTGACTCGTGAGAAGTCGCTGAGTCCTGTGGTGCCGTCGTCGCCGGTACGCGTGTAGATGCGGGTGAGGTGCACAGCCATGAAGTCACGGTACCGCTCGGATGCCGTCGCGCTTCCCTGGCTACGCTGTCGAATTGTGAGTGAACGCTTTTTGGTATCCGGAGGAAACCGACTCGTCGGCGAGGTGTCGGTCGGGGGCGCCAAGAACAGCGTTCTGAAACTGATGGCGGCCGCGCTGTTGGCGGAGGGCACGAGCACCATAACCAACTGCCCGGACATTCTCGACGTACCGCTGATGGCCGAGGTGCTGCGCGGCCTTGGCTGCGATGTCGAGCTCGAAGGCGACGTCGTCCGCATCACGACGCCTGCCGAACCGAAACATCACGCCGACTTCCCGGCTGTTACCCAGTTCAGGGCGTCGGTGTGCGTGCTCGGCCCGCTCGTCGCGCGGTGCAGGCGCGCAGTGGTTGCGCTTCCGGGTGGCGACGCCATCGGCTCGCGGCCTCTGGACATGCACCAGTCCGGCCTGCGGCTGCTCGGCGCCCACAGCGAAATTCAGCACGGCTGCGTCGTCGCGGAGGCCGACGAGCTGCGCGGCGCCAACATTCGCTTGGCGTTCCCGTCCGTCGGCGCGACCGAGAACATCCTGATGGCGGCTGTGCTCGCCAAGGGGGAAACGGTCATCGACAATGCCGCGCGCGAGCCGGACATCGTCGACGTCTGCAACATGCTCAACGAGATGGGCGCCAACGTCACCGGAGCGGGCACGTCGACACTGACCATCAAGGGTGTCGAATCGTTGAAGCCGACCACCCACCGTGTCATCGGCGACCGCATCGTCGCGGCGACGTGGGGTATCGCAGCGTCCATGACGCGTGGCGACGTCCGAGTGCGCGGCGTGAACCCGAAGCACCTGTCTCTGGTACTCGACAAGTTGCGCGCGGCCGGGTCCGAGGTGACCTCAGAGCCCGACGGTTTCCGCGTCGTCCAGCACGAGCGTCCGACTGCCGTGAATTTCGCGACGCTGCCGTTCCCCGGATTCCCGACGGATCTACAGCCGATGGCCATCGGTCTTGCGGCCGTCGCGAACGGAACGTCGATGATCACCGAGAACGTTTTCGAAGCGCGCTTCCGGTTCGTCGAGGAAATGATTCGACTCGGAGCCGACGCGAGAACCGACGGTCACCATGCGGTCGTGCGGGGGGTGCCGCAGCTGTCGAGCGCGCCGGTGTGGTCGTCGGATATTCGAGCCGGCGCGGGCCTCGTCCTCGCGGGTCTGTGCGCCGACGGCGTCACCGAGGTGCACGACGTCTATCACATCGACCGCGGCTACCCGCGGTTCGTGGAGAACCTGACCGCCTTGGGCGGCAACATAGAACGCGTCAGCTGACGCGTTCTACAGGCTCTTCCCTTCGAAACTTGCTGCGACACCAGGCGTTTCGAGTCAGCGGGTCACGGAGTCGAGGGCACTCGTGAGCACATCGAGGCAATAGACGAGGTCCTCGTCGGACAGGGAGCCGTAGCCGACGAGCAAACCGGCGATCGGGGACGGGCTTCTGGTCGAACTCGCGAGCGTGTCGACGTCGACGCCCTCCTCGGCCGCCATACGGGCAACGTCGGTCGCAGTGTGTTCGGGTAACAGCAGCGTCGTGTGCATCCCGGCGCCGACGCCGCGCAGTTCGCCGTAGGGCGCGAGTGCCGCGGTGACGCGGCGGTCGCGCTCTCGGTAGCGACGGCGCGCCGCTCGGACCGTCCGATCCCACTCGCCGTCGCGCAGCAGCGACGCCATCGCGTTCTGAACCGGCACGGAGGGGTAGTCACCGGTGTCGGCGCGCACGGACGCGATCTTTTGGACGATGTGCGGTGGTGCGACGAGCCATCCGAGTCTGATGCCGCCGCCGAACGTCTTCGCGACGGTCCCGAGATAGATCGTGCGATCCGGTGCGAACTCCGCAATCGTCGGCAAAGGTGCTACGTCGTAACGGAATTCGGAGTCGTAGTCGTCCTCGATGATCATGACGTCACGCGTTCGCGCGAAGTCGGCGAGGGCTCGTCGACGGCCCACCGGAAGCAGTCCTCCCGTCGGATGTTGGTGCGACGGCGTGACATACACGGCGCGTGTCTGCGCTGGCGCGGAATCGAGGTGGTCGGGCACCATTCCGTCGGCGTCGACGGGGACGTCGAACAGCGACCACCCGGCGCGACGAGCGGTCGTCGTTGCGACGCGATAACCCGGATTCTCATGAGCGAGCACGGGAGAGTCGTCGACTCCGGGGTCGGCAAGCGCGGCCAGTGCGAGGCCGAGACCGTGCATGCTGCCGGTGGTGACGACGACCGAGCTCGAGTCCGTGTGCAGGCCGCGCGCCCTGGCCAGCAGGTCGACGACGGCGTCGCGCAACCGCGGCTCACCGAGTGGGTCGGGATAGATCTGCGGGTGTGGAGCAGCGCCGGCGTCGCGCCATGCACGCTTCCACGCTGTAGGGAGTCGAGGCGGGATCCACGGGGTGCCCGTCCCGAGTCGTATCCGACGGCGGTGGGTGGTGGCGGTGGGCGGGGGAGAGGACGCTGTCCTCCCAACTCGGGTCCCGGTGGACGAGGAGATGCGGCGCACGTATGTACCGGACCCGCTACGCGCTTCGATCCACCCTTCAGCGATCAATTGTTCGTAGGCCTGCTCGACGACGCCTCGAGCCACGCCGATCTCGCCGGAAAGCGCTCTGCTGCTGGGCAATCGAGTGTTACCACGGATCTCGCCGTCGCTGATCGCGGACCGAATTCGATCGGCGATCTGGACCGGCAAGGTACGCGTACCCGACCGATCGAGCGTGATCGTGAGCGAAGACGGCAACATCGGATGCTCCCAACACCTGCACAGTGGCCTATGGAAAATCGCGTTCAGTGGACCATGACATCGGGCCAGTTGTCGACAACGATCGACGAGGTGAGCATCTACGAGACCCCGTTGTCGCCGACGCCCAGAACGACGATCAAACGTGGCCGAGGCCGTGCCCGTAGCGATCGCGCCGACCTGGTCGACGTGCTCGCGTCGTCACGCATCTGTCACATGGGCGTGGTTGTCGACGGCTCCGTGCGCGTCCTACCCACTGCGTATGGCGTCGATCTCGACGGCCCGGACCGCGGTGGAAGCCTGTATCTCCACGGATCGGTCGCGGCCAGGAGTCTGGTCGACGCACCCGCTGGAGAATTTGCGTGACGGTGACGGCGCTCGATGGGCTCGTACTGGCGAGGTCGGCGTTCCATCATTCGATGAATTACCGGAGTGCGGTGGTGGTCGGAACCCCCCGAGTCGTCACCGACCACGGCGAACGCGTGCGTGCACTGAACGCGATCGTCGATCAGGTCGTCGAGGGGAGAAGCGCGCATCTCCGTCCCCACACACGCAAAGAGCTGGCGGCGACGGCGGTATTGGCGCTTCCTCTGTACGAGGCGTCGGTCAAGTCGCGGGCCGGTGATCCGGTCGACGACGCCGCCGACATCGAGGCGGGGGGAGTGTGGGCCGGCGTCGTCCCGATGGTCGAAACGGTGGGCACACCGCGGATTGCCTCGGATGTCGAGACGAATGTTGCTGTGCCGGAGCATGTTCGAGCGATATCAGTGCGCCGAAGGTAGAGGTATGTCCGGCGTCACAGTCGACGGTTTCCTTCAGCGTGGGCTGGAGAACGCCCCTCGCGCATCCGCTACCTGCGTAAACGTGGGGAGTTGTCGACGCGACCTGGGGATTTGCGTGGTGCAGTCTGCTCGCGTAACTTTTGTCGAGTCAGAGCGACACGGACACCGACTCCGAGCCGAGAGGCCGGAGACAACGAGGTTGTACGGAGTGCCTGATATAGCGTGTCCCCCAAGAGTCGGAAGTTTGCTTCCGAGACCAAGCTGGGATAGACTGGAACAGTTGCCCTTGATGCTGGCAGGCGTGAGTCTGCGAGTGGATGGTGTGCGCGTGTTCTTTGAGAACTCAACAGTGTGTCGATGAATGTCAGTGCCGAATGTTTTTGGCGCTCATGCCTTGTGGGGTGTGGGTGTGACGTCTTCTTGCTTCATTCTTCCCGTCTGGG